>JARIAQ010000031.1 GCA_029257775.1 Blautia sp. | reverse complement strand
TATTAGGCGAAGTTTTAACAGACAGCACAAAGAAAAACCTGGAAATGCGTGTTGAAGCTGAAAATGGTGCAACAGCTGGTAAATTAGAACTTGCTAAACTTGCTAAAGCTGCTAACCTTGACGCTATTCATGATACAGTTCATGAAATGGCTAGAGATGAAGCTAGACATGGTAAAGCATTTGAAGGTCTCTTAAAAAGATATTTCGGTTAATTATTAACCTCCTCCGCATAGCAGAAGACAGTCGTTGAAATCCAACGACTGTCTTTATTTTTTACAATTTCTAAAAATCTCTTTCCAGTACTTCTAATGTAGACTCATGTAGTATTTCTCTTCGGAAATAATCCCTACGTAACATATGAGAATAAAGGATATCTACCATAATTAATATTGGAAACTGAGGAGAAATGGCTTTTCCTTTTTCTAAATTAGCCTTTACGGCAAAAAGTACAATTTCATCACAAAAATTTTGAAATCTTCTCTCAATATAAGACGTCATCAATATTACTGACGCTCCGCATTTTTTTGCAGACTGCAATGAATGAATTACTGCTTCTGTCTTTCCACTAACACTAATCCCAATAACAGCACATTCTCCATCTAGCAATACAGAATTCATTTTCATAATATCTTCATCCGTAATAGCTTCAATATTAACACCAATACGCATAAATCGCAGTTTCATCTCCATAGCAACCAGTCCTGAACTACCTTTACCGTACACATAAATTCGTTTTTTAGTAGAAATAATATCCACAACTCGTTCCATTTGTTCCTCATCCATAAGAGAATAACTTTTATTCAAAAGTTCCTGATAATCATTCAACACCATTTTGATATGGTCGCTTGCCGGCTTGTGACTTGCTACAGTTCCACCTTGTTCATAACAAAATATAAATTCTCGATAACCTTTATATCCACATTTTTTTGCAAATCGTGACAAGGATGCTTCGGAAACAAAAAGTTTTTTAGCTACACTTTTTGATGATAATTCTATTTTTCCCTCATTATGAATAAAGAAATTGGCTATGTTCTTTTCTAATGGTGTAAAAGTTTCATAAATAGCCTCAATATGAGGAACAATATTTTTTTCGTATTCTTCCATATCCCTGTCCTTTCTAAACTTAATGCCTTCCTTTAAAATGGTAAAACGCTCCTATCATACCTGCTTGATTTTTATTTTCAGCAAACTCTAAACGGGTATGTTGTGCTACAGAAGGAATCAAATATTTATCCAAACTATTTCTTAATTTATCTTTTAGATATTCCCTCTGAGCCATAATGCCTCCACCTAATACTACAACTTCAGGATTTATTACATAACAAATATTAGCAATTCCCATTCCTAACACATCGCACATTTCCTCAATAGCCCGAATACAGTCTTTGTCTCCTTTTTTTGCGTATTCAAACACATACTTCCCATTAATACTTTCTGGATTTATCTGTTTATACTCCGCTGTCTTCTTCACGAGAATGCTACTTGCGCCCATATTCTGAAATTCTCCACCTGGAAGATGCATATAACCCACTTCACAGCCGCTTCCTGAAAATCCATGAAACACTTTACCATCAATAAGAATCGCACCACCAATCCCAGTTCCTACAGTTAAGCAAACACTAATTTTACTTTCCTTAGAAGCACCGTTAAAATATTCTGCCAATCCTGCACAGTTCACATCATTTTCCACTTCACAGGGCAAATGAAATTGTTCTTCCAAACTTTTTTTAATTTCTGTTCCTGTATAATTAGGAATTAGTGGAGCTGCATAAACAATTTTTCCATTTTCACAATCTACCATTCCTGCAGTAGACACACAAATTCCTTCCGGTTCATATTCTTTTAAAAAACCTTCTATAATAGTTTCTACTTTCTTCATAATTCCCGGACCACCGCATTTCATGGCTTCCGTTGGTGTTTCTCCTGTAACAAGAAATTTACCATTTTCTTTAATTATACCATATTTTATGGAAGTTCCGCCAATATCAATACATATATATGTCTTCATATACCAGCTCCTTCTATCTCCTATTATTCATAACTTTTACAGATATTTTTCTTTGGCAACCTTTATCATATCAGCCGCTTCCTTAGCAATGCTTTTATCTGCTTCTTGTAAATTTTCTAAAGGAAGACGAACACCACCTAAATCCAACTTCTCATTCATACGAAGTATTTCTTTTGCAACTGCATACATATTTGCATGACTGGAACACATCTTATAAATAATCTCATTGATATCATACTGTAATTCCATTGCCTTTTCTTTTTCATTTTTTGCAATCATATCATTCAACTTCAAAAACAATTCAGGCATTACACCGTATGTTCCACCAATACCTCCATCAGCACCAATAGCTCGTCCTGCTACAAACTGTTCATCTGGTCCGTTAAATACAATAAATTCACCTTTCGCTGCTTTTCCTGCTGCCTTAAACATTTGAATATCCTGCGCTGGCATGGAAGAGTTCTTTACTGCTACCACTCTAGGATTCTTCATCATTTCTGCAAACAAACTCATAGTAAGAGCAGTTCCTGCTAGCTGAGGAATATTATAAATAATAAAATCTGTGTTTGGCGCTGCTTCACTAATTGCATTCCAGTATGCTGCAATAGAATATTCAGGCAGACGGAAATAGATTGGAGGAATAGATGCAATTGCATCAACACCTACACTTTCAGAATGTTTCGCCAGTTCTACACTATCTTTTGTGTTGTTACAAGCAACGTGGTTAATAACTGTCAATTTACCTTTTGCAACTGCCATTACATTTTCAATAATAACCTTACGTTCTTCTATTCCTTGATAAATACACTCTCCTGAAGAACCATTTACATAAACACCTTTCACACCTTTGTCAATAAAATACTGCGTCAAAGCTCTTATACGTTCTGGACTCACATTCCCTTCTTCATCATAACAAGCATAAAAAGCCGGAATAATTCCCTTATACTTTTCTAAATTTCCCATGTTCTTTTCCTCCTTAACACTTCATTTAAATATCTGCTTTTTCCATTTCTTCTGTAAAAGATTTTGTAATTAGCTGTGGACGGGTAATAATAGAACCAACTACCACGCTATAACAACCAAGCTCTACTACACGTCTCGCTTTCTCAGGTGTATTAATATTTCCCTCCGCAATCACACGATGTTTTACATTCTTTAAAATTGTACGAATAATTTCGAAATCATTTTCTTCAATTTTATCGCCTCTACTGTGATCCGTATAACCCACAAGAGTTGTTCCTATAAAATCAAAGCCAAGTTGATCCGCATAAATTGCCTCCTGTACCGTAGAACAATCCGCCATCAAAAGCTGATTCGGATATTTTTCACGGATATTATGGTAAAACTCATCTAATGTCACTCCACCTGGACGCAATTCCACAGTAGCATCAACAGCAATGATTTCCGGCTTCACTTCCATCAATTCATCTATTTCTTTCATAGTAGGGGTAATATACACCTTACTATCTTTATAATCACGTTTCACAATACCAATTACTGGAATATCTACATTTTTTTTAATTTCTTCAATATCTTCCTTGGTATTAGCACGAATCCCTTTTGCCCCTCCTTCTTTTGCTGCTTTTGCCATTCTTCCCATAATAAAAGAGGAATGCAAGGGTTCATGAGGCAATGCTTGACAAGATACAATCAAATGTCCCTTAAGTTGCTCTAAATTCTGTTCCATAGTACTCTCCTTTCTACTGTTTTTCCTTTCTATTTCTTAGTATAACATCAATGAAATTTTTTTCAATATTTCACATTTTTTTGAAAGTTCTTTCTTTTCATTTGTGATTTTATACTAATTATTGTCTTATATGCAAAATATTATTAATCATTATATACAATGTAAGAAAGTTCTTTCACTCTTTTTTCCGCTAACCAATTTCACTTTACATGGATAAGCGTACTATGCTATTTTTGCTCTTTTTCTCCGTATCGTACTGCTAAGCAATTTTTTATAATAATATTATAATTTATATGAGGAGGGTTACTTATGTTTAACACAAGTGATGAATATTCTCGTCTAGAATATTTTACAGAAAATGTAGCAGCTGACAGCCGAAGAAAAGAATTTGACATTAAAAATCATTCTCTTATTCATGCAAAGAAAAATCCTGATTTTCTTTTTATTGGAGACTCTATAACACAATATTGGGAGTTGGATGCCTACTTTCAAACAGCAAATACACTGCTGATAAATCGGGGTATTGCCGGAGATACCACCACTTACCTAAAAAAACGTTTTTTTGTTGACGCACTCCAACTTCATCCTAAATATTGCATTTTAGGTATTGGCATTAACGACTCTATCGATTTAGAAGGTGATTATTGGAAACAACTTAAACCTAAACCTTATGATATAGTCCTTTCAAATGCCCAACAAAATATTGCTGATATTATTGTTCAAGCAAAATCCAGTACTACTAGCCTAATCATTACATCTCTTCTTCCTTTTTCTGTCCCTGTTTTCTTACATGAACAAGATCGGAAAAAGTATGTAAACGAAATGAATGTTTGGCTGGAAAACACTGCCAAACATAATAATCTCATTTTTGTAGATTATTATTCTGCTATAACAAAAATCTATGAAGGCAATTCCGTACGTCTTATTACATATGATGGATTACATCCTAACGCTTTAGGATATCAAATCATGGCAGATACTTTAAAAAACACCTTATATCAAAACAATATACAAATTTAAAGGAGAATAAACGATGATATTTGATTCTATTAAAAATCTAAATAACTACAAAAATAATAATGAGCTATACGATATCCTTTATTATTTACATAATTTGAATAAAATGCCTTCTGCTAATACTGTTTTAAAAGAAAATTCTATTTTTTGTAATCCAGTTTATTTTACTACAAAATCTGAATCTGAATGTATCTTTGAAGCTCATAAAAACTTTATAGATTTACACTATATTGTAAAAGGTTCTGAAAAAATTGCAACAGCAGACATAACTTCTCTTACCCCACATACCCCTTACGATGCTGATAAAGATATTGGATTCTATACTGGCAAACAATATGGTTCCTATGTTTTAAATGAAGGGGATTTTATGATCTGTTTTCCAAGTGATGCACATATGGTAGCTATCGCACCAGAAGCTCCTAAAGCTGTAGAAAAAATAGTAGTAAAAATAAAAGTAGGTTCTATTTAATCTTTCGATTTTTCATTTACTCAAAAAGAGACCGCTTAGTATTTTCTTTATACTAAGCGATCTCTTTTCGTTTACTTACTAATTAATTCATCAATAGTAAATTTTTCATATTTTAAAATATTTTTCAAATGTAATTCATCTCTCGACCATGAATCATATTTTTCATACAACAAACCTATTTTTTTATTTGGTAATTCTGTGAGACAAGAATATGAATATCCAATTTGAGGTCCATCTACAGCATATGAGTATTTCCAATCAATAGAATATTTATCAACTCCGGATTTTCCCGTATCATTAATCAAACCTACCCATATCTTTCCATTTTTTCGTCCATTCGTTGCATTAGGTGCAGATAATATAATTGCAGGTTTTCCATCAACTAACTGAGAATAGTTAATAACAGACAATTGGGTTCCATAGGATGTCGTACTTATTTGATTAAGAGGAACTCTTTCACTCCATTTTTCTCCGCCATCAACGCTTGTTACTTCTGCAATATATCCTGAACCAGTTCTCAAATATGTTTTCAAAGAACCATCTGGCATTTCCACAATTTGCGCTTCTGCTGTAGCACCACTTGTACGATTGTCCGCTTCAACATATGTCCAACTTTCTCCATGATTGTCACTATACATAAATCCAAGCTCCGACGATGATTTCGAATATAGAGGTACGATTAACCTTCCTGCATGTGGTCCTTTGGAAATTTGTTTTCCAATTCCCGGACCTAACACTAAAAATTTAGAATTTTCAGGTTTGAAACTACTAATGATATTTAAATCAGACCAATTATTTCCTTCATCATCTGAATATCTCATTGCTAAATAGTTTGTAGGGAAAGCTTTAAAAATAGAATCTTTATAAAAAATATTCATATTTACATTCACATCTGTTTTGCTTTCTACTAAATTACTTCCTTGGAAATTGTAATCATACTGTTTACAAGTAAGTAATTTCCCATTTTGATACAGATTATATTCCCCGTCTACACTATATTCTGTAGGATTTCCAGTCATATCATTATATATAATCCCATCATTTCGAATAGAGTAATTATATGCTGTATTTCCATCCTCATGCCATCTCAGTTTTAAATATTTTTCTCCATTAATTTCTTTAAAACCTGATCCTGTTGAAGCATTAGAACTTCCTATTCCCGCTGGCATCAAATCTGCAAAAAGAAAAATTCTTTTTGTTTCTTTATCTTCTAAAAGAACTGGATCTATATAAGATGCGCTTCCATTAATTTGAACATTTTTTCCTACTGAATCTCTTGGCCACTCAATATTTTTTGCAATGTAATCATCAAATTTTAAAGGAAGTGTTGGCTTCGACCATGTATTCCCTCCATCTGTACTTTTTGCATATGCTATATTGATTTTACTTTTTGAGTCATGTGTTCCACCATATCTTGCATCAGCTGCTGATATGACTGTTCCTGAACTCAGCGTAAGTAATGATGGAATTCTAAAATAATTAGACTTTGTATCATCTCCGGCATAAAAAATATTTTCTCCATGTTTTGTAGTCCCAGTCTCTTTTATAAGCTCCTCATCTGAAAGCACACTGCTATATACTTTTACATTATTAATTGCACCACCAAAACCATATGCAGCCTTACCCTGACGCATTGTTGCTCCTAAAGTAACATTATCTACACCTGATATATCCTTTATGAACTTAAATGCTTTTTCGTCAAGTGTTGCCAATAATTCTCCATTTGCAAATAATTTATACTGACCACTCTTTGCATCTGCTTTAAATGCAACCGTATTAACTGCTTTTTCTCCTTTATATAGCGCTCGAACAGCAGCAGGTCTTTCTAAACTGTATTTGAATACTGTATCTGTATTTCGTAATTCCATACCTAGTACACCGGAATTAGTTATATATATGTGAAAATGTCTATCTTGGCTTCCAACTGTACTATTTCCCACACTAAATAATGACTGTATTTCATTCATACTGGTAGATGTATAGGATATAATCACCGTTCCTTGAGTAAGCTCTTTTATATTCTCAACTCCTACTTCTTTATTAAGGCTGTAACTCTGTCCTTCTGGTATTTCAATGTTGCTTTTTTCAAAAATTAAGCCTTCCTGTACAGATGAATTTCCTATGTAATCTACATTTTCTTGTTGTATTTCTGATGCATAAACTGTCATAGAACTAATGCTTACTATGGATGTCAATATAACTGCCATTATTTTATTTTTCCATTTATGCATTTTTCACCTCTATTTATCTACAATTTCGCTTATTTTCACCTTTCTATCTTCATATCTTGACTTTGTACAAGCATCTGCTGTGGCAATAGCTGCTCTTGCTGCTTCTCCTGTCAGCAATGGTTTAAATTCTTCATCTGTTTCATTTCCATGCATAATTCCATTAAAATATTTCATTTCTTTTTTCATAATGCTATGCAACCACATTGGTGGCTTTTTACCTGGTTTTCCGTACATAATAGCACCATCCATCTCTGTTCCATGGTAAATTCTTGTACGATCATCATCTTCTTCTTGGGATTCATGTACTAAGAAATGCTCTTCTTTTCCATCTACCTTCAATGTTCCTCCACAATCACACATATCAATACGAATAGCGCCTTTGGTTCCCTGTATTAATACATAATGTTCTGGCCAATGGAACGCAGATCCCCATTCTAAAACAGCATAGCGATTATCAGAAAATTCCATATTTACAAATAACATATCATCTTCATCACCAAATTCATCACCCTGATGTGCTACATTTCCACCTGTCATTGTAACTGATTCAGGCATTCCTCCCATAAGAAACTGCACACAATCTAATTCATGTATATGATGATATAAATGTCCTCCTGATTTTTCACGTATTTTTTTCCAAGATATAGATGGCTGTGCTTCTTCCCAACCATTTCTTGCAGAGTGGCAATATAAAACTTTCCCAATTGCCCCATCATTAATTAATTTCTTTGCGTGACGAACACCATTAAAGAAATTCATGACATGCCCTGCCATAAATGTTACTCCATGCTCCTGGCAAGCTTTTACCATTTCATCACAATCTTCATAACTTAAAGCAATAGGCTTCTCACAGAAAACATTTACTCCATGTTCCGCTGCTTTTACAACAGGCTCCTTATGAAGATAGTTTGGAGTTGCCACAATTACAGCATCTACATCATCTCTGCTATAAAGAGTATCCAGATCTGTTTCTACATCACAGCCTAACTCTTTTGCTATAGTTTCTCCGTTTTCTGGATCTAAAACAGCTACAATACGGGCACCTTCTTCTTCTTTCATAATACGTCCTAATTCAGCTCCAAAATAACCTGTTCCTACAATTGCATATCCTACTGTTTTCATCTCACTTCTAACCTCCTGAATTTTCTTGAATTATTTCACTGCTCCATCTGTCATTCCTCCAGCAATCTTATTCTGAATAAACATAAAGAAGATTACGGAAGGTACTACTACCATAGCTGATGCCGCCATCATATCTCCCCAATTCAATATTTCTGAACCCTGCAGAGATTTTAATGCCACTGACACCGTCATCTTATCTGTACTGTTAATTAAAATTAAAGAATATAAAAACTCGTTCCATGCATTAATAAAGGTATAAATAGCCGTTGCCACAATACCCGGCATAACTAAAGGTAACACAATTCTTGTAAATGTCTGAAATTTGTTTGCTCCATCTACCCTTGCTGCCTCTTCTATACCGAGCGGTACTGTTTTGAAAAATCCTACCAGCATCCATACTGCATAAGGTACACTGAAAGAAAGATATACAATAATTAAACCAATTCTTGTATTCATTAATCCAGCTTTTGCCATAACCATAGAATATGGTATTGCCAGAAGAATCGGTGGAAACATATATGTTGCCACCAATATTTTTGACATAATTGCCCCCATCTTTGGAAAAAATCTCACGATTCCATAAGCTGCCATAGATGAGATTATAATAGCAATTAAAGTTGTAAATAATGCAATTACAACACTATTGCCAATATTACCTGCAAAATGCAAATCATGAATAACATGGCTGAAATTTTCCAATGTGAACTTTTCCGGTAAAAAACGAGTGGGATTTGCTGTTAAATCTCCAGAAGCTTTCACTGAACAAAGTAAAATCCATATCAAGGGAAAACAAGCAATTGCAGACAGTATGATAAGATATAGATGACATAAACCATTGCCAATTTTTTCTTTTCTGTTTATCATCACTTATCCTCCTTTTCCCATTTTCCAATAACTGTAAAATAAACCACACATACCAGCAATAGAAATGCTAATAGCAACATCGTAACTGCTGATGATTTTCCTAACATTTTTGTTCCCCATCCCATGTTATAAGCATAAATCGGGACTGTGGTAGTTGCATTTGCAGGTCCTCCACCTGTTAAAAGATAAATCATATCAAAGTTATTAAATACCCAAATAGTACGCAATACGACTAAAAGTCCTACTACAATTTTAATGTGAGGAACTGTTATATGCCAAAATTGCTGTAACTTTGAAGCCCCATCTATCTGTGCTGCTTCGTATTGATCCTGAGGAATTGTCTGCAAAGCTGAAAGAACATTTACCATAATCATGGGTGCACCAAACCAGACATTAATAAATATTAATGTCAAAAATACTAAACTATTATCACTCAAAAATTGGGGAAGTTCGCTACAGATACCTAATTGCACAAGAATATTTGGTAAAAATCCTGATACACCATTTAAAATCCATTTCCATGAAAGTGCTATAACAATAGAAGGAAAGGCCCATGGAATAATCATTAAAGTTCTATAAACACCTTTTCCTGCTTTTACACGATTAATTGCCAACGCTGATGTAAATCCTATAATTAACTGCCCTGCTAAAGAACATATAGTCCATACAATAGATGTCAAAAATGCTTTATAAAAATTAGGATCTGACAACACTGCTTTATAATTGGCCAACCAGATAAAATCATAGGATGCTCTGATTAAATGTTTTGTGGTCATACTGTAATATAAACTAGAAAAAATTGGATATATTAAGAGAACTCCAACAATTATCAAAGCAGGAAGGACAAAAAACCAACGTGCATAATCCACTTTTGCTTTTCTTTTCAATGTTCACTGCCGCCTTTCTTTTTTTCAAATCTGCCCGACTCCGAAGAGTCGAGACAGATTTTGCTTTTACTATTTTTTACTGCACGGTACTAAAAATTTCATTTAACTTATCTTCTGCTGCCTTTGCAGCTTTTTTCACATCTGTTCCATTTGTAATAATATCTTGGAACATACTCTCAATAATCCCTTGAGAAGTTAAAAGTCCCGCTTGAACGCTTGGTCCCTTTTCAAATCCAATAGCTGTTCCTTCATTCATTGCCTTTGTAATAACATCTACTGCATTTGAGAACTTCTGTACTGTAGGATTAGCCTGATATTCTGGTGTATCAGAAATTCCATCAATAGATGGCAACATACCAACCGGTGTTGCTTCAAGGAATTTTATGTAAGTATCTTTTTCATACAACTTTTTCATAAATTCTTTACAAATCTCTGGGTGTTCTGAATTCTGCCATACCACCATAGGAATATTGGATGTTTCAGCTCCATAATCTGGGTCATCTGCATTTATTTTTGGAAGTGGTGCACAATCAATTTGATCAACTAAATCTGGTGAGTTTGTTTCTACTCCACCAATCTGGAATCCAGAGTTAAAATCAAATGCTGTTTTTCCTTGGTAAAATAACGTTGCTTGATCCAACACTGCATAGTTTAAAGAATCTTTTGGAGAACAATTTTGATAAATATCCAGCCAATAATTAATACCATCAATTGCCAAATCGCTAGTTAAATCTGCTTTTAAATCATCTGTTAAAAGACTTCCTCCACCACTTCTAACATAAAAATTCAAAAAACGAGTTCCCATTAAATCATTGGAACCGCAAGGGAAAGAACATCCATACACACCATCTTTTGTAAGTGTTTTTGCCGCATCAGCAAATTCCTTCCATGTCTTGGGTACTTCTAAACCTGCTTCTTGTAATAAATCTTTTCTATACCACATAACCTGTGCATGAGAATATAGTGGAAGAGAATAACATTCTCCGTCTTTTTCTCCTTCATCCAAAGCTTTTTTTGCAAATTTATCCCGTCCGATATCATCAATTAAATCATCAAGAGGTACCAGAGCTTCTGCATCCATCATTTCAACTACATGTCCTGGAAGAGCAGTACTCATATCTGGTACATTTCCAGAAGCCAAACCAGTTGTCCATTTTGTATAAAAATCACCCCAAGAAAATGTTTCAATTGTAATGTTTACTTCTGGATTATCTTTCATAAACTGATCTGCAGTTTCCTGAATAACTTCTAGTCTTGGTCCTTGTGTAAATGAATGCCAAAAAGTAATATCACCTTTTAACTCTCCATTTGCTTCTGCTGTCTGTTTTTCCTTACTTCCGCCTGTTGAACCACAACCTGCAAGCATCCCTGATGCTACCATAGTACCAACAAGCAAAATTGCCAATTTCTTTTTCATTCTAACTCCTTTCACAGCAATTTGCTGATTCATTTTCTTTTTCTTCGATAACGTTTCTATATTTTTTATCAACTTATACATTAATTCTATCATATTTTTTGTGCATTTCCACTGTCACAACACTTAATAATAGCACTACACTCTCATTTTGCTGATTTTCTATATTGATTAGGAGTAAATCCAAATGCTGCTTTAAACTCCCGAATAAAATAGTTTGTATCTTCATATCCAACTTCGTAAGCAATATCATTAATATTTTTATCACTGATTAATAATTTTCTAGCTGCTGTTGTTAAACGAATTTCTCTTACATATTCCATAGGTGTCTTTCCCATATTTTCTTTAAACAAACTACTAAATCTCTGTTTACTCAGTGAAACCATATTTGCCATCTTCTCCGGATTGTATTTTTCTGTAGGGTGAAAAACTACATAATCCGCCACTTGTTGAATTCTTGAATCAACTTGGCGGCTTGCTTTATATTCCTTATTTCTCATCTTTTCTAATGTATCCTTTTCATCTCCCAATTCTCCTAATTCTCTTTTATTTACATCTTCTCCTTTCAAAGATAAAGCCCCTATTAACAAATCTAAATATCCTCTCACAAAATTGTTTCTTGCAACATGAGAAGATTTTACCCATTTATAGATTTCTTTAAAATAAACATCTTCTCCTGTATTTTCGGTAATTCTTCGAATTCCATAATATTTTTTTAGTACATCTTCACCTTCATAGAAAACAGATGTAACAAAACGTATACTGTAAAATTCAAATTTTTCTGTTAAGGCCTGACATGACATCGTACAACCATTTGGAATATAAACTATCTGATTTTCTTCTACGATATTCTTTTCTCCATTAATACTAAACTCTGCTTTTCCTTTTGTAATATATCGGAAAATATTATATGGAATTTTAGATTTTGGATATACCCAAGAACTTCCCATTGAATATAAATCAATATACAGAAATGTAAATCTTGCATTATCTATTACTGGCATAATTGAATTTTTCCTTCCTCTTCTCATTATTTTTTGATTATATCATATAATAATCTGAAAAAGCCAAAAAATCTCTTCTTTTCTCTGCAAACGAAATCCCTAATAATTATCTTTTTAAAGAGTTGATTTCATTCTGACATCTCCTTATAATGGATATATAACGATTAGTCTTATACAAAGGGAGAATTTATTATGATTATTAAAAATGGTTTCGTATTTCAGGAAGATGGTACCTTCCTGCAACAAGATTTATATGTAGAAAATGATAAAATTGTAGCCTCAGAAGCAGAAGTAACAGACAAAACGATTCTTGATGCTTCTGGCTTAAAGGTTATACCAGGTCTTGTAGACGTTCATAGCCATGGTGCAAAAGGCCATGATTTCTGCGATGCAGATGTAGAAGGATTAAAAGTAATCCTTCAATATGAAAAAGAACACGGTATAACTTCTTATTGTCCTACATCCATGACGCTTGCAAAAGAACAACTCATGGATATTTTTGCTACTGCAACAAAAGTAGAGCCATCTAAAGAACGTGCTCATATTATTGGTGTCAATATGGAAGGACCATTGATTGATATTAAAAAGAAAGGTGCACAGGCTGGGGAATACATTTCTGTTCCTGACGCATCTTTCTTTAGAAAATGCAATGAAGCTTCCGGAAATCAGATTAAATTAGTTACGCTGGCACCAAATGTAGACAAAGCTTTTGACTTTATACAAGAGGTAAAAGATGAAGTGGTTATTTCCATTGGCCATACTACCGCAAACTATGATTGTGCCAAGAAAGCTATGGATATGGGAGCAAAACACGTAACTCATTTATATAATGCCATGCCACCATTTGCTCATAGAGATCCTGGAGTAGTAGGTGCTGCCTGTGACACTCCTGATTGTATGGTAGAACTGATTTGCGATGGTTTTCATATTCATCCATCTGCAATTCGCACAACCTTTAAAATGTTCGGTGATGAGCGTATTGTTCTAATCAGTGATTCTATGATGGCAACCGGTATGCCAAATGGTAAATATGAACTTGGTGGACAAGAAGTTACCATGAAAGACTGCTTTGCTTCTCTTTCTGATGGCACCATTGCTGGTTCAGCAACCAACCTTTTTGATTGTATGAAAAAAGCCATGGAATTTGGTATTTCTGAATCTACTGCTTTATTCGCAGCTACCAGAAATCCAGCTAAAAGTATTGGTGTATACGACAAGGTAGGATCTCTTACTCCTGGCAAATATGCTGATATTGTAATAGTAAATGATAATTATGAAATTCAACATGTAATTTAATTTTACAAAAGGGGGCGTTTTTATGAATTTCAATGAAACTTTACAATCGCGTATTGACAATTTTAAAAGTCAATATCCTTTATCTGATTCATTAAAGGCAAGGCTCACCCAACCGTCTATGCCCTTTTATGGAACAAAAATTCTCACACAGGCTGTTACGGCTATCTTAGAAGGAGAAAATCTCCTTTTATGTGGAGACAAAGCAACTGGAAAAAATATACTGGCTGAAAATCTTGCATGGATTTTCGGCCGTCCCACCTATAATATTTCTTTTCATGTAAATACCGATAGCAGTACCCTTATTGGAACAGATACTTTTAAAAATAATGAAGTCACTTTAAGACAAGGTCCAATTTACCAATGTGCTGCTTCAGGAGGATTTGGAATTCTTGATGAAATTAATATGGCCAAAAATGATGCCGTTGCTGTTTTACATGCGGTCCTGGATTATCGCAGAATTATGGACGTACCAGGATATGAAAAAATTTCCCTGCATCCTGCCACACGTTTTATTGGCACTATGAATTATGGATATGCTGGAACAAAAGAATTAAATGAAGCTCTTGTTTCTCGCTTTATGGTAATTAATATGCCTCCACTTTCTATGGAACGTCTGGATCAAATTTTAAGAAATATTTTTCCTAATATCAGACAAGATGCATTGGAACAATTTTGTGGTCTATTTCTGGATTTACAACTTAAAGCTAAAAATGGCGAAATTTCCACTAAAGCAGTTGATATGCGTGGACTAATTGGAGCAATTCGTCTTATACATGGCGGCTTAACGCCTATAGAAGCTATTGAAATGGGTATTACCAATAAAAGCTTTGATACCTTTGAACGTGAACTAATCAGTGATATTGTTATGACTCGTATCCCTGATACTTGGAAGAGCGGAGATGTATTTTAATGAAAGAAAATATGATGGAAAACCGGTTGCAGAATCTCCTGTGGACTGTCAGTGAAGATTATGATTGTGAAGTAAAAATCCCCCCCTCAGATCTTCAGAAATCTCCTGAAACTGCTTTTTATAATATGATTTTACAAGGTGCTTTCCAAAAGTATTTTGATGCAGAAACTCTTGAAGCTTACACAAAAAAGAAAATACAATATGGAGCAGAACCTTCCGTCCTTCTTCTAATCTCTAGACTCTGTATAGACAGTGCTGTTTATCAGAAAGTCTGTACAGAACGAAGAGGTATTGAAAATATACGAAGAAAAGCTTTTCGGGATATTTTAAAAAGAGATGCCTTTCGTTTTTCACATACGGACTGGGACTATTTAGAATATTGCTATTTGCAGTTCCAACTCTACCAAAAAGTGATAAATTCAAAGCTGCAACCTCTAATTTTAAAAATAAATGCACTGACTCATACCACCTCTGCCAAAGATGTCTGTACGTGTATTGATGAAATATACCATACAGCCTATGAAAAAGGATTTGCAGAATATTTTAAGGGCATTAGCAGAGATACCAATGGACTGGAATCTGGTTCTGAAGACACGGAAGAGGGAGAAGAAGAGACGATTCCTTCTTTCGAAGAAGAAACTATTAATTTATTTAGTGGTCATGTAGATGCTCAGGATAATGGAAAAAAAGATTCCTCCAATGCTCGTCTTCTGGCTCTTGATAAACAATCTTCCGAACATCTGGAAAAATATATCGAACTGAATTATGGAAAAAACATCCTTCCTCCTAATGAAAAATCGCGTTTGCAAAAGCAGATGTGTACAGGTATACACCAAGACTGTCGCCTTCATATTACAAAGGGAGTGCTCCATAATCAAACAGAAAGCAATGCCAAAACAGATTATGTAAAACGTATAAAAGAAGAAAATTTGCATATCTATAAAAAGAATTTTCTCCTTACACGACAAAATATTCTGTCTCTTTCTAATATGTTGAAAAGAGCATTGATTACCAGAACAGAAAAGGAACTATGCAACAGTGAGTATGGTACAATATGTGCAGAAAAGCTTTGGAATTTAGGCCGAACAGATAATACCATGCTTTTTAAGCGAGAACTCCAGCAAGATAATTCTGATTTTGCCGTAGAAGTCTTAATCGATGCCAGTGGCTCACAACAAAGGCGTCAAAGTCTTGTAGCTTTACAGGGATTTATTATAAGCAGAGCTTTAAGTCTTGCTGAAATTCCTCACCGGGTAACCGGTTTTTGTACTTTCGGCTCTTATACCATTTTAAATGAATATCGAGATTATCTTGACAATTCTGACGCTGATGAAAATATTTTTGAATTTTACGGTTCTGCTAATAATCGAGATGGACTTGCTATTCGAGCTGCTGCCGATAGTCTTGATAAACAGCCACAAGAGAATAAAATAATGATTATATTAAGTGATGGAAATCCAAATGATATTATCGCTGCAAATTCCCGCCAGAAAACAGAAAAGACTCCTTATTGTCTAGATTTTGCTGTAAAAGATACTGCTACAGAAATTCGCCGACTGCGAAATCGTAAAATTTCTGTTTTAGGTGTATTTGCTGGTGATGAAGAAGATCTTGCTGCTGAGAAAAAAATTTTTGGTAAAGATTTTGCTTATATCCACGATATTTCCAATTTTGCTAATATTGTAGGTCATTATCTTAGAAAACAAATTACAGAATAACATAATAAAAGCAGTAGGAAATCATGATTAAAATTTCTTTCCTACTGCTTTTTCAACAAGTTTTATTTTCATTTCTCTTTTCATCTGTTTGATTTCATATTCTCTATGCATTGCTTCTGTCTTTGTCTGAAACTCTTCAAAATAAATCAATTCTACCGGACATCTGCTCTTTGTATATTTGGCTCCTTTTCCGGCATTATGACATGCAATTCGCTTTTCCAGATTATTGGTCCATCCCGTATAGAAACTTCCGTCACTACACTTTACTATATAAGTATAATTCATCTTCTTCTCCTGTAAATCTATGTAAGGAACGCCTTGTCTTTTAGACATGACGTTCTATATATCAAGCCGCCGATAAAAAGTGTTTCACTCAAATAAGGTACTGACTGTATAATAAAATCGGCTGCGGATTTTCTTTCCGCATAGTTTATTATACGCTTACATCCAAAATTTGTGAATCCCATTCTTTTAAGGGAGATATTGCATTGGATCTAATGGAACTCCATCCTTAGATAAAGCAAAATATAGATTTGCTCCTTCTTTTGTGTAGTATTTCGTAGGTTCACTGATATAACCTAATACACTGCCAGCAGATACATATTCCTCTGTCTGAAATGGTACATCCTTTAACTGTCCATAAACTGCCTGATAGCCATTTCCCATATCCACTGTTACTGTCTGCCCGGTTTCTTCGTTATTAACCACAGATACAATTTTTCCATTTGCAACTGCTGCCACAGGTGAACCTACTTCTGATGAAATAGCAATCGCTGGATTTAATTTATATACATTTAAAGTTGGAAAATATACTGTATTATCCATATTATAATCTAATACAACCTGCCCGTTTACTGGCCATTCCATTAAAGAACTCTCAGTAAAGTTTATTTCTGGTGCTGGTGCAGCCTGTGCAGATGTATTTTCAGTTTCTTGTTCTGGTGCCGGAACTTCTTCCTCTGTTTCTCCATTGCTATCTTCAACTTCTCTTGTACCTTCTACTTCGGTGGTTGTTACATCTTGTGTTTCTTCTTCTCTTTCTTCTGTTTTTATTGCCTGGTCAACAATATCTTCCTTGTTCTCTTTAACAAATTCTTTCTCATTTGCTCTGCTCTTACTCCCGGACTGGTAAACAGCCACACAGGTAATTACTAGAGTAAGTGCCAGTAAACTTCCCAGTGCTACACGAATTTTTCCTTTTTTACTCATATTTTTCACCTCTGCCTTAGTGGGCTCATCCGCCCCTTTCTTGTTTTCAACTATAGGATTACCAGAAAACAAAAAAATTATACGCAAAGATATGAGAAATAGTTTTTTCTTATTTTTCCTGTATTTGCATATCAGGAAAAAAGTATTTTAATATCTGCTCATAATCCTTTCCTTCCAATGCCAGACTTTGAGCAGTATACTGACTCATTCCCATTCCATGACCAATCCCCTGACATAAAAAACGTACTTGATCCTGACTGGTTTGTACACTAAAACAAGAAGATGGTAAATCAAGAAGTTCCTTTATCTGTTCCCCTTGGAATACCTGATTTCCTATCCGAATTTCCATTACATACCCTGCAGAATCTGTTTTTCCTATTTCGATTCCCGTCTCTGTTGCCATAGAAAATGCAGGATAACTTTCTTTGATTTTCTTTTCTAGTTCTTTTATAGAAAAATAACAGCCCTCTACATACAGAGGACTGTCTATATCTTTTGGTGTTTCCACTGAGGCTATGTAATCAAATTCCTCTCCTAAGACTTCTTGACCACTTCTTGTCTTTCCTTTACTAAGAGGATGATAGGGCAACTCTTTTATCTCATTTTGAAATACAACAACTTTCCCTTTTGTTTCTGCTGCTGCCTTCTGAACTTGCCTAAATTGTTTTAATTGTTCCCCTTTCATCTTCTTTTTCTTTAAATACTCAGCTGCATGGTAAATTTCTTTCATAGCCTCATCTGAATCATTTTTTGAAAATAAATTTGTTCTTTCAATAACTGTCTGTGCTTTAATAGCTTCCTTTTCATATTCCCAGTTAATATGTGCTGCTGCCAAAATTGGTATATATTCTTCCAAATCTATCTGTCTGCTCAGTGGACATGCTTTTCTTCCTGAAATCAGTACAGTCAAGAGATATGGTAATAACAAACAGAATAATATCAGTAAGATACCAGAGTTCTTTTCTTTTTTCATAAAATACAAAACCAGATTTTTCTTACTTGTAGTATATGTATCCCTTTGATATTCTATCCCTTTTTTACAACAAAGGCAGGAATGGGTGGATGATTCTCTCTATTATAATAACTATTAACAATAACAATATACTTTCCACTATCCAGCTTCTTTAAGTACTCTAAAATGCGATTTTTTTCTTCAAATCCCGTATCACCTCCACTGTAAATACAAAGTGCCATAACAGCACCCTTTTTCATCAGCTTCAGTCCTTTTTCTATGGCTTTTACACTAATATCAGCTTTTGTTGCAAGATTATGATCACCACCGGGCAAATATCCAAAATTAAAATAAATTCCGTCTACTGTCTCTGGTTCTGCGTATTCATCCATATTTTCATGACTATCCAGATAAAGTTTTGCTCTGTTTTCCACATTGTTCTCTTTTAAAAGCTTCGTTGTACACATAATTGCTTTTTCCTGCACATCGAAAGCCAAAACTTCTCCTTTTTCTCCTGCCAATTCACATAAAAATAGTGTATCATGTCCATTTCCCATAGTTGCGTCAATATACAATCCTTCTGGATTTACCTGGAGTTTAAACAATTCATGACTCCACTGTGTAATTTGATATGATTTCATACTTATTCTTCACTAGCCTCCAATGCCTGTGAAAGGTCTGCTAAAATATCATCAATATGTTCAATTCCTACGGAAAAACGAATCATCCCAGGTGAAACTCCCGCTGCAACCAGCTGTTCATCATTTAACTGTCTGTGTGTATGGCTTGCAGGATGTAACACACTTGTTTTTGCATCTGCGACATGTGTAACAATTGAAGCCAACTTCAAGCTATCCATAAACTTCACAGCAGCTTCTCTGCCTTTCTTTAATTCGAAAGAAATGACTCCACAAGTTCCATTTGGCATATATTTCTGTGCTAAAGAATAATATTTATCCTGTGGAAGTCCTGGGTAATTTACTTTTTCTACCAAAGGATGCGCATCTAGATATTCTGCTACCTTCTGTGCATTATAACAATGTCTTTCTACTCTTAAAACTAAAGATTCCAATCCTAAATTTAAGATAAAAGAATTCATAGGAGATGGAACAGAACCTAAATCACGCATAAGCTGTGCATTAATCTTTGTAATGTAGGCAGCTTTTCCAAACTGTTTTGTATAAACGACTCCATGATAAGACTCATCTGGTGTTGTCAACCCTGGGAATTTATCACCATAAGCTTCCCAATCAAAATTCCCACTATCTACAATGGCACCGCCTACCTGAGCTGCGTGTCCATCCATATATTTTGTTGTGGAATGTACCACAATATCTGCTCCCCATTTAAATGGCTGACAATTTACTGGTGTAGCAAAGGTATTATCTACTACAAGTGGTACTCCATGACTATGAGCCAACTTGGCCATTTTCTCAATATCTAATACCACTAATGATGGATTTGCAATTGTCTCTGCAATCACCGCCTTTGTATTTGGCTTAAATGCTTTATCCAGCTCTTCTGTTGGTGCATCTACATCTACAAATGTACATTCAATTCCCATTTTTTTTGCTGTTACTCCTAAAACATTTAATGTACCTCCATAAATTGCAGATGCACAAATAACATGATCACCTGCTTCGCAAATATTAAAAATAGAATAAAAAATAGCCGACTGTCCTGAAGAAGTGAGCACTGCCGCAACTCCACCTTCTAAATCTGCAATTTTAGCCGCAACCAAATCATTCGTAGGATTTTGACATCTTGTATAGAAATATCCATTATCCTTTAAATCAAACAATCTTCCCATTTCTTCGGTTGTATCATATTTAAAAGTTGTACTCTGATAAATTGGCATCATTCTGGGTTCACCTTTCTTCGGTTTCCATCCAGACTGGATACATTTTGTCTCAATATGATATTCTCTGCTCATTTCTATCCTCTCCTTTTATAAAATTTTAAATCATTTTTTGTGCCAGCATAACTCCACCCAAACATACCAATACACTTGCAATCATATAAATTATAGAAAGTACACCTTTCCCATCCTCTATCATTACATAACTTTCCAATGCGAAAGTAGAAAAGGTAGTAAAACCTCCACAAATTCCTGTCTTTAAAAATAAAATCAAAGAAGTACTTCCTATTCCTTTTTTTGCTGCAAATGCAGAAATACAGCCAATAAAAAATGCCCCTACTCCATTGATACAAAGTGTCATCCATGGAAAGCCTAATCTACTTTGTATAGGAATCAAACTTAGCAAATATCTTGCTACTGCACCTATAAATCCTCCCATGCCAACACAAAAACACCTTAACATAATTTCAGTCTCCCTATCTTCTGTAATACTTCTGTCCAATAAGAATAATTGCTACAAACACTACGATTCCTGCTGCCAGAATCAAAAGTGTCTGTTCTTCATTTAACTTTATATATAAAGATAATAATTGCAAAATCAATAAATCCAAGCCGATGGCGCTTACTGCCCCTCCGATTGTCATCATAAACTTTCTTTCATTTTTAGGTGAAACCCCACTAGAAAAACGCTCTCTTATCATAGACGGCTTTCCTTTTACTGCAAGAAAAATTCCTGCTAAAATAATCACTGCTGCTAAAATAATCAGTATCATATGTTGCTGTGTCATTTCCATTCCTCCTTAATTCCTTGCTTCTCATACTTTTTTAATACAACCTTAAACCACAAAGGTAATATGGTTCCTTTAAATACACAGGATAAACTCAATGCCCACCAAACACCATTTAATCCCAATCCTATGGCAGATAAAAATATGGCTGCCGGAATTCTAAGGGCATTGAATACAATTCCCGTAACCGATGGCGGTACTGTCTTTCCAATTCCTTGAAAAGCTCCTGTAGCCGCACCTTCTAAACACATAAAAAGTTCTGAAATCCCTATAATTCTCAAATAGTCTACTCCCATAGGAATTACATCTGCTTCTTTAATAAATATTTTGAAAAAGAACTCTGGAAATATCCACAGGAGTAATGTTGTAATAATTCCCCACACCGTCATAATTTCCATAGCCTTTCGATATCCTTTTTTTATACGATTCTTTTTTCCTGCTCCGTAATTTTGTGCAATAAAAGCATTCACTGCTGTAGAAAAACCACCTGCCGTCATCCAGGAAATCGATTCTATCTGACTTCCTACTTTCTGAACTGCTACGGCTGCATCTCCCCACCCTGCAATAAAACGTGCAATTATCATAGAAATTACCGACATTAATGCATCTTGCATTGCAGAAGGAAGACCAATCCTTACAATTTCCTTTATATGATTCTTAGGCGTCTTGAAAAATAAATGAAGTCTTCCAAAAATAACAGGCTCTTTCCATACTGCTTTTAAATAAAGAACAAATACAATCATCTGGGCAAATACCGTTGCAAAAGCTGCTCCTGCAACACCCATTCCCTTTAAAGGTCCCATACCAAAAATTAAAATGGGATCTAAAATTAAGTTAATAACTAATCCTACCGTAGTAACCCGAAAAGTTGTTACGGTATTTCCCATTGCCGCCAAGATTCCGCCAATCACCTGGTCTAAAAATGAAAATACAATCATTCCACAAGTAATCATTAAATAAACTCTGGCATCCCATATAACATTAGGACTATTTAAATGAAAAAATCCAATCAACTGCTTATTAAGCAACAAACTTATTATTCCATATAAAAGTCCCAAAAAAGCCCCCATACGCAAAGCTCCTCTGGCAAACTCTGCTCCTTCTTCTGGATTTCCTGCACCCAAACGCTGCCCTACACTTACCTGCCCACCAATTCTGGGAATCATTGTAAATCCATTTGCCAGCCACATAAACATACCAGCAGCTCCGACTGCCGCCACAGCATTACTTCCAAGCCTTCCAATCCAGATCATATCTACCAGATTATATCCCATTTGGATAAAAGATGTTCCCATAATCGGAAAAGCCAGCCTGGCAAGTGTTTCCACAATCGATCCTTCTAATAAATCAATCTTTCTTCTCATGTATTTTTCCTCGATTTTTTTCATTACTTTACTATCTTACCAAACTCTGAAAAAACCTGCAAACACTAATTTCTCTTCTAAATTTCCTTTTCAAATTCTGACAATTATGATACTCTTTTAAAAAAAGAAATATATGCGAGGCTTAATTATGAAAGAAAAAATTTATACCATTCCTTTAATGGATGCCTTCCGTGATGATAATGAATGTCCTTTCTGTTTTATTGAAAGAAATTTAGAACAACATGCCCTAGACTTTGTATTAGGACAAGGCGCTTCCTATATGGAAGAGGATATAAGAGCCGAAACAGATCAGTTAGGATTTTGCCGAGACCATTATAAAAAAATGTTTCACTATGGAAATCGCCTTGGTACCGGACTGATTCTCACAACACATTTTAAAAAGAAGAATGAGGAACTTAAAAATCAGATACAAATGTTCTCTCCCAAAAAAATGTCTGTGTTGGGCCATTTTAAAAAAATGAAACCAAAACAAGATACTCCTCAGAGTCCTTTAACCTCTTGGATAAAAGAACAAAATACCTCCTGCTATATCTGTGACTATTCTAAAAACACTTACAGCAGATATTTAGAAACCTTCTTTGAACTTTATCGCAAAAATAAAGACTTTCAAGAACTTTTCAAAAACAGTAAAGGGTTTTGTCTTCCCCATTTTGGTGATTTAGTCGAAACAGCAGAAATATTACTATCTGATAAAGAGAAATCTGAATTTTATGAAATACTTTTTCCTTTAATGATAGAAAATTTACAACGCATTACAGATGATTTAGAGTGGTTTTGCGATAAATTCGACTATAAAAATAAGGACGCTGACTGGAAAAACTCCAAAGACGCCATACAAAGAGGAATGCAAAAATCCGCTGGAGGATATCCTGCAGATGACTTCTATAAATCAGAAAGATAAGAAATTTAAAATTATTTATAAAAAAAAAATAAATCAAAATTTCTCTTTTTCATTTTTCTTTTAGTATTTCGTCACAAATTATCCTTATTTACATAGTATAGTATATCTTGTAAAAGCCAATAAGACTTTTTTCAAAATCTTTTTCTTTTCATATTACTGGCAAACTTATTGCCAGTAACTCCTTCTTTTTTATGAAATGAACAAGAGCAGAAATCTATCCCCCCTCAGATTTCTGCTCTTGCTTTTTTTTATTATAAACTCCTCTTCATTTTGAAAAAATAATGTTTTTCTTTTCTTCACATTTCTTTTATCATTTCATCACAAATTCATCACATTTATCCTTTATATTATTACTTGTAAAAGCCGATAAGACTTTTTCAAAAATCTTTTTCTTTTTCATATTGCCGGAATAGAAAACCGGCTCTCCTTCTTTTTAATATTTTTAATATTGAAAAAAAGAACCAGAATCACCTTCCCCCCTCATTGATTCTGGTTCTTTTTTATTCTATAAAAAATATATTTCTAATC
>JARIAQ010000048.1 GCA_029257775.1 Blautia sp. | reverse complement strand
ACAGAGGAGATTGGAAATCCAGTTCATTATGGAACAAGAAACAAACTGGCGCAGTTTCATATATCCACGGAAGGAAAATATGCCGTTCAGATGAAAAAATCAGATTACGAAAAATATGATTATCTATTGGGAATGGATGAGTGGAATATTAAGAATATAAAACGAATAATCGGACAAGATCCTAAAAATAAAGTGCATATGCTTTTGGACTTTTCTAACAATCCAAGGGCTATTGCAGATCCGTGGTATACAGGGGATTTTGATAAGACCTATGAGGATATTAAAGAGGGTTGTGTAAGGTTTTTGGAATATTTGAAACAGCAAGATAAAATTTTTTAAAAGACAGGCAGGGATAAAAATGAATGAAGAGATAGAACAGGTATTAACAAAGCAAGAGTTTTGGGAAAAACTTACAGAGGAGCAACAAAAGATGGTTCTTCAGGAATCCAGAGTAATCAGTTATGAAACAGGTGAATGTGTTTATTCTGGAGCGAATGAATGTCTTGGAGGAATTTTAGTTTTAAACGGAAGTCTTAGGACTTATTTGTTATCTGATGAGGGAAAAGAAGTGACGATTTATCGTTTACGGGAAGGTGATATTTGTTTTTTGGCAGCATCTTGTATTCTTTCTGCAATTACATTTGATATAGAGATAGAAGCACAAAGTCCAACACAGGTGCTCCTTATTCCTGCCAGAATTCTTTCTATATTAACAAAAGAAAATATTTATATGGAAAATGTTATGTATAAAGAAACTGCCAGACGATTTTCTGATGTAGTAGAGGCGCTGCAGCAGTTGATGTTTTTAAGTCTTACACAAAGAATTGTTTCTTTTTTATTAGATGAGGCGGCGAAAAACAAGACTTCAAGTATTACAATGACACACGAAGAAATTGCGAAAATTATTGGAAGTGCCAGAGAAGCCGTTAGTCGTATTTTAAAACAGCTTGCCAAACAAGGTTATATATCTTTAAATAGAGGGGAAATAGAAATTGAAAAAAGAGAAGAACTTTATAAACTTTTATAGAAATTTGTAGATTTCTTAAAAATGAAGAGAATTGTTGCATGAAATCATTTAGATTTTCAGGCAGCAATTCTCTTTTCATATTTATTTCAGCAGAGCTTCCAGTTGTTTTTTCGGAACAGCGCCTACCGATTTGTCTGCCACCTGTCCGTTTTTAAATAATAAAACTGTTGGAATATTCATAATCCCAAATTGAGCAGCAATGGAAGGATCTGTATCTACGTTTACCTTTCCTACTTTGTAACGTCCGTTTGCTTCTTCTGCCAGTTCTTCAATAACTGGAGCCAACATCTTACATGGCATACACCAAGTTGCCCAAAAGTCAACTAGTACTGGTACGTCAGATTTTAAGACTTCCTCTGCAAAATTTTCAGATGTAAATTCCATAGCCATAATAATAGCCTCCTTTAATATAATAATTATTTTTGTGATTTTAAATAATTGACAGCACATGTGCCTGCAAGTGCTCCCTCATATACAGCTTTTGCAATTTGCAACATACCTCCGGTACAGTCTCCTGCTGCAAATAGGCCAGGCAGGGGAGTGCTAGTGTCTGCTTCAATTAAGATATGATTATCTTCCATAAAAAGTCCCAGTTTTCTGGCAATATCTGTGCTGTCAGCAGTTCCCAGAGCTACAAAGAGTCCATCGAGAGAAAAAAGTGTGTGATCTTCCAATTCAAGCTGGGAAAGGGAGTTTTCTCCTTTGGCAGAAATGATTTTACGCTCTTCCAACTGGATAGAACCTAGTTCGTCTAAAGAAAATTCAATATTTTTCCCATTAGTAAGAATAGTAACTTTTGCTGCCAAAGGCTCTAGAACCTTTGCTTCGTGAAGGGCATAAGAACCATTTCCAAGTACGGCTACCTCTTTTTGGCGATAGAAAAAACCATCACACACAGCACAATAGCTGATTCCGTTTCCTTCGTACTTTTTTAATTCCTTTAAAGATAGAGTATTTCGCTTTGTTCCTGTTGCTAAAATTAAAGCTTTTGTATGGTAATCTGTCTCTGAAGTTTGTATGGTGTATTCACCATCGTAAGCGATGGAGAGTACTTCATCTTTATGTACAGGAACATTTAAAGCACTAAGCTGAGCAAGACCATTTCTATATAATTCTTTTCCAGAAATGGGTGTGGGTAATCCGTAGTAATTTTCAATCTTTTCAGCCTTTTCTAAAGCTCCGTATCCATTGTGGATGACAAGAGGAGTAAAGCCCATACGAGTAGCGTATAAAGCAGCAGATACACCGGCGGGACCGGCACCGGCTATGATTAGTTGTTGCATTTTCACTATCAGATACCTCCTTTTCTGTTTTATTATAGCAAGCTGTAACGGATATAGGCAATCCTCATAAGTATATGTATACATATTTTATCATATCCTACAAAAATACGAGATTGCAAATTTAAAAAATTGTGCATTTTTTAAGTGGTAGAACCAGTATATACCGAATGGTATAAAAAACCACGAAAATTCTAACAAAAACAAAGAAAAACATTAAAAACCTACAAGAAAAATTGACAAAAATTTTAGCTTTTTTATGAAAAAATCAAAGATTGACAAATGAAATAATTAGCAGTAATGTGTTTAAAGCAATTTAATAAGAAGACACAAAAACAGGTGCCGATTTCTGTTTTATTGCTCACAGCGACAATAGAAAAGAGAAAGGGAGGAATGTCTTACGAACAATATCGCGGAAAGAATCACGGAAGAACTTCAATGCGAAACCGTATTCAATATTCCGATTTTTGGTGGAATTCCAGTAGGTGAATCTGTGGTAGTTACCTGGATTATCATGGCGGCATTGACCATATTGTCCATTGTGCTTGTTCGGAATTTAAAAGTGGAAAATCCGGGTAGAAAACAATTGGCATTAGAATCATTTATTGGTTTTCTGAATGACTTTTTCACGGACATTCTGGGGGAGGAAGGAAAACGGTACATACCGTATCTGATTTCTACAGCACTCTATATTGGAGTGGCGAATTTAATCGGACTTTTAGGTTTTAAACCTCCCACCAAGGATTTGAATGTGACAGCGGCTTTGGCGCTCATGAGTGTATTTCTCATTTACTATTCTGGCTTCCATAAAAAAGGCGGAAAAGGATTTGTGAAAAGCTTTGCAGAGCCCATGGCTTTAGTAGCTCCAATCAACATTATGGAAATTGCAATTCGTCCTGTTTCATTATGTATGCGTTTATTTGGTAATGTAATTGGTTCGTTTGTAATTATGGAGTTATTAAAAACGGTTATGCCGGTACTTTTACCCATTCCGTTTAGTTTGTATTTTGATGTGTTTGATGGTTTGATTCAGACATATGTATTTGTGTTTTTAACATCGCTCTTTGTAAAAGAGCAAATAGAAGATTAAATTTTATTTGAAAAGGAGAAATGAATTATGACAGCAGCAATTGGTGCAAGTATTGCAGTATTAACAGGTATCGGAGCAGGTTTAGGAATTGGTCATGCAACAGCAAAGGCAGTAGAAGCAATTGCAAGACAGCCAGAAGCAGAAAGCAAAATCAGTAAAGCATTACTTCTTGGTTGTGCACTTGCAGAGGCAACAGCTATTTATGGTTTCGTTATTGGATTGTTAATCTTATTCTTATAATCAGCAGGGAAAGGCAGGTGCATGAAAGATGATGAGTCTTGGCTGGAACCTTGTCTGGACGATTATAAATCTGATTGTGCTTTATCTCTTAATGAAAAAATTCCTGATTGGTCCAGTACTGGGCATTATGGAAAAGAGAAAAGCGTGTATAGCAAAAGAGATGGAGGAGGCTCGTGTAAGCCGTGAAAAAGCTGAAGAATTAAAAACGCAGTATGAAAAATCTTTAGCAATGGCAAAAGAGGAGTCTTCTCAGATTTTGGAAAATGCAAAAACAGATGCAAGACAGGCAAGAGAAAGTATTGTGAAAAATGCCAACGATGAAGCAGCAAAAATTATCGAGACTGCTCAAAATACTGCCCGTCAGGAACAGGAAAATGCCATGCAGGGAGCGAAAAAAGAGATCGCACAGCTTGCCATGCAGGCGGCAAAAAAATTACTTTTGGAAAAAAGCGATGAAAACAGCAATGATATGCTCTACGATAAATTTTTAGCAAAAGCAGGTGACGCAGATGACACAGACAGCTATTAATTACGGTAAAGTGCTTTATCAGCTGAATGTTTCAAAAGAAAGTATTTTGGAAACACAGAAGCTTATAAGGGAAGTACCTGAGCTTTTAAAAGCATTGGAAAATCCAACCATATCCTTTACAGAAAAGCAAAGAGTAATCAGCAGAGTTTTTCCAGAGGAACTTCACAATTTTTTGTGCGTAGTTTGTAAATATAAACATGCGCAGCTTTTGAATGAAATTTTTCAAGCATATCAAGAATATTATAATGAGCAAAAAGAAATATTATCTGCTACATTGTATTATGTAACGCCTCCAAAGGACGAACAGCTGGAAGGAATAAAAGAATTCCTGAAAAAACAGTATCATATGAAGGCGGTTGCGCTTGAACTGAAAGAGGATAAAAGTCTTGTAGGTGGATTTATTATTCGTACAAAGGATCACGAATATGATAACAGCTTAAAGGGAAGTATTCATGAATTACAACAAAAATTAATCTGGAGGTGAACGGTTTGAGTTCAATCAACTCAGAAGAAATTATTTCAATTTTGAAGGAAGAAATTGATAATTTTCAAAGCACAGAAGGCGTTCGCGAAATTGGAAACGTCATCTGGGTGGGAGATGGAATTGCAACTGTTTACGGAATAGACCATGCTATGTACGGCGAAATTGTAACTTTTGAAAATGGCGTTAAAGGAATGGTACAGGATATCAAACGAAATGAAATCGGCGTCATTATCTTTGGTAAAGATACAGGAATTAAAGAAGGTACAAAAGTTGCCCGTACAAAGAAAAGAGCTGGTATTCCCGTAGGCGAAAATTTCATCGGTAGAATTGTAGATGCATTAGGTGCACCTATTGATGGAAAAGGTGAGATTAAAGCAAATGATTACCGACCCATTGAACAGGAAGCACCAGGAATTATTGATAGAAAATCTGTATCTGTACCAATGGAAACAGGTATTCTTGCTATTGACTCTATGTTCCCAATTGGACGTGGACAGAGAGAATTGATTATTGGAGACCGTCAGACAGGAAAGACTTCTATTGCTATTGATACAATCTTAAACCAGAAGGGGAAAGATGTTATTTGTATTTATGTTGCAATTGGACAGAAAGCCTCTACTGTAGCAAAATTAGTAGGAACACTGGAAAAATATGGAGCAATGGAATACACCACAGTATTTTCTGCAACCGCAAGCGACTGTGCACCGTTGCAGTATATTGTACCATATTCAGGAACAGCTCTTGCAGAATACTTTATGTATCAAGGGAAAGACGTATTGATTGTTTATGATGATTTATCAAAACATGCGGTAGCATATCGTACATTATCCCTTCTTTTAGAACGTTCACCAGGTCGAGAAGCATATCCAGGAGATGTATTTTATTTACATTCAAGATTACTGGAACGTTCTAGCCGTTTAAGTGAAGAAGCAGGAGGCGGTTCTATTACAGCCCTTCCAATTATTGAAACACAGGCAGGAGATGTATCTGCATATATTCCTACAAACGTTATTTCCATTACCGATGGACAGATTTTCTTGGAAAGTGATTTATTCTTCGAAGGTATTCGTCCGGCGGTAAATGTTGGTCTTTCTGTATCTCGTGTAGGTGGTGCGGCGCAGACAAAAGCTATGAAAAAAGCCTCTGGAAGTATGAGAATTGATTTGGCACAGTATCGAGAAATGCAGGTGTTCACACAGTTTTCTTCAGATCTGGATGAGACAACAAAGGCACAGCTAGATTATGGAAAATCTCTGATGGAATTGTTAAAACAACCTCTGTGTCGCCCATTAGCTTCCTATGAACAGGTTATTACTTTATGGGTAGCTACACATAAACTTTTAACAGATATTCCTGTAAAAGAACTGAAAGCATTTCAGATGGATATGTTGGAATATTTTGATCAGAAACATCCAGAAATTAAAGAAGAAATTCTTGAGAAAAAGGTCCTTTCTGATGAATTAGGAGAAAAGATTTTAGAGGCAGCGAAGGAATTTAAGAACAGGAACAGGTGATAAAATGGCAAATGCAAAAGAAATACAAAATCGTATGAAAAGCATCCGAGATACCATGAAAATTACCAATGCCATGTATATGATTTCTTCCTCAAAGTTAAAAAGAGCAAAAAAAGTTCTTGCAGATACAGAACCTTATTTTTACTCTTTACAGGCGGCTATCGGACGTATTTTGAGACATACATCGGATATAGAGCATAGATATTTTGACGAACGTACAGAGATTTTACCGGAAGACAAAAAAATAGGTTATATTGTGGTCTCGGCTGACAAAGGATTGGCAGGTGCATATAATCATAATGTCTTTAAACTGGCAGAAGAAGGTATGGACAAGAAACAGCATACACAATTATTTGTGTTGGGAGAAGTGGGAAGACAGTATTTTTATAAAAAGGATGTATCTGTGGATACAAATTTCCGCTTTACAGTTCAAAATCCTACGATGCACAGAGCCAGAGTTATCTCTGAAAAAATGATTGCCATGTATTTAGCTGGTGAACTTGATGAAGTTCATATTATTTATACGCGTATGGCAAATGCGGTGTCAATGGTAGCTGAAAAGCAGCAGTTACTGCCTTTAAAGAAAACTACATTTAATAATGAATCAATACAATTTTTAGTAGATACCCATCAGGAAGAAATTGAAATGGTGCCGTCAGCAGAAGAATTGCTGAATACGATTGTTCCTAATTATTTAAGAGGTATGATTTACGGCTGTTTGGTAGAATCCTATGCCAGTGAGCATAATTCTCGTATGCAGGCAATGGATGCGGCAACCACCAGTGCCAAAGATATGTTAAAAGATTTATCCATTAAATATAATCGTGTCAGACAAGCTGCCATTACACAGGAAATTACTGAGGTAATCAGCGGTGCTAAGGCACAGAAAAAGAAACAATAAAGGAAGGAGGTTTTATACAATGAATAAAGGAAAAATTGTACAGATTATGGGTCCCGTTATAGACGTGGAATTCCAGGAGCAGGACCTTCCAAGCATTAAAGATGCTCTTACCGTAGAGTTGAACGGAAAAAAAGTCGTTATGGAGGTTGCCCAGCATGTGGGAAATCATACAGTGCGTTGTATTATGCTGGCATCTAGCGACGGACTTTGCAAAGATATGGAAGTTACAGCAACAGGAAAGGGAATTTCCGTACCGGTTGGAAAAGATACATTGGGACGTTTATTCAATGTTTTAGGGGAAACAATTGATAAAGGAGAACAGCTTGATGATGTAGAGCATTGGGTTATTCACAGAGATCCTCCTGCATTTGATGAGCAGAGTCCTGTTGTAGAAATTCTGGAAACAGGTATTAAGGTTATCGATTTATTAGCTCCATACGCAAAAGGAGGTAAAATTGGTCTGTTCGGTGGTGCCGGAGTAGGAAAGACAGTTCTTATTCAGGAATTGATTAGTAACATTGCTACAGAGCACGGTGGTTACTCCATTTTTACAGGGGTAGGAGAAAGATCTAGAGAGGGAAATGATCTTTGGACTGAGATGAAAGAGTCTGGAGTTTTGGAGAAAACTGCATTAGTATTCGGTCAGATGAATGAGCCACCTGGAGCGCGTATGCGTGTAGCAGAGACAGGGCTTACTATGGCAGAATATTTTCGTGATAAAGAGCATCAAAATGTGCTTTTATTTATTGATAATATTTTCCGTTTTACGCAGGCTGGTTCTGAAGTATCCGCACTTTTAGGACGTATGCCTTCAGCAGTTGGATATCAGCCAACTTTAGCTACAGAAATGGGTGAACTTCAGGAAAGAATCGCTTCAACAAAAAATGGTTCCGTTACTTCTGTTCAGGCAGTTTATGTGCCTGCCGACGACTTAACAGACCCAGCTCCGGCTACAACGTTTGCCCATCTGGATGCCAATACTGTATTATCTAGAAAGATTGTAGAACAGGGTATTTATCCAGCGGTAGATCCATTAGAATCTAGTTCCCGTATTCTGGAAGCTGATGTGGTAGGACAGGAACATTACGAAGTTGCCAGAAAGGTACAGGAGTATCTTCAGAAATATAAAGAACTGCAGGATATTATTGCTATTTTGGGTATGGAAGAACTTTCAGACGAAGATAAGAAAGTAGTTGCAAGAGCTAGAAAATTACAGAAATTCTTATCTCAGCCGTTCCATGTAGCAGAGGTGTTCACTGGTATTCCTGGAAAATACGTACCATTAAAAGAGACGATTCGTGGATTTAAGATGATTGTAGAAGGTGAAATGGATGAATATCCAGAAAATGCTTTCTTTAATGTAGGTACTATTGACGAAGTAATTGAAAAGGCAAAACAAAACGCCTAGTCTGAAGGAGTGAGAAAGATGGGAACATTTGGTTTAAATGTAATTGCCAGTGATAAAGATTTTTATCATGGCAGAGGTACAAGCATTTCACTCCCGGCAAAGGATGGAAGTATTACCATTTTGGCTCATCACGCAGATATGATGATTGCCATTGTTCCTGGAGAAATGCGTTTTCAGACAGAGGACGGTACTCAGCATGTAGCTATTGTGGGAGGCGGTTTTGCACAGATTATTAATAACCGTGTTACCGTTTTAGCGGACAGCATAGAAAAGCCAGAAGATATTAATATAAAACGTGCCCAAGAGGCGAAAGAAAGAGCAGAAGAACAGTTGCGCCAGCAGCAAAGTATGCAGGAATACTATGTTTCAAAAGCATCTTTAGCAAGAGCCATGGCACGTATGAAAGCGGCAAGGGACAGGAGAATTTAAAATCTGTATTATTTAGAGTTATGTATTACATTCTAATTAGTTATAGCGTTCATATTGCATTGACAAAGCTTTTGATAGTTGGTAGAATGACAGCAAAAGTTAGCCAAAAGGCAGAGGAGAAGATGCTGTATGAACAAAAGAATATTGTCTATTCTGGTTGAAAATACAGCCGGCGTATTGAGCAGAGTTTCAGGACTGTTCAGTCGCCGGGGTTATAATATTGACAGCTTATCGGCGGGAATTACTACAGATCCTAATTACACTCGTATGACAGTTGTATGTAAGGGTGATGAGTTAATTTTAGAGCAGATAACACGACAGGTAGAAAAACTGGAAGATGTTCTTTCTGTAAAAGTATTAAGTGATGATCAAAGTGTTACCAGAGAGTTGATGTTGGTAAAAGTCAGGATTTCACCGGAGCAGAGAGCAGGAATTACAGCGATTGTAGATATTTTCAGAGCGAATATTATTGATGTAGGAAAAGAATCTATGATTATAGAGCTTACTGGGAATAAGTCTAAGCTGGAAGCCTTTATAGACCTGCTTGATGGTTATGAAATTCTGGAAATAGCCAGAACTGGTATTGCAGGACTTTCAAGAGGTTCTGATAATATTTTCTATCTTTCAGAAGATGAAGAAGAGTTCTAATTTTATTACAGAAACAGGAGGAATATGCAAATGGCAGTAAAAATTTATTATCAGGAAGATTGTAATTTAGCTCTTTTAGAAGGAAAAACTATTGCGATTATTGGATATGGCAGTCAGGGACATGCTCATGCATTAAATTTAAAAGAATCTGGCTGTAATGTAATCATAGGATTGTATGAAGGATCTAAATCTTGGGATAAGGCAGTAAAGCAAGGGTTTGAAGTTTATACAGCAGCAGAGGCAGCAAAAAAAGCTGACATCATTATGATTTTAATTAATGATGAAAAACAGGCAAAATTATATAAAGAAGATATTGAACCAAACCTGGAAGAAGGTAATATGTTGATGTTTGCTCATGGTTTTGCAATACATTTTGGTCAGATTAAGCCGCCGGCAGATGTAGATGTAACAATGATTGCACCAAAAGCACCGGGACATACAGTAAGAAGCGAATATCAGATTGGCAGAGGAACTCCATGTTTGGTTGCTGTACAACAAGATTATACAGGTAAAGCAAAAGAAAAAGCTTTGGCTTATGCAGCAGCTTTGGGTGGTGCAAGAGCAGGAGTTTTGGAAACAACCTTTAAAGTAGAAACAGAAACAGACCTTTTTGGAGAGCAGGCAGTGCTTTGTGGTGGTGTTACAGCCCTTATGAAAGCGGGATTTGAAACTTTAGTGGAAGCAGGATATGCACCAGAAAATGCCTATTTCGAATGTATTCATGAAATGAAATTGATTGTAGACTTGATTTATGAAAGTGGCTTTAAAGGTATGCGCTATTCTATTTCTAATACAGCAGAATTTGGTGATTATATTACAGGACCGAAAATCGTTACAGAAGATACCAAAAAAGCAATGAAACAGATTTTGGCAGATATTCAGGACGGAACATTTGCAAAGAATTGGATTTTAGAAAATCAGTCTGGATGTATGCATTTTGGTGCAATGAGAAGAAGAGAAGCAGAGCATCAACTAGAAGAAGTAGGTGCAGAACTTCGTAAACTATATAGCTGGAATGGAAAAGAAAAATTAATTGATAATTGATAGAAAAAGCACTTCTGAGTTTAAACAGAAGTGCTTTTTCTATAGAAATGTATAAATTCTTTTACGGCTTTGTTTTGCGGAATATTTTCAGTCAGAGCAAAGCCGATTTCACGTTTATTGATAGATACAGGAAGTGGAACTTGGATTAGAGTACCATCAGCTAACTCTTTTTCCACAAACTGTCGTATGACACATGCAATTCCCATGCCAATTTTTGCAAATTCAATGAGTAAGTCCATGGTAGAGACTTCCAGTAGATTATCAGACTCTAGGCGGCAGGAGGCCAGATAATCATCAATATATTGCCTTGTCATATTCCCTTTATTGAGAAGCATTAATGTAGCTGATTGAAATATATTTTCAGAATAATTACTGCGTGTAGAAAGATGTTCCATATAGGACTTTGTACACACAAAAATATCTTCGATTTCCCCTAAGGAATCAAAATGTGTATGATGTAAACGTTCTGGTTTACCAATAAGTCCTAAATCAACTTTATTTTCTTTTAATAGCTGTAAGGTTTGATTAGTAGACTGACATTCAATGGAAATCCGAATGTGGGGATGATTTACAATAAATTCTTTTAAATAAGGAAGAAGAACATATTTGCAGAGGGTTGTAGAAACACCAATATGAATATGTCCAATTCCTAGTTCGTGGATTTTTTTGATTTGCATTTCACCTTTTTCAAGGGAATAAAAAGCATTTTGAACATAATGATATAAAAGTTCCCCCTCTTCTGTTAATTGAACACCTCTGGAATTACGGGAAAAAAGGGATACTTCTAGATTTTCTTCCAATTTACGAATTGATTTACTGATTGCTGGTTGGCTAATGTAAAGACGAGTCGCAGCTTTTGAAATGTTTCCTGTATTTGCAACAGTATAAAATACACGATATAGGGAAAGATTTTGATCCATATTTTTGCTCCTTTAAAACTCATAAGTTTAAGTTATATCTCTTATGTTTAATATGTATTTCTAGTATAGCAAACCTCATGCTAAAATGGCAATAGCAGAAATGAATCGGAGGTAGATTTTATGGGAATGACAATGACGCAGAAAATATTAGCAGACCACGCAGGACTTGAAAAAGTAGAGGCAGGACAGCTGATTGAGGCAAAATTAGATTTGGTTTTGGGAAACGACATTACTTCTCCTGTAGCTATCCACGAAATGGAAAAAATGAAAGCAAAAGGTGTTTTTCATAGAGATAAAATTGCATTGGTTATGGATCATTTTATTCCTAATAAAGATATTAAGTCAGCAGAAAACTGCAAATGTGTAAGAGAGTTTGCTGCTCGCCACGAAATTACCAATTATTTTGATGTGGGAGAAATGGGAATCGAACATGCACTTTTGCCAGAACGTGGTTTAACTGTAGCAGGTGATGCAATTATTGGAGCAGATTCCCATACTTGTACGTATGGAGCATTAGGAGCATTTTCTACCGGTGTGGGAAGTACAGATATGGCGGCAGCAATGGTAACAGGAAAAGCATGGTTTAAAGTTCCTTCTGCAATTCGCATTCGATTAATAGGAAAGCCATCGAAATGGGTGAGTGGAAAAGACATAATTTTGCATCTTATTGGAAAAATTGGTGTAGATGGAGCATTATACAAATCTTTGGAGTTTACTGGTGAAGGAATAAAAAATCTCACTATGGATGATCGTTTTACCATTGCAAATATGGCTATTGAAGCAGGTGCTAAAAATGGTATTTTTCAAGTGGACGAAAAAACAGAGGAATATATGAGGGCACATTCAAAACGACCATACAAATCTTATGAGCCTGATAAAGACGCTGTTTATGAGGAAGAACATACTATAGATTTGAGTACATTAAAACCTACGGTAGCATTTCCACATCTACCTTCTAATACAAAAACAGTAGATGAAATAAAAGAAGTTGTTATTGATCAGGTCGTTATTGGATCTTGTACCAATGGAAGAATTGAGGATTTAAGATGTGCTGCTAAAATTTTAGAGAATCGGAAAGTGAAAAAAGGAGTACGTTGTATTGTGATTCCTGCCACACAGCAAATTTATTTGCAGGCTCTGGAAGAAGGATTGTTAAAAATATTTATTGAGGCTGGAGCAGTGGTTAGTACACCTACCTGTGGTCCTTGTTTGGGCGGGTATATGGGAATATTGGCAGAAGGAGAACGATGTATTTCTACGACAAATAGAAATTTTGTGGGCAGAATGGGACATGTAAAATCAGAAATTTATCTTGCAAGTCCTGCAGTAGCAGCAGCCAGTGCTATAACGGGGAAAATTTCAAGCCCGGAGAAATTGGAGGAATAGAGAATGAAAGTAAAAGGAACTGCTTTTAAATACGGAGATAATGTGGATACGGATGTGATTATTCCTGCAAGATACTTAAATTCATCAAAGGCAGAAGAATTGGCCATTCATTGTATGGAAGATATTGATAAAGATTTTGTGAAACAAGTGAAAAAAGGTGATATTATTGCGGCAAATAAAAATTTTGGCTGTGGTTCTTCAAGGGAACATGCACCAATGGCAATTAAAGCAGCTGGTGTTAGCTGTGTGATTGCAGAGACTTTTGCACGCATTTTTTACAGAAATGCTATTAATATTGGACTTCCTATTGTAGAGTGTCCTCAGGCTGCTCGGGATATAGAAAAAGGTGATGAAGTGGAAGTTGATTTTGATAAAGGTACAATTCGTAATTTTTCCAAAGAAAAAGAATACGAGATTCAACCTTTTCCAGAATTTATGCAAAGAATTATAGAGGCAGAAGGTCTTATGAATTATATTATAAAGAATAAATGAAAAATCTTATATTTTTATAATATGTGTTTCTTTTCTTGATTACTGCGCATAAAGTAATTATACTTACCCTTTGAAGTAAAATGTGGGAAATATTCAGATAGGAGTGCGTATGATTAAACACATAGGAAAAATTGCAGCAGTATTTCTAGTTGTTTATGTAGGTGCGGTGACGTTACCTTATATAGGACATAAGAAAGTTTCAGGGAATATTAAAAAAGAATTTCAAGCAGAGAATTGCTATGGAGATACAAAAGGACAGGAACGAGTTGCTTACATAAATGATAATATAGAAGCATTAAAATATCGTTTGAAAATGATAAGTGAAGCAAAAGAAGAGGTAATTCTATCTACCTTTGATTTTAATGCAGACAGCAGTGGAAAGGATGTCATGTGTGCTCTTTTAGAGGCAGCAGAGCGTGGGGTAAAAGTAAGAGTTATAGTGGATGGCGCAAATGGATTTTTGGATATGAAAGTAAAATCCAGTAAGTGGTTTCAGGCCTTAGCATCTCATGAGAATATTGAAGTACAAGTTTATAACCCTGTGAATTTATTAAAGCCTTGGAAATTACAGGCAAGACTTCACGATAAATATGTAATTATAGATAGCAAAATGTATCTTTTGGGTGGAAGAAATACCACAAATCTTTTTTTGGGGGATTATTCGAAAAGTAAAAATATAGATAGAGAATTATTTGTATACAAAGAAGATGAAAGGGTTAGGGGATCTATCGATCAGCTTAGAAATTATTTTGAAAGCATATGGGATTTAAAAGACAGCAAGGAGTATGATTGCAAAAAGGAAACAGAAGAAGTAAAGCAGTGTCTTGCAGATTTAAAAAATCGTACTGAAAAAATGAGGGAGTTATATCCGGATGTTTACGAGGAATGGAATTGGCAGGAGCGGACAGTAGATACTAATAAAGTAACACTTTTAAGTAATCCTATAGAGGCAGAAAATAAAGAGCCGGTGATGTGGTATACCATTACAGAACTGATGAAATCAGGAGATGATATAACGGTATATACCCCGTATATTATCTGTGGAAAAGAGATGTATGAGGATTTAGCTGAGGTATGCGAAGAAACAGAACATGTGGAAGTTATTACCAATGATGTTTCTAGTGGTGCTAATCCATGGGGATGTACGGATTATCTGAATCAAAAAGAGAAAATTTGGGCGACCGGTGTACAGGTATATGAATTTATGGGGAAACATTCCAGTCATACAAAAGCAGTTTTAATTGATGAGCGAATGAGTTTGGTGGGGTCTTATAATATGGATATGCGTAGTACTTATCAAGATACGGAATTAATGCTGGCAGTAGACTCCATTGCCTTGAATGAGCAGATTAGACGAGAGGTAAAGCAAGATAAGCTTGCCAGTCGTACTATGACAGAAAAAGGTGAATATGAGTATGGACCTGATTATCAGGTTAAGGAAATGAGCGTAGGAAAGAAGATTTTTTATGGTGTTTTACGGGTAATTACTATTCCTATAAGGCGATTTTTATAGTGAAAAAAGGTTGTGTATGAAGTATAGGATTTCATGTGCAACCTTTTTTGTGAAAAATATTGATAAGTGTTACAGTTACTTGCTTTTTACAGAAAATAGTTGCTTTTTTATAAAAATCTGATATAATAACATTTGTTGCGGGGCATGGCGTAGCTTGGTAGC
>JARIAQ010000038.1 GCA_029257775.1 Blautia sp. | reverse complement strand
AGACATAGAACTGCCATAATTTCAGAAGCTACAGTAATGTCATAACCATCTTCCCTTGGCATACCATTTGTCTTTCCACCCATACCATCAACAACACAACGAAGCTGACGGTCATTCATATCTACACATCTTCTCCATGTAATTTTTCTAGGATCAATATTTAATTCATTGCCCTGATAGATGTGGTTATCCAGCATAGCTGCTAAAAGATTGTTAGCTGCACCAATTGCATGGAAATCGCCGGTAAAATGCAAGTTAATATCTTCCATTGGAACAACCTGTGCATAGCCACCGCCTGCGGCACCGCCTTTTACACCAAAAACAGGTCCCAATGATGGCTCACGCAGAGCAACCATAACATTTTTTCCAAGTCTTTGCATACCATCTGCAAGACCAACTGTTGTTGTTGTTTTTCCTTCTCCTGCTGGAGTTGGATTGATTGCTGTAACAAGAATTAATTTTCCGTCTGGTGCATCAGATTCTTTTAATAAATTGTAATCAATTTTTGCTTTGTACTTTCCGTACTGCTCAAGATATTTGTCATCAATACCTGCTTTTTCCGCAATTTTAGTAATCGGTTCCATTGTGCACTCCTGTGCAATTTCAATATCTGATTTGAATCCCATTCCTAAAACCTCCTTAAAGTTAATAAAAATTTAAAGAATAAAATGGCAAAGCCACATTATTTTCATTATTATTTATATGTCCAATTTCAAACTTTAGAAATTTATTTTCTGCTTTTCCTTATAATTCTAAAATAACTTTCTTTCCACTGCCTTCATCATATTAATTGCAATATCCCCTGCCACTGCCAAATCTTCTGCTGCAAAACTGACAGCAAAATTATCTGAAAATAAAATCTGTGAAGAAGGTGGAAATTCATCATCACCTTCCCAAAGGATAAACTTTATAAATAAATTATTCATAAACTCTAATGTATAAGAGCAATCACCTTCTGTAGATTTCTCTGCACCTAAATGTTCCATAATTTTCTGAAAATGTTTAAGTTTATTCCCATATGAAAAAGCAAAACGCATTAAACATCTACCTTGAAACTGCCGAAAATACACTTCTCCCCATGGAACATCGTGATATGTGAGAAATTTTCCTGAAAAAGGAGCAGAAAAACGTTCTGCCAAATATCGGATAATGAATATTTTTGCATTCATAGCTTCTTCTAAAGGATAAACTCCAATTTCGTCTTCCGTATGAGAAACTTCATAATCCGGGAATGAAACAAGATAAGTGCTTCCCATAAAACATACGGTAAATCTTTGACTTTCCTCATCATAAGGAATTCCTGTTCTTTCACTGATTTCTTTTGGGTCCATATCTTTATAGGCTGCTAAATAATGTTCATAGGGACGCTGTTCTTTACTATCTTTTGCATATTCAAAATTCATATCTTCACCTCGGATAATCTTTGTTTTTATTCCTCTTGCATGTTGGACGGAAATAAAGATGTATCCGTATGAGGAATAAAACAGCATGCTACAAATTCATCCATATAGGTAGGAACTGTAGATAACTCTAAATATGTCATATTTGATGCCAAATCGTAACATTTTCTTTCTGCATCTTTTGAAAGAAGCATAGCATAAGCACCTGATAAAGAAGAGTTTCCAATATAATGAAACTTCTCCATAGGAATATCTGGGAACATTCCTATTCTTACTGCATTCTGCATATTGATACCACTTCCGATACCGCCTGCAACATAAACATCATCAATCATTTCAACGTCAAAGTCGAGAGATGTGAGCATAGTACGAATTGCTGAAAAAATTGCTCCTTTTGCTCGAATAAAGTTATCGATATCGACCTCATTAATTTCTACATCTTTTACAGAACCTGCTTCTTCCACAAAAGCAAGGACATAACTGCCCATTCCGTATTCATCATGACGCACACGTTTTCCTTCGCGTACAAATTTTCCTTTTGGATTAATAATTCCTGTGCGGAATAATTCCGCAATTACATCAATAATTCCTGAACCACATAAACCAATTGGTTTTTCACCCTCTTCACCAATTACATGATAAGAAGGCTCCATAGTATCTTTGTCAATGGTACATGACTCAATAGCACCATCTGTTGCACGCATACCACAACTAATATCTCCACCTTCAAAGGCAGGACCTGCTGAACATGCACAACTCATCATAAAATCCGAATTACCAAATACTAATTCGCCATTTGTACCCAAATCAATAAAAAGAGAGAATTCTGGACGATTCCAAAGCATACTTACAAGAGTACCAGCAGTAATATCTCCTCCCACATAACTTCCAATATTAGGTGCTACGATAATATGTGCATCTCTATTAATAGCAATTCCAATATCAGATGCAAACAGAGAATTGGTCTTATAAAAGGTAGGAATATATGGCTCCATACGAATAGGATCTCCTTCCATTCCTGCCATAAGATGATTCATAGTTGTATTTGCAGCAATCGACATTCTATAAATATGTTCTGGTTTAAATCCATTTGCTCTACACATTTGCTGAATTAACGGATTAATGGTCTCATCAATCACTGCCTCTTGAAGTTTTTTATTTCCACCTGGCTTCATAGACTCAATAATACGATTAATAACATCTGCCCCATATCGAATTTGTCCGTTTCCAGAGGATGCTTTTCCAATAATTTCACCGGTCAACATATTAATCAACAACGCTGATACAGTAGTTGTTCCTATATCAATAGCAAGACCACCGATTACTACATCTTCTGATTTTGGATATACATCATACACAAAAATATCACCTTCATCAGAAGTACGAATTACACAACCAACTTCAAAATTACTCTCTCGAAACACCCTTGCTATCTTTGTAAGAACTTGAAATGGTAATCTAACTTTTGAAGCTCCCGTTTCTTTTTTTATGGCTCTTACCAAACGCTCATTGTCAGGCATGGTATCATCTAAAGAAGGAATTTCCATAGAAATTTCTATAATATCCATACTATTTTTCAATGCCAGCCCGGCTTCTTCTAAATCATTTTTTGCTTTTTCAAAAATAGCAACTTCCTTTTTAGAACTTAAATCCGCAACTTTCATTCGACTGCGATAAGCAGATGCAATATCGGGTACTTCCACCGCAACATCACCCGTAATTTTACTTACACATGCCAGTCGCCAGCCCCCATCATATTCTTCATCAGAGATATGACGTGTCTTTGGAGAATCTAATTCTCCTTCTACCAATTTTACCTTGCACTTTCCGCAAGATGCATTTCCACCACATGGAGCATCAATCGCCACATTCATTACACGTGCTATTTCTAACAGATTTTCACCTTCTTGGGCAAAGGTCGTGACATCCTCGCCGCTACCGAATTTAAAAGTCACTTTAAACATAAGAATTCTACCTTTCTCTGCTTTTTATACAGGCTGTTGCAAATAATTTGCAACAGCCTGTATTTGTATCTTATTCAATAAGTGTTTTTCTTACAGTTCCAGATAAGAATCTGCATATAATGTATTGTTTTTAAATACATCACAAGATTTAATTGTTTCCATAAGTCTTAAATCACATGGATTTACAATTGCAGATGTCAATCCCTGCATCATGCACATAGCAACTAATGCAGAGTCCATAATTGGACGAATATGTTTTGGCATACCGTTTGAGTTGTTAGACAAACCACCAGTAGAGTTTAATCCCATTTCGCTGAACATTTTAATTGCTTCTAATACTTCCATCTGTTTGTCCTGCATACCTTTTACAACAAGGAATAACGGATCAAACCATAAATCTGTTGGTTCCATACCCAGCATCATACCTCTTTCCAGCATGTTCTGGCAGTGCATCATACGTTCATCATTGTCTGCTGCAATACCTTCTGCTGAACAAAGAGCGATAACGATTGCATCGTTTGCTGCTGCTAAGTCGATATTTTCAATTCTTCCACCTGCATCTGCGGAGTTAACGATTGGTTTACCTTTGCTTCTATTGTATACAGAAATACCAGCTTCAATTGCTTTTTTATTTGCTGTATCTAATGCTAAAGGTACATTGTCAAAATTAGACTGTAATAACTGAACAGCCCATTTCATTAAATCTTCACCGTCATTTTCAGCAGGTCCGATGTTAACATCCAAATATGTTGCACCTGCATCTAACTGCTCTTTCGCACGTTTTAAAATTGGTTCTGGATCACGTTCAGCCATAGCTTTACGGATTACTGGGGAAATGCAGTGAATTCTTTCACCAATTGTAACAAATTTAGCCATAATATTTCTCCTTTTACTATATATATAATTTTAAAATTAATATTTTCAATCTATTTATTTCATAATTTCCCATTTATATCAAAATTAAAATGGGAAAATTTACAGAAATGAAAAAAGATTTGAGAAGCTTTGGTCCGCAAATGCGGACCGCTTCCCTATAAACAGTCTGCCATTACTGTTCTACAAATATTAAGCAGTTAAATCTTTCAAGAATTTTACTAACTGTACCGCTTCCATTGGTCCAACAATGATTTCCCATCCTGGAAGTTTTGCTTCGATATCGCCTTTTAATACAGCTACTTTTCCTGGAATAACCAGTTTTCTAGATTTTACTTTACCTTCTACATTTTCCTGAATGTATTTAGCAACAGATGTAGAAGATAATTTACCAGCAGCCCATGCAGTTAATACAGAAAGTCCGCCTGCATCAGAAATAATTAAATTACATGGTACACCAGAACGTTCCAATTCACCAGATACAACAAAGTATGTAAGAGCAAAGTCTACAGTTGTCAGACAAACAGAATTTTCATCAGCACCATTTAATGCATATACACCTGGCTCTACTTTCATTGGCTTCTGTGGATCTGTAAATACGTTCTGTCTTAAACCGAACAGTGGCAATGCTTCTGCATAGTCCAAAGTTTCCATTACAACGATAGAACCATATTTTACTGTAAATAAGGAAGCCAAAGCCTGCTGTAAGTTTCTATCACCGTGAGCAATTTTTGTTAAATTTACGATTGTAGGATATCCGAATGTTCTATCCTGATCTTTTAATGCCGCACGACGAATTTGAACAGCGTTACCATATGCTTCTTTTACAGATGCACCTGTTGCATCAATAACCAGGTTTTTGTTTCCTGCTTTTTCTAATGCAGCGACTGTATCATAAATTTCATTTAAATCAGCACCGGAAACACCTAAAACAACGCCTGCTGCCTTTGCCAATTCATTCATTGCTTCGTAGTTTGCTGCTGTTGCACCATTTAATACTGGTTTTGCATCTTTGCAAACTTCTAATGCTTCTTTTGCTAATTCTACATCTGTACATCCAAGAACTAAAGTTCTTCCTGTAGCAGCAGCTTTTTTAACCATTTCTACATAGCGATCTTTTTCTGTACCATCTACATAATTTACATAAATCATTTCAACGTACATTCTTTCGCCGATACGTTCGTAATCAACTTTCTGAAGTTCTGCAAGTTTTGCATCTACTGCTGCGTCATCCATGCATGTGCAAAGAGATACCGCATATCTTGTTTTACTTACGAATGTTTTTTCATGTCTGAATAAAACAGTTTCGCCACCTAATGTATATTCACTGTCGCCCGCACCGACTTTGATTGTTTTCATTGGTGGAGCTGTAGCTTCAGATAATTCAGCTAAAGCTTCCTCAGACATATGCGGACATTTGGAGATTTCCAAAGCACCCTGTGCAACTTTCATAGCGAAAGCCATACATGTAGGGCAACCGCACTCTTTACAGTTTTTCTTTGGTGTCATTTTAAAGATTTGAATACCTGTTAATCCCATTTGTTTTAATCCTCCTGTTTTACGATTACATTAATTCTTTAATCATTTTTGAAATAGTTGCAACGGACTGAGGATGTTTCAGAATAACAGCATCAGAACCAGATGCTAAAACAGCTGCTGCTGTCTGCACTTCCATGCTGATACCTCTTTCTTCAAGAGAACCCCATTCTGGCATATCTTCTTCAGAAGCCATAGCTTCTTTTACGCTCCAGGATTCATCAGCAACTGTTGTGATGATTGGCATCTGTAACATATTATCGTTCTGAGATAATGCAGCACCTTTAATACGATCCATTGTAGAAACTACATATTCAAAACCGTATCCTACTGCTGCTGAACCAACATTCATAACAATATCCTGTGCTTTCACACCTAACTGTGTCATTACAACGTTTAACTGTTTTGCAAGGTTAATATCTACTGCAGACTCAGCTCCAACTTTCTGGTTGTAAGCAAGACCTGCTGCTGCACCAACAGCTTTGTAGTTTTCTTCTCTTGCAGAAAGAACTAATGCGTTTTTACCCTGTAAAACTTCAGCTACTTTAGGAAGTAATTCAGCATCTTTTTCAACATTTTTACATCCTTCTACAACTAATGGGCAAGTAACAGCATCTCCAACTTCTTTTACAATAGCGATTAATTCATCGACAGATTTGTCAGCCCCATTTGGATCTCCGCCTTCCAAACGTAAGCAAACAAAATCAGCACCTTCTACAGCTTCTGCTTTTTTAGCAATTTCAGCCATAGTTGTTGCACCTGCATAGTATTCCTGAATACCTGGAACATTAGCAAGCCCCATATCTGAAATTTCCACACCTACTTTTGGTGCATTTTCCATGGGTGCGTCAAAAGTATAGAAAGGAAAAGTATTTTCTCCTCCTAATTTGATTGCTTTGTCCCCGCAGCCAATTTCAACTGTGTTAATATTTGCATTGAATTTCTGTGGTTTCTGATTAAACGGCATTTCAGTTAGCCTCCTTCATATTTTTTATAACTGGGAAATACATTATGGCAATCAGTATTCTCCAGTCTATATTATACTACATTACGAGCTATATTGACAAGTTTCCCCTGACAGTTTCATGAAAAACTTTCCAGAAAAAGCCCCTTTTCTCTGTCTTATATTCTTTCCGATACTCGACTTTTTTCATCAACTTTCCACAAACGTATGAAACGGGAGACTCCCCTCCTTTCGGAAAGCATCTCCCATTTCTCATTCGTGGATAAGTCTCCACTTTCTTTTTCTTACATCATCGGATCCATAGAAAGAGCCGGATGGTTTTTCTCTGTTAAGAATGCAACTAATTCTTCAGGATCTGTTGCGATTGTTTCATCACCAACCATATCGATAAAGTTGTCAATTCCGTACAGTTCTTTTGCTGTCTGATTTACTCTTTCAGCCACAGTTTCTTTTAATTCTTTTGGCATCCATACAATACGTTCAATACCGCCTTCTGCCTTCATGAATTTCTTAGAACCAATGAAATGTTTACCATGTCCCATAAATCCAGGTGTCTGAACACCACCACCTGTCATAGAAGCAAGTTCTGGGAATGTCATTCCAAGTGGTGTCATACCTGCATATTCACGGTTTGTAATAACAACACCATTAGAGAATGGCTCAATACCACAAATACACTCAAAACATCCACAAGATGTCATTGGTTTTTCCATAATAGAGTACAGAGATACATCCTGTAAAGCACCCTGAGAGAATTTCTGTACAGCTTCGTTTACATCCTCGTATTCACCAATTCTTTCATCAATTGGTCTTTCTTTTGTAATAACCTGACAAGGGCCGTTTGGATCAAGTTCATTAGTAGCTTTTGCATCTAACCATGAAACCGCACCACAAAGACCTAAACGTTCTGGTGTAACAACACATACGTGAGATGGAGAGAATGCCTGACAAAGAATACAGCTGTAGTATACGTCAACAGATTCATCTGTCAGAGATTTCAGACGATCATCACGTTTATCAAATGTTGGAATTGCAACTTCATGACGGATTCTTGTACATTCAGCAGGATCTGTGTAAATAACAACTTCACACTTATCTACAACTGCGTCAAATTCATTCTTAACAGAAGCATATAATACTTCACCAATATGTTTAATACGGAAACCTACATTAAATGCATCTTTGCTGATACGAATACGCTGCATATCACGCTGTCCTGTATGGTATACACCTTCGATACAGTTAATGTAGTTATGGAATTTACGTTCAATAACCGGCTCAAAATCAGGCTGCATGTTCTTACCAGCAACTTTAACAACATAAGCAATGCTGTTTTTGCTTCCTAATTCCATTTCATCTGCTTCTGGTCCAACTACAGTGATTTTATGATCTTCAATCTCGGATGCATCTACTGTCTGTACAAGTTCTGCACAGTCTACACGAGAACCATCAAATTCAACCTGCATATCACCACGACGAATGATTTCACCTTCAAATGCAGATGCAAAAGCAACTGGGATATCAATATTTGTAATTTTAATTTTGATATCACGAGCTTCCAGAGATGTTGCATTAAATTTACTTACATCTGTCTGTACGATTAAGCTCTTAGGAACCTCAGATACACCTTCATTGTTTGTAATAACAGGGAAACCTAATGCAATCGCTCCAGCTCCACATGCAACAATTACATCATTTAATGGTGCAAATGCATTAACAAATGCAGGTACACGTTCCATTGTATATTTCATTAAGTTTCCGGCATCACCTGGTGTAATGTTACCAAAGATTAACGCAGCTCTTAAAGCAACAGATACTACATGAATTACGGCTGTAACATCTTTTCCTAATGGAATAACACGAACATTTGCTCCTGTTTTCATTCCTGCTTCTGCTAACTGGTCAATAACATCACCAACTAATGTAACAAGAATACCTTGTGCCTGATAGCTCTTAACTAATGCAACAGCATCTTCTGTTGTAGGAGCTTTACCTAAGATAACAGCAACACCTGGAATATCTCCTGTAACAAGCGGAACACCAAGTTCACGGATAACAGCATCTGCTAAATGTCCATAACATGGTTCTTCGTATGGTGTTGCACCATCAATATATTTTAATACTTCAATAAATTCTGCACAAAGAGCAGTAGCCACACCTGACATAAAGATATCATGTGTTCTCATTTCTCTTGTCATAAGAGTTTTCACAACTCCTAATGCTTCTTTTAATTCTCCTAAGGTATTTACCTTTACTCCTGTTACAGCATAATAGCATGGTAAGCTGTATGCTGTATTTGGGAAGCTGATAGCTTTGTCAGCACCATGCTGTTCAATGGCAGCGTTAATTGCACCTTCTGTTAAACCATAGACAGCGTCATTTCCACTAAATACTGTTTCAAATAATGTCAATGTCTTTTCCTCCTAATATTCTCATAATCCCTTGTCGATTATGGTCTTGATTTTTGTGATTTCTTCTTTTACTGTATTGCTGAAGTCAAAAGGTGATTTCCCTTGACGATCAGCATCAATAACCTCTGCGTTATAGTGAATGAAGCCCAAAAGGTCTTCTGCCGGAATTTTACTTTTTACAAATGCTTCATCTTCTGCATTTCGAACCTTATTAGCAACAACACGAACCTGTTTCACACCAAGGTCTTCCGCAAGACGTTTTACATTTTTATATGTCTGAACACTTCTTGCACCCGGTTCAATTACCACTATAAACTGATCCATAGATTCTGTAGTTCCTCGACCAAGATGCTCTAAACCTGCTTCCATATCAAGAATCACCACATCATCACGATGAAGAACCAGATTATTGATAATCCTTCTGAGCATTACATGTTCAGGGCAGACACAGCCGCCTCCACCGGTTTCTACAGTACCCAAAACCAGCAGTCTCACACCATTTACCATCTTGGAATAAGTGTCAGGTATATCGCTTACCTGAGGATTTAACTTATAGAACTGGTTATCCTCTCCTGAACCTGTTCTTTCTTCTATTAACCTTCTCATTTTGGTGATAGGAGTAATAGAATCTAGAGTTTCTTCATCAAAACCAAGGGCCAATCCCAAGTTTGCATCAGGATCTACATCTGCTGCTAGCACATGTTTTCCTTCCTCTGCATATAAACGTGCAAGAGTTGCTGCAAACGTAGTTTTTCCTACGCCGCCTTTTCCTGTAACTGCAATTTTCATGTCATTCACCTTTCCCGTTTAAAAATTAAATACCAAGAGCAGCTCTCTTTTCTTCAATTCTTTCAATCATTAAATCGCCTAATTTATCAATGTCTTTTTCTACAGTAAATGCTGCTTCACACCATTCTCTTGTACCATTTGTAAGGATTTCAACCATTTCGCTAGATCCTGAAGCATATGGATCTACACCTAAGTATGTATCAAGTCCGGAACCAATTACATAGTTACCGATAGATACTGCTTTCTCTGACATCCATTCTGGAGCACATCCAACAACTGGAAGCTGTGAAATACGAAGTCCAGAATCTTTTGCAAGAGTTGCAGCCAGAACTAACATACGAGAAATATCAACACAAGATCCCATATGAAGTACTGGAGGAATATCTGCTAATTCACAAACTCTCTTCAAACCATCTCCACAAACATCTTTTGCTCTCTTATCCATAAGACCTGCTTTTGCTGCAGCCTGAGCAGAACATCCAGAAGCAATGATAATGATGTCATTTGCAACTAATTTTTTCATCAATTCAATATGAGCAACGTCAGGACGTACTTTAGGGTTGTTACATCCAACCATAGCAACAGCACCACGAAGTACACCAGATGTAATACACTGTAATAATGGCTTTGTTGTACCTGTTTCATCTACCTGTGAGTTTGTAACACCATCCAAAACTTTAACAATTGCTTCTGTAGAATAACCTACAGTTGCTTTCTGTTTCATTTGTGGAATATGAACTAATTCTGGTTTTCTGTTTTTAAAGTTTTCAATTGCCATTTTAACAATCTGTGTTGCTTTTTCCTGTGCTGTATGAGCATCAAAACGAACAAATTCAGAATCAGGCATCTGAGCAATTGGAGATGTTGTAATGAATTTTGTGTGGAAACACTTACTTAAAGGTCCTAATGCTGGGAAAATACACTGTACGTCTACAACAATCGCTTCACATGCACCTGTTAATACAACGTTTTCCTGCTGTAAGAAGTTACCAGCCATAGGAATACCACGACGCATTGCAACTTCATTAGATGTACAACATACACCAGAAATTGTAATACCTTTAGCACCCTGTTCTTTTGCATAAGCAATCATTTCAGGACTATCTGCAACTTCGCAAATCATTTCAGAAAGACTTGGGTCATGACCATGTACAACAATGTTTACATTTTCTTCTACCATAACGCCTAAGTTTGCTTCTGTTTCGATTGGCTTTGGAGTACCAAATAAAACGTCAGAGAATTCTGTTCCCATCATGGAACCGCCCCATCCGTCACCAAGACCGCAACGAATAGCCTGTTTTACTAAAGCTTCTGGCTTAGAAGAACATCCCATATGAGTCATATGAAGAGAACGAGAAACTTCTCTATCAATTGCATAAGGTGCAATTTCATTTTCTTCCCACAATTTCTGCTGTGATTCAGGAGCTCTCTTTAAAAATCTTTGAGTTCCAAATGGTTTACCATATTCCATTAAACCTTCTAATGCAACTTCATGGGCCAGTTCATAAATATCTTTTCCTTCTGTTTCCATTCCCCATTCTTTTGCAATGCGAATGAGTTTTTCAGGATCTTTTACTTTGTAACATCCGTCTGCTGCTGTTTCATACAAAGTATGACAAATTTCACGACCATGATCGGAATGTGCGGAAGCTCCACCTGCTGTAAATTTCAAGTAGTTACGTCCTACAATACCGTGTACGTCACAACCACAAATACCTCTTGGTGCCTTTTTTGTAATACGGCATGGACCCATTGTACAAATACGGCAGCAAATACCTTCTTCTCCGAATTTACAATGTGGTGTCTGATTTTTTACACGAGCCTGCCAGGAATCAGCGCCTACTTTAGCACCTGTTTCCAGAAGTCTCGCAGTAGCAGCTTCAAACTCTTCTACTGTAGTTAATCTGAATTCACTCATGAATATCCTCCTTTTATTGTCGCCTCTTTTTTCAAATATTTTTTCCTGAAGTTGGCATTCTTCAATATAGGGGGCGGAACTTATACCCCCTATATCCGCCCCAGGGGGTTACAAGCTTTATAAAAAATCCTCTCTGTCTCAATAGCTGCATCAAAATCGTTTCCAGCTATTGTATAGCTTACGCTACAACAGGTTTTTTTTATGCCCGGACAGAGAGGAGAAAGCTTACGCTTTAAAAATCTAATTTGTCGACTATTTCCCGTATAGCTTTTTTTACCGGAGAATCTTCCGGAAGCTTGATTGTAGGTGTTCCTTCACAATCATATTCAAAAACTGTTTCATCTTGAGGCACTACGCCTAAGAGATGAAGTCCCTGTTTTTCAATTTCCTGCTTTGTGCCCTCATTAAGCACTCCGCCTGGTGCACGGTTAATAATCAATCCAACTTGGCGAGGATGCATATCACATTCCTCAATTAATTTTGCAATTCTTCCCACCGCCTGTACTCCTCGGCGGGAGCAGTCGCTAACAAGAATCGCCGTCTGCATACTTGGAAGAACACCTCTACTAATGTGTTCCATTCCAGCTTCATTATCTACAATAATATACGGATAATTCTTTTCTAATCGCTGAAGTTGCGCCTGTAAAAGGCCATTCACAAAGCAATAACAACCTTTCCCCTGTGTACGTCCCATAACCAGCAAATCAAAATCCTTATCCTCAACTAGTGCATCATCAAACTTAAATTCCATATAATCTGCTTTTGTCATCCCCGTAGGAATAGGATTATCTTTAGACATTTCAGAATGTGCAACTTCCTCGCGAACATCCCCAAGAGTTGCTTCCACTTCTACGCCAAGCACTTCATTTAAATTTGAATTTGCATCTGCATCTACCGCAAGAATAGGACCTTTGCCCTTTTCGCCCAGATACTGAATAATGAGTCCTGTCAGTGTTGTCTTACCTACGCCGCCTTTTCCGGCAACTGCAATTACATGCGCCATAAAGGGCACCTCCTATATTTCTTTCAATCTCTTATGTTTCTTATACTAATGTACGAAGTCCTGAACGATCAATAATTTCAGATACATCTTTCCATTTATTTAATGCATATAAATGGATACCATCGATACCACAAGCACGATATTCATCAATCTGTCTAATTGTATATTCAATACCAGCTTCTTTAAATCTTGCTTTCTTTCCTTCAACATCTGCATCAAATGGATCCTGAACAAATGGATTTGGGAAAATCCAGTTCTGAGAAATAATTTCGCAAAGTTCACGTGGCATTACACATGCATTACGTGATAAAGCCATATTGATTGTAGCAGCCTGATCTAAAATTGGCATAATACCTACATCAACAGGCATAGTAATACCAGCGCAACGAATTGCGTCTAACCAATATTTAAACTGTTCCATATCCCAGCATAACTGTGTCATGATATAATCAGCACCATTATCCTGTTTCTGTTTCAAAACTGCAATATCAGCTTCTAAACTACGGCAAGAAATATGTCCTTCTGGTGAACCTGCAACAGCAATTTCAATTTTATCACCGAATTCTTTACGTACATACGCTACTAAATCTGTTGCATATGCAAAATCTCCGCCTGTTCCTGTCCATCCGAATGGAAGATCTCCACGAAGAGCCAACATATGATCCACACCATTATCTAAGTATCCCTGAAGCTGTTCTTTAATACCTTCTGCTGTGTTTCCAATACATGTAAAATGTGTAACAGGAATTGTTCCTGCATCTTTGATCATTTTACATACATCCATGTTTTTACCAACATTTGTTCCGCCAGCACCGTATGTACATGAAATGTATTCCGGTTTATACTTGCATAAATGTTCAATTGTTCCTGGAAGATTCTCCATTCCTTTGTCTGTTTTTGGTGGGAAAAGCTCAAAAGAAAGGAGCATTTTCTCTCTCATTGCATCTGATAATTTCATAAAATTTGTACCTCCGCATTTATTTTATAATATTATTTTAAGGTATTACCCTTTAAAATCTTATTCACAATCCAGCTTTACAATACTGTTTGCCAAATCCACCATAAGAATTTTTCCTTTTATTACTTTCTTTTCTCCCATAATGTCACGAAGAATAACATTTTCTCCCTCTACATCAATGCGACTTACCATTTTACAAATAATGGTATTATCACTTTCTTTCTGAACAGTTGCAAGACACATACTTACGCCTCCTTTAAATGTTCTTTAACAAGTGTCAAAGCCAGTCCTAAACGCATATTGCCTTTTTTAAAATCTGCAACTCCTTCTTTAATAGTCTTTGCAGCATCCGACATACCTAATTTTTCCAGATTATCCGCCATCTGGTCCAATTCCTCTGCATGATGTTCATTATGTGATAACATATAATTCAATAAAGCCACTACTTCATCTGTGCAGTTCCCTTGACAATCACTATTACAGCTACCGCAATGTTCATGGGTATGTTCATGGGTATGTTCATGGGCATTGCCATGAGGAATCACATTACCATTTTCATCTTTGATTAAATGCATTTTTCTATCCTTTCTGTGCGATTTTTAAATTTTTGCGCACTGAATGACAATAATTTATCAATTAACTTCATTATACATGGTTTCACTATTTTTATCAAGGTGTTTTATGTTTTTTTCTACGTCCAACCCGTAAATATTTTCAATATCTATGCTTATTTTTTTCACTTTTTGTTATTTTTGCGCAATGGTTGTAAAAACCTTTTCTACACTTTTTGTATATCTCTTTGTCTAAATCTTTTTCTATATCTATAAAAACAGGAATTTTCCTTTTATCTACCATATATTTTGTAGGTTTTTGAACAATCTCCTTTTTAACGTTGAAATTTAACAAAATTGTTGTACATTTTTCACATTTCCATGTTATACTATCTGTCATACAAGGAGGTTTTTATATGTCTTTCGGCAATCACATTATTCATTTAAATGACACAAAAGAAATGCCCCTTCTAGGACTCGGCACATATAAAACAACAGATGAAAATCAATTAAAACAAGAAATTCTGGAGGCATTTTCCTGTGGATATCACTTAATTGATACGGCTTCTTTTTATAAAAATGAGGAATCCATTGGAAAAGCCCTTAAAGCTCTTTCCATTCCACGAAGTGAGTTGTTTATTACTACAAAGTTATGGAATACTGCACAGCGGATTGGAAATATTGAAGATAGCTTTTATCGCAGCCTAGAACGACTGGGTTTGGATTATTTGGATTTATATTTAATTCACTGGCCTGTACCAGGTTGTTTCTGTAACACTTGGCGTATCTTCGAAAAATTACAAACTTCTGGTGTTATAAAGTCTATTGGTGTTTCCAATTTTTCTATACACGACCTGGAGCTTCTAAAAGAATCTTCCGATATTATTCCTGCTATTAACCAAGTGGAAATGCATCCACTTTTTCAAAACCCAGAGCTTATCTCCTATTGTCAAAGCAATGGTATTGCTCTTCAAGCTTACGCTCCTCTCGCCAGAGGAACTTACCTCAATAGTCCACTTATGATCGAAATCGGAAATCAGCACCATAAAACCCCTGCTCAAATTGGTTTGCGTTGGCTTGTACAGCAAAATATATCTGTCATTCCAAAATCTGAACAAAAAAATCATCTAGAAGAAAATAGTAAAATTTTCGACTTCACCTTAACACCTGAGGAAATGATTGCCATTTCCGCTATGAATGCCGGACAACGCATCACCGGAATACCCGAAGACATAATGTCTTATTTATAAAAAGAAGCTGCATATCACATGATTATGCAGCTTCTTTTTCTTTTATTCCATTGTCCAGGTGCTATCCCAAGATTCTATTTTTTTATCCCGTACCATCAATTCTCTCACCGCATCCGCTGGCGCTTTTCCTTCAAACAGCACTTTATTTACTTGTTCAATAATAGGCATTTCTACTTTATATTTTTGCGACAGAGAAAGACCTGCCTTAGCAGAATAAACTCCCTCCACCACCATATTAACTTCATTCATGGCTTCCTCCATGCTCTTTCCTTGTCCCATAAAATAACCAGCTTTTCGATTTCTGCTATGCTTACTGGCACAAGTCACAATCAAGTCACCAATACCTGATAATCCATAAAAAGTATCTGCCTTCGCTCCCATGGCAATACCCAAACGGGCAATCTCTGTAATTCCTCTTGTAATTAAAGCAGCTTTCGTATTATCCCCATAACCAAGTCCATCTGCCGTTCCAGCCGCCAAAGCAATAACATTTTTTAATGCACCACCTAATTCAATACCCAGAATATCTGAACTAATGTACACACGAAATACAGGACTCATAAAAATGTTTTGTAAAAACTCTGCCGTCTCTTTATCTCTTGCACCAACCACGCAAGTCGTAGGAAGTCCTCGACTTACTTCCTCTGCATGACTTGGACCAGATAACACGCACCCTTTTGCCCAGGGAATTTCTTCTTCAATAATATCCGTAAGTGTCATTAAAGTTGTTTCTTCTATTCCCTTTGCAACATTTACAATCAACTGCCCTTTTTTTACATAAGGAGCAACTTTTTTCGCTGTACTACGTACCGCCACAGAGGGTACTGCAAAAACAATAACCTCTTTTTCTGCTAAAGCCATTTCTAAATTTTCCGTAATCGTAATGCCCTCAGGTATATGAACTCCCGGTAACTTTGTTTTATGTTCTCTACTTTTTGACAATTCTTTTGCTTCTTTTTCTCTATGAGACCACAAAGTTACATGATGACCATTGTTTTCTAACAGAATTGCCAAAGCTGTTCCCCAGCTTCCTGCCCCAATTACACCAATTTCACTCATAAGCTTTTACCTCTTTTTCCCCAGAAAAATTTTGTTTTCGTTTCCATGTATTAATCGAACAATATTTTGCCTATGTCTCCAATATGCCAAAATCATCAAACATACTGCCACACCATACATTTCATACAAAGCTTGCTGCGTACAATGATAAGCTCCTTTTTGCCCAAAAAGAATAAGTGCTACAACAAAACCAAAATATGCCAGTAAAGAACCCAAAGATACATAATGTGTCAAGAAAAACGCCCCAAAAAATAACACAGCACAAATTAAAAACAATCTCCAATCAAAAGCTAATAAAAGACCTACAGATGCTGCAATTCCCTTTCCTCCCTTAAATTTTAAATAAAAAGGAAAATTATGACCTAAAATGCATCCTGCTCCTGAATATAATTCCAAAAGCAGCAAATCTTCACCCTGATGAGATGCAAAAAGTATTTTTGCAATAAGAATAGCCACAACACATTTCAAACAATCTCCCAAAAGTGTCAACGCTCCTGCTTTTTTCCCTAATGTTCTAAGCGCATTGGTACTTCCTGCATTTCCGCTTCCATGTTCTCGTATATCAATTCCTTTTTTCTTGCCGTAAATATAAGAAGTCTGAAATAATCCACATATATAGCCAATGGCCAGACAAATCATCCTCGCTAACATTTCTTTTATTCTCCCTCTTTTCGCTCACGAATAATAAATTTCAGCGAAGTTCCTTTAAACCCAAATGCTTCTCTAATTTTATTCTCTAAGTATCTCACATAAGAAAAATGCATCAATTCTTTATCATTTACAAAAATAACAAAAGTAGGTGGTTTTACAGAAACTTGTGTTGTATAGAATATTTTTAAACGTTTTCCTTTGTCAGAAGGTGGTTGTTGAAGGGCTGTTGCTTCTGTAATAATTTCATTTAATACACCTGTCTGAATACGCAAAGTCTGATTTTCCAAAACCATATCAATAGTTTCAAATAATTTCGGAATTCTCTGTCCGGTATGTGCAGAAATAAACATAATCTCTGCATAAGGCATGTAGGAAAGAGTTTCTCTTACCTTATTGGTAAACTTATAAATTGTTTTATCATTTTTTTCAATGGCATCCCATTTATTTACAGCAATGACTACTCCTTTTCCTCTATCATGAGCAATCCCTGCGATTTTTGCATCTTGTTCTGTTACACCCTCTGTTGCATCAATCATCATTACTACTACATCTGCTCTCTCTACTGCAGTTACAGTACGAATAATACTATAGCGCTCTAATTCTTCTTTTATCTTATTTTTTCTACGAAGTCCTGCCGTATCAATAAAAGTATACTCTTTTCCTTGATAAGTAACCTTTGTATCAATAGCATCTCTGGTTGTTCCTGCAATATTTGAAACAATTACTCGATCCTCTCCCAAAATTTTATTAATCAGAGAAGATTTTCCTACATTCGGTTTTCCTACTACTGCAATTTTCGGAATTTCATCTTCTTCATCATTTTGCCCATGATCGCCAAAATGCTCTACTACTTTTTCCAGCATATCTCCTAATCCCAACATAGATGCTGCAGAAATAGGCACTGGCTCCCCAATTCCCAAGTTATAGAATTCATAAGTATCCATCATAAACTTCTGGAAACTATCCACCTTATTTACAACTAAAACTACTGGTTTTTTGCTTCTTCGAAGCATGTCTGCCACTTTCGAATCTGCATCTACAAGTCCTTGACGAACATCTGTCATAAAAATAATAACATCCGCAGTATCAATAGCAATCTGCGCTTGTTCTCTCATCTGAGAAAGAATAATATCTGTACTCTCTGGTTCGATTCCTCCTGTATCAATCATAGTAAAAGTTTTATCTAACCATGTCACATCCACATAAATTCTATCTCTTGTAACTCCTGGTGTATCTTTTACAATCGAAATCTTTTCCCCTGCCAGGGCATTAAAAAGTGTTGATTTTCCTACATTAGGCCTTCCAACAATTGCTACAATTGGTTTGCTCATACATTGTTCTCCTTTTATTTATTTTTCCTATATCTTCCCCTAAAACTGCTGCTACAAAATCTTCCCCTGCTTCATCTACAATCTTTACAGGAACATTTAAAACCTCTTCTATTTCACCAACCGTCTTATCATCTAAAAATACATCTTCCCCACTGCGAAGTAAATTACAAGGTAGTAACAAACACTCTCCCAAATCTTTATTTTCAAGCTGATGCATAATATCCTGTCCTGTCAAAAGTCCTGACACCGTAATACGTTCTCCAAAAAAATCATTGCGTATCTCATATCCTTTGATTTCTATATACGGAAATTTTTCTGCAATTTTATCTGCATATCTTCGTATATGTGGATATGCCAATTTTCCTGTAGCAAAAGAAATTTTTCGTTTTCTATCATCTGAATTCTTTTTCTTCAATGCCACCTCTATCTCTGTTTCTAAAAGGCGTAACATACCCACTCCATTTTCCAACTGTAAATATCCATCATATCTCTCTTCTTCCGGAAGTTCTCTTCCAGCCAAAAGATACCACTCATCGCTGGCATGAATAAAATGCATTCCAAATTCAGGAAAGATTTTCTTTTGCCACTTTTCAATTGTATCAATTACTTGCGCTGCATCTTCTTTTGTAAAAGCTTCTAGCGGATAAAGCCCTTCTCGATATTTACTAAGTCCCACAGGTACTACCGAAACACTACGTAGATGAGGTAAGTACTGTGTCAGATCACGAATACTACGTTCCAACTCTTCCTTATCATTTAACCCTTTGCATAAAACAATCTGTCCATTCATTTCAATTCCATTTTCATACAAACGCTGCACTTTTGGAAAAATCTCACCTGCAAAACGATTATTTAGCATTTTACATCGAAGCTCAGGGTTTGTAGTCTGAAAAGAAATATTAATAGGAGCTAAATGATAATGAATGATTCTGTCAATATCATGATCACTCATATTTGTAAGTGTTACATAATTCCCTTGCAAAAAAGATAATCTGGAATCATCATCTTTAAAATATAAGGTTTCTCTCATTCCCGGCGGCATCTGATCAATAAAACAGAACACACATTTATTTCTACAGGAACGATACTCATCCATTAATCCATTCTCAAATTCAATTCCTAAATCATCTTCAAATTCTTTTTCAATTTCCAGTTCCCATTCTTCTCCACTCGGTTTTCGTACTAACAATTCAATATATTCATCATTTACCAGGTAGTGATAATCAAAGATATCCTCTATGGTTTGTCCATTGATACGAATCAACTCATCTCCTGGTTCTATTTCTAACTCCCAGGCAATGCTTCCTTCTTTCACCTGGCTAATTTTATGTCGGTTATTTTTCATATTTTTCCTCCTGCAAATGCCCGTTATTCTCTATAATACCAATAATATATAAAAAAAGCAATATTTTTCCTTGACTCCTATATGTGTCGAATGTTATAACTTATTGTGTAATTATGTCAAAATACTCTAAAATGGAGGTCATTATGGTTAATATCAGTTTGCTGGAAAAATCTATCCCGGTGGCTCCTATTAAAATAGCAGCATTAAAAAGCTGTTCTGAATTAGCTTCTCAGGTAGATGCTCATCTGGTACAATTCCGAAAAGAATTAAATTCTCACAATCAATCCGGATTAAATTTCCGGGGGTATGCTGAAAATAGTTTTCTCATCGACTGCAGCTGCCCACGCTTTGGTTCAGGCGAAGCAAAAGGTGTTATCAACGAATCTATCCGCGGTACAGATATGTTTCTTATGGTGGATGTCTGCAATCACAGTTTAACATACAATATGTGCGGATATGTGAATCACATGTCACCAGACGACCACTATCAGGATTTAAAACGTATCATTGCTACTGCTGCTGGAAAAGCACACCGCATTAATGTAATTATGCCTTTCCTTTACGAAAGTCGCCAACACAAAAGAAGTAAAAGAGAATCTCTGGACTGTGCTCTTGCACTGCAGGAATTAGTTCAAATGGGCGTTTCAAATATCATTACTTTTGACGCTCATGATCCACGTATGCAGAATGCTATTCCATTATCTGGATTTGATAATTTTATGCCAACTTATCAGTTCTTAAAAACATTATGTGCAAATATAGAAGATTTTAAAATTGATAATGAACACCTGATGATTATCAGCCCTGATGAAGGTGCTATGCAAAGAGCCGTTTATTTTTCTAATATTTTAGGTGTTGATATGGGTATGTTCTATAAACGTCGCGACTATTCTACCGTTGTAAACGGACGTAATCCAATCGTTGCCCATGAATTTTTAGGTGATTCCGTAGAGGGAAAAGACGTTATCGTTATCGATGATATGATTTCTTCTGGAGAAAGTATGTTGGACGTAGCAAGAAAATTAAAGGAACGCAAAGCAAAACGTGTTATTGTATGTACAACTTTTGGTCTTTTCACAGATGGTCTTGAAAAATTTGACGAATACTACGAAAAAGGCTATATCCATCGCGTAATCACTACTAATCTGAATTATAGAAATCCAGAATTATTAACACGTCCTTATTACCTAGAAGCTGATATGAGTAAATATCTGGCAAGTATCATGGATATTTTAAACCATGACTTATCCGTAAACAAAGTTCGTAATACAACAGAGAAAATTAATAAACTTCTAAAAAGATGTTAAACATCTACGACGAAAAGTAAAAGTTGGAATATGGTTTATCACCGTATTCCAACTTTTATTTTTTATATAAAACTATGTAATATTTAATTTACCTGATATACATCTGCATATATTTTTCCAAATTCCATTGCATCTTCATGACGATCAAAATAAATATCTACTGTTCCGTAAGGAACACCTCTATCCTCTACTGTATATACGGAACCGTTAATTTTTAATTTTGTTCCGAAAGGAATACCATTCATAGCTACAGTTCTGCCGTGTACCGGAACTGTCCCACTGGCTGTTAAACCGCTGGCATCTCCTTTACAACAAGGGCCATTACAGTATGCTGTAATTTTAAATTTCCCCAAATATTTTTCACCAGATGTGTCTTGATTTTGATTTTCTTGAGAGGCACCAGTATTATTTTCTGGTTTACTATCTTCCACTTCTGGCTTGCTTTCCGGTTTTGGATTATTTTCTGGTTTTGGATTTTGTACAGAGGGTTTCTCCGACTGTGTAGCTTCTTCTTTCTTTTCTTGCTTAATTAAAGAATCTATTTTATCACTTTGGGCAGTGATTTTATCCATCAATACTCTTTTCGCATCCTGTTCTGTTGAAATCTGTGTTTCATACTTTTCCATCTGAACGCGAGTACTTTTCATAACTGTTGAAATTTCGTCTTGCTTGGCCAAACTTTCTTCGTGAAGTTTATGAAGCTTTTTTTGTTCTGTTTTTATGTTTTTTTCTTTTTCTTTAATTTCAGTTATTGTCTTTTTATATTCTTCCAACATCTTTCTATCATATTTTGTCATTTGTGACATATTCTCTGCCTGACTTAAAAATTCAGAAAGATCTTTTGCCTCTAAAAATAACTTCACATAAGAATTATTTGAATTCTCATACATATATTGAATACGCAGTTTCATTTTAGAATACTGTTTTTCTTCCTTTTCCTGCGCTTCCTCTAATTGGGCTTCAAGCTCTACTAATTCTTTCTGTCTTTCCTCTGACTGATTCTGAATATCCTGAAGATTTCCTCCCAATTCACTAAGCTGGTTATTCAGTTCTGTCAAGTACTCTTCCAAATCATTTTTCTTGGATTCCAGACTTTTGATTCTTCCCTGAGCATCATTTAACTGTTTCTCATTTTCCTTTTGTTTACCCTGCTCTGTAGTAATTTTACTTTGTGTAGTCGCAGCATAACAAGGAGTGATAATCAGACTCGCTGATAAAATCCCTAAAACTAAGACTGTACTTGTTTTTTTCCTCATAATCAAAGCTCCTTTTCATAACGAAACTGATTATAACATAAAATTCACAAGAAGAACAGTGTTTTTTCATTTATTCGTAACATTTATGTAATAGTACCTAGGATTTTTTGTTAAATTTATGCAATTATTCTATTGACTTTCTTACATCTATCTTCGATATTCAAAAGCATTTCGAATGAGTTCTACTTTGTCAAAATCAATTCCTACTACATCAAATCGGCAAGGTGTATCCTCAGAGTAACCATGTTTTGTAAGATAGTATAATGCGGTTTTGCAAATCTTTTTTTGCTTTGCTGTAGTCACTGCCTCTAGAGACTTCCCATATTTTGATCCACCTCTATATTTTACCTCGATAAAGCATAAATACTCTCCTTCTATTCCAATTAAGTCAATTTCACCCTGCCTGCACTGATAATTTCGTTCCAATATGGAATATCCTTGTTTTTCTAAAAAGGCTGCTGCTTCCAATTCATACTTTCTACCAATTTCATTCATAGTTCTCCCCTATCACATTATGAATAAAACTCCTTCTGTGTATAGGTGTTGGACCATATTTCTTAATTGCTTCAATATGCTTTTGTGAACCATATCCTTTATTGGAGGCAAATCCATATTCCGGCATAACCTTATCGTACTCTCTCATCAAACGATCTCTAGTAACTTTCGCAACAATACTAGCAGCTGCTATAGACACACTTTTAGCATCTCCTTTGATAATAGGAACTTGCGGTATCGTAATTTTAGGAATGGTAACTGCATCGTTTAATAAAATCTGAGGTACTACATTAAGCTTTGAAATTGCTTCCTGCATGGCTTCATAAGTTGCTTGCAAAATGTTAATTTCATCAATTCTTGCCGGGCTTGCATATCCAACTGCTACAGAAATAGCTTTTTCCATAATTTCATTATAAAGCTTTTCCCTCATTTTTTCAGAAAGCTGTTTGGAATCATTTAAATATAAGATATCACAATCCGGAGGCAAAATTACAGCACCTGCCACCACAGGCCCAGCAAAAGGTCCTCGTCCTACTTCATCAATTCCACAGATATATCCTAACTGTTCATATTTACGCTCAAATTCTTTCATTTGATCCAGACGTTCTTTTTCTTCTTTCATCGCTTGCATACGCTTTTGAGCCTGTTCCAGAAGCTTCTGCACACCTTTTCGTTCATCTGCTGCATAGGTTTTACAGAATACATCTAATTCTTCTACCGGTATATCTCGAAACTTCTCTCTTATTTTTTGAATACTCTCCATTTTAATTTAAGCCTCCGGCTTTTCTAATGTAATTTTTCCAATTTTTCCATTTCTAAATTCTTCCAACAAAATATTAGCTGCTTTTAAATAATCTAACACATTACCCTTTTGTATACATTTTCTATTTTCTGCCACCTGCTCTAGCATAGAAAGAGCCTTTTCACTTTCCACAATATCGTATCTCTTTGTTAAAATCCCTTCATAATATTCATGAATATAATTTAACAGTTCCAGAGACAATTCTTCTAAATTTAAAATTTCGTCTTTAATAGAGCCCACCATAGCAAGTTTTGCACCTACACTTTGATCTTCAAATTTAGGCCACAAAATTCCCGGTGTATCTAAAAGTTCTACATTTTTATTGATTCTGATCCATTGTTTTCCCTTTGTTACTCCTGGCTTATTACCTGTTTTTGTACAAGCTTTTCCCGCAAAAGCATTAATAAAAGTAGACTTTCCAACATTAGGAATCCCTACTACCATAGCCCTAATTGGTCTATTAATAATACCTCTTTTTCTGTCCCTCTCCAGCTTTTCTTTACAAGATTCCATAATAACAGGAAGTACACTCTTTATTCCTGCACCACTTTTTGCATTTAGCTTTACAGCATAATAACCTTTTGCTTTGAAATATTCTGCCCACTTCTCATTTTCACGTTCATCAGCCAAATCCGCTTTATTTAACAAAATAAGCCTTGCTTTATTTTTTCCCAATTCATCTATATCTGGATTTCGACTGGAATAAGGAATCCTCGCATCCACCACTTCAATAATCAGATCAATAAGTTTAATATTTTCTTGCATCATACGTTTTGCTTTTGTCATATGCCCTGGGTACCATTGATAATTCATACTTTTTCTCCTTCTATGCTAGTGTTTCACAAATCCAATTTCGTTTATCGGCGAAATTCGAAACCACAGTTTACCTTCGATATATTTTTTCTTCACTTTTTTAACTTCTGCAAAACGACTATCTTCACTATTATTTCGATTATCACCTAATACAAAATACTCATCGCTTTTTAAAGTCACTCCTTGTCCAGCCAAACCCGGATTTATCATTTTGTCTACTTTAATTTTTTCTTTGTATTTTTTTCCATCAATATAAACATCTCCATCCTGAATTTGGATTACTTCCCCTGGAAGACCAATAACACGTTTAATATGAATTGCAGCATGATCCTTGCCATTTTTTGTAAATGCAATCATATCTCCCCGCTTTGGTCCTTTAAACTTATACGCTAACTTATTCACAAAAAAAGTTTCACCCGTCTGAAGAGTCGGTTCCATACTACTTTCTTGCATGCAAATACTCTGAAAAAAGAAAATAGATACTACTGCAGCAATGGCCAATACCACTGCTACCTGAAATACCCAACTAAAAATCGTTGTTCCTCTTTTACTTTTAATAAATTCCAGCGCCATTTCTCTTTGCTGTTCTCTTTTTTTCCTGCTTTTCTTTTTTTTCATTCTATTTTCACCTGAATTATTCATATTGAAGAAACAGGGACATATACCAAAGTATGTGTCCCTGTCATGTCTACATTATTATTTTACTAACTCTTTTACTTTTGCTGCTTTACCTACACGCTGTCTTAAGTAGTTCAGTTTTGCACGTCTTACTTTACCACGTCTGATAACTTCTACTTTTTCTACGTTAGGGGAGTGTAATGGCCATGTTTTTTCAACACCAATTCCGTTAGAATTTTTTCTAACTGTGAATGTTTCACGGTTACTTCCACCCTGTTTTTTTAATACAACGCCTTCAAAGATCTGAATTCTTTCACGATTACCTTCTTTAATTTTACCGTGAACTCTTACAGTATCTCCTACGTTGAATTCTGGTGCTTCTGCTTTCATTTGAGCAGCTTCGATGTTTTTAATAATTTCGTTCATGATTTTTCTCCTTTAAATTCGGACGTTCTTAATGCAATCGGCAACAGAGGACCATCTCTTTTTACAACATGGGTAATTATACTATGTCCTTTTATTCTTGTCAAGTATTTTCCCTTGATTTACAAAGAGCTTAAAAAAATTCTATTTCTCTTGGAACAAAAAAATCTTTTTCCAAGTGTTCTTGAATTTTAGAATAATGAAAAGTTCTTGCTTTCTTTTTACAGAGCAAAGCACATCGCATACAAGAAATACATTTCTCTTCATCAATTTCTAAAGTTTCTTTGGAAATTGCATATACAGGACATCTCTGTACACACACTTGACAGCCTATGCATTTTTCTTTATCCAAAAATTGAGGCAAAACTTTCTTTGTTTTTTTATCCGGTATAGCCTTTCCAGGAACCTGAACAGAAATAAATCCCTGTTTTTCTCCCTCTTCGATTCTCTTCTTTATAAGTACCGCAAACTTTTTAAAAATCACTTCATCCTTCTCATTCGGCCTTCCTTTACCCAATTGATCAGAATAAACATGTGGGATAATTGGAGCAATTGCTCCAATACACACAAATCCTCTGTCTTCTAAAATTTTTTTCATCTGCGCAAGTGTATCATCAAAATGTCTGTTTCCATAAGCAGCCATAATAACGCAAGGTGTATGATTTCCTTTTAAATTTGAAAATAACTCATTCTCTAATACCGGCAGCTGTCCGCCATAAACTGGAGCCGCAGCAACAAGAAGCTCCTGCGCTGAAAATATCTTTTTTTCACGACGCAACTTTCTCCTAGTTAAATCTAAATACTGCGGATTTTGTGTTAAATGTTCAACAAGAAGTTCTACCGCCTTTTTTGTTCCTTCTGTAGGGCTAAAATAAGCAGCTGTCACAGGGCGATTCTTCGCTTTTAAATCAGGTCGCCTTTCTTTTGTTCTTTTATAGGATTCTCCTAGACGCCACTCTTCTATCTTCGTATGATTTCCAGTTAATAATACAGCTGGCACATTTTTTCCTCTCCAACTTTCAGGTCTTGTATAATGAGGATACTCCAATAAATTATCCTGCATAGACTCAAATTGAGAAGACTCTTCATTATTTAAAACACCTGGCACAAATCTAGAAACAGCATCGATCATAACGCAAGCCGCCAACTCTCCACCAGTCAGTACATAGTCTCCAATTGACACATAATCCGTCACAATTTCTTCTAAGACTCTTTCATCAATCCCCTCATAATGTCCACAAAGAAAAACTAGTTCTTCTTCTAAAGCAAACTCCTCCGCCATTGTCTGATTAAAAACTTTCCCTTGAGGAGTAAGATAAATACATCTAGGCTTTAAAGTCTTTCTTTTTACAGATTGATATGCCTGATATACTGGTTCTGCCTGCATTACCATACCAGCGCCGCCACCGTAAGGATAATCATCTACACGGGAATGTTTATTATCCGCAAAATCTCTGATATTTACTGTATGAAGTGATATTCTACCATTTTTTATCGCTCTGCCTGTGATACTGGTCTGCACTGTATTTTCAATCATTTCAGGGAATAGCGTAAGTACGTGAAAGTCCATTTTATCCCTCCTAGCACAAACCTTTTAAAAGATGAATGACCATTTTCCCATTCTCTACATCCACTTCTTTGATACAATCTTTAATTGCTGGTATTAAAACTTCTTTCCCTGCTTCCAGATGTACCACATAGACATCATTTGCACCCGTTTCCATTACATCCATTAAAGTCCCAAAATACTTTCCATCTTCCAGATAAACTTCCATGCCAATTAAATCTGCAATATAATATTCATTTTCTTTTAAAGGCACTGCAAATTCTCTGGTTACATATAAACTTTTTCCTTTGTATGGTTCAATATCATTGATATTATCTACATCTTTAAACTTTAAAATAACATACTGCTTAAAATATTTTACCCTTTCTATTTCAAGCTCACATAACTCTTTTCCAGTATCTAAAAGCACGCTTTTCAAGTATTCAAATCTATGTGCATCATCTGTGGTAGGAAAAACCTTTACTTCCCCTCTGATTCCATGTGTCGTGGTTATTACACCCACCTGCAATAAATCTTCCATCAGTTAACTCTCCTCATTAAAAATCTATATACAAAAAGCCGCAGTAAATATATATTTACTACAGCTTGCATTCCTTTTCTTACATACGCAAAAAGGGGCGCATATAGCGCTCACCTCTTGCTTACTGTAAAATATCTACGACTACTTTCTTTTCACTCTTGGAAGAAGCTGCTTTTACAACCGTACGGATTGCTTTAGCAATACGGCCTTGACGACCGATTACCTTACCCATATCGGAAGCTGCCACCTTAAGCTCAACGAAAATCGCATCATTATCTTCTGTCTCCGTCACAACGACTTCATCAGGACAATCCACGAGAGATTTTGCAATTACTTCAACTAATTCTTTCATTACAAGACACCCCCAGATTATTTTTCAATACCAGCCAGTTTAAAGATTTTAGCAACAACTTCTGTTGGCTGAGCACCATTTGCAAGCCATCTTTTAGCTGCTTCTTCATCTACTTTATATACGCTTGGTTCCTGAGTTGAATCGTATGTTCCGATTTCTTCGATAAATCTACCATCTCTTGGAGATTTAGAGTCTGCTACAACGATTCTATAAAAAGGAGCCTTTTTCTGTCCCATTCTTCTTAATCTGATTTTTACTGCCATTTCATTTCACCTCCTGATTTATTTCATTATCTTTCATATATGTTAAAAGGGAAGTTTAAATTTTCCTCTTTTACCACCTTTGCCACCCATTAATCCGGGCATTTGTTTCATCATTTTTTTAGCCTGTTCAAACTGCTTTACCATACGGTTAACTTCTGACACATCCACGCCGGCACCTTTTGCAATACGGTATTTTCTTGACGGATTCAAGATTTCTGGATGCGTACGTTCTTTTGGTGTCATAGAAAGGATAATTGCTTCTTTACGAGCCATATCTTTCTCATCTACCATACTTTCCAGGTCTTTCATCTGAGAACCTACGCCAGGAAGCATACTTAGTACACTAGATATACCACCCATATTTTTCATCTGATTCATACTTTCCAAGTAATCATCAAAACCAAAAGAATTTTTGCGGAACTTCTGTTCCATTTCTTTTGCTTTTTCTTCATCTAGATTTGCTTGTGCCTTTTCAATCAGACTCATCACATCTCCCATACCTAAAATACGGGACGCCATACGCTCAGGATAAAACTGCTCTAAATCCGAAAGTTTTTCTCCCATACCTACGTATAAAATTGGTTTTCCACTAATTGCTTTTATGGAAAGAGCTGCACCGCCTCGAGTATCACCATCCATTTTTGTCAGTATTACTCCGTCAATACCCACCTTTTCTCCAAAAGTTTCAGCAACATTCACAGCATCCTGACCTGTCATAGCATCAACCACTAATAAAGTTTGATCTACCGTAATGGATTCTTTAATTCTTTCCAATTCCTCCATCATTTCTTCATCTATATGAAGACGACCTGCTGTATCTAAAATCAAAACATTATAGTTTTCATTTTTGGCATGTTCATAAGCTGCTTTTGCAATATCTACAGGACTATTCTTATCTCCCATAGAAAATACATCCACACCTTGTTTCTCACCATTGACCTGAAGCTGTTTAATAGCTGCAGGACGATATACATCACAGGCTACCAAAAGAGGTTTTTTACCCTTAGACTTTAACTTTCCTGCCAACTTTGCTGTAGTCGTTGTTTTACCTGCACCTTGAAGACCTACCATCATAAGAACTGTTACTTCATTTCCTGACCTTAAGGCAATCTCAGTTGTCTCACTTCCCATTAATTTGACAAGCTCTTCATTCACAATTTTGATTACCATCTGCCCTGGATTCAATCCAGACATAACATCTTGTCCAATGGCTCGTTCTTGTACCGCTTTCATAAACTGTTTTACTACCTTAAAGCTTACATCAGCTTCTAATAAAGCCATTTTTACTTCTTTCAAGGCAGCTTTTACATCGGCTTCCGTCAGACGGCCTTTTTTTCTTAAGTTTTTAAATACATTCTGTAGTTTGTCTGTTAAGCTTTCAAATGCCATCTGCTTATAACTCCTCTAAAATTTCCTGAGAAATATTTTCCATCTGGAAAACTAATTCCTGCTTGCTAAGCTTTTCCTGTTTCTTGCTTAATTCGTGAATACGATGAACCTTCTCTTTGATGTTTAAAAACTTTTCCACCAAATGCAACTTCGCTTCATAATCCTGTAAAGCTTTATTACAGCGCTTAATGTTATCATGTACTCCTTGACGACTAATTCCTAGATCGTCAGCTACTTCACTAAGTGAGTAATCATTTAAAACTACCGCTTCATAAATCCTTCTTTGATGAACGGTCAGCAACTCACCATAAAAATCATACAGTAAAGTTTGCTCTACAAATTTTTCCATTCGCATCACCTTGCTTATCATACAACAGACTTTTTTAACTGTCAAGTGTTTTTTCTTGACAACTTTTTAATTTATAAATTCATCCATACTTCCACTTCGAAATCCCTGCATATCTAACGTAATATATTGAAATCCCATTTTTTTTAAATTTTCTGTTAGATAAATAGATTTTTCCAAAAAAACAACAAATTCTTCTTTTGGAATTTCAACTCTGGCAATCTCTCCATGCAGTCTTATTCGTACCACAGAAAATCCACATTTTTTTAAATATTTTTCTCCTTGTGCAATCCGCTCTAAGTCTTCCTTCTTAATTTCTGTCCCATAAGGAATCCTAGTAGCAAGACAGGGTGTAGATGGACGACTTGCCACAGAAACTGCTAATTCCTGCGCCAGTTTTCTTACTTCCTGTTTGGTAAATCCGGCTTCTGCTAAAGGACTTAATACACCCAACTCCTTAATTGCCTTTAATCCCGGGCGATAGACATGTAAATCATCCTCATTGGTTCCTTCCATAGTAATAGAAATTCCCTGCTCTTTGGCATAATCAAGAATTTTCTGAAACAATATCTTTTTACACAGATAACATCTATTTTTAGGATTAAAACGAATTTCTTCCTGTTCCAACTCATTTACATAAATAATTTGATGAACCGCCCCCACTTCTTCTGCCACTTTTGTTGCAATTTCCAAATCACAAGTAGGGTGGAGTACTGTATGAAAAGTTACTGCATGAATTCTTCCAGCTTTTTTGTGTTGCCTTGCACAATCTCTTGCTACCTTTAAAAGAAGGCTGCTGTCCACACCACCTGAAAAAGCAATGCAAATATCTTTTTTTATATATCCTGTCATTTTTTTATATAAATCCTGCTTTTTTTCTTCATAACTTTTCATAATATCCCCCCGCCAAGGCAGATGCCTCATTATATACATCTTTATAAGGTCTACCAGTTTTTTCACACACTTTTTTTACTGTTTCAAATTCCGGGTAATAAAATTTCTGCCCATGATGTTCACATACTTTTACCGTTACTTTACATCCATTTTTTAATAGAACCTCCCGAAAAGTTCTAGGCAAAATTCTACGTTTTTCTTCATACTTGCGCAACCCAATACTTGTTGTTTCACGAAAAATAATATCTTCCAACTGTTCTTCTTGTTCTTTTCTACATAATACTTGCAACATATACGCAGCTCTATTCTTTTTCATATAAATAGGAAAACAAGACGCATCCAATGCCCCTGCTTTCATCAAGCATTCTATGGCATATCCAAGTTGTTCCCCACTACAATCATCTATATTTGTTTCCAAAACTTGCACTTTCTCTTTTTCTTTCTCTAAATCTCTTGTATCCGAACAAAGCAAAAGCTTTATCATTAAATCATTTTTATCCTTTTCTATCATAGTCTGTATAAGACAACAAGACTGTTTTTCTATTTTCCATTCTCCAAAAACAGACAAAAAACAAACAATTCCCAAACTTAAAATCTCTCCCTTTTCCGGCTGCACTTTAATCGGAATCTGATATTTTTGTAAGATATCTAGAATTAAAGTGGATTTTTTCTCAAAAGTCTCTTCATTGTTTCCTTCCGGAAGAAAGGAAAAGTAAATTTTATCACACTCTAAAGTGTCCAAAAGTTTTCCCAATTCTTCTTGATTATTTTTATATTCCTCTTGTTTTTCCCCTACTTCTTCCAATAGCGCATAAACTCGTTTAAGTTTTTTTGCCGTATCCGTTTTTAATTCTGTTTGCATGGATAAATTTTGTTTTTTTACCAGTTTTTTCAAACCTTTTATTAAAACATGACAATTTAATCCATTTTTACTTGTCATGTACAGTATGTTCCCCATATTTTTATCCCTTCACCATTTTTCAGTAAATTCTATCATATTTCTACTCATCTGAATAGTCTAAAGAAAATCCATCTTTTTCTATTGTATCTTCGTTTTTCCAATGATAAAATATTTCTATTGCTTCGCAAATAAGTATTTACAGGAGGATAGAAAATGGAAGTATCAAATGTATATTTTACAAATTTAAGAGTAAAAAATGGTGATAATCTTCTCACAAAACTGCAAAGACTAATAAAAACTGCTGGAATTGGAAAGATTGATTTTACAAACAAATATGTCGCTATTAAAATGCATTTTGGAGAGCCCGGAAACCTCGCATTTTTACGTCCCAATTATGCAAAAGCTGTTGCTGATGTAATAAAAGAGTTAGGAGGAAAACCTTTTCTTACAGACTGCAATACTTTATACGTAGGCGGAAGAAAAAACGCCCTTGACCATTTAGATAGTGCCAATTTAAATGGTTTTAATCCTACTACAACAGGATGTCAGATTATAATTGCCGATGGTCTAAAAGGGACAGATGAAGTATTAATTCCAATAGAAAATGGTACTTATATAAAAGAGGCCAAAATCGGACGTGCTATCATGGATGCTGATGTACTTATTTCTTTAAATCATTTCAAAGGACATGAATCAACAGGATTTGGTGGTGCTTTAAAAAACATTGGAATGGGATGTGGTTCCAGAGCTGGAAAAATGGAAATGCACTCTTCTGGAAAACCTTATGTGAATCAAGAATTATGTATCGGATGTCAGATGTGTGCCAAAATTTGCGCTCATGATGCTCCAGAATTTACAAATAAAAAAGCTATGATCAACCACGATAAATGTGTCGGCTGCGGAAGATGCATCGGTGTCTGTCCAAAGGATGCTATTCTGTCTGCTTCTGATGAATCAAATGAAATTTTAAACTGTAAAATTGCAGAATATACAAAAGCTGTTATTCAAAATCGTCCAAACTTTCATATTAGCTTAGTTATGGACGTTTCTCCATATTGCGACTGCCACGGTGAAAATGACACTGCCATTGTACCAAACGTAGGAATGTTTGCTTCCTTCGATCCTGTTGCTCTTGACATAGCATGTGCAGATGCAGTAAATGCGCAACCTGTTCTCCCAAACAGTATGCTAGGAGATTGCAGTAAAGAAAAAAAATCCACTCACCATCACGACCATTTCCATAGCATTTTTCCAGAAACCAATTGGGAAACAGCCATTTCCCATGGAGAAAAAATCGGAATTGGAAGGAGTAACTACAACTTAGTTACCGTTAAATAAAGAGTTTTAAAATAACTAAGTTAGATAGCAAAAAGGAAACTGTATTATTATGTAATTAGGGACAGAGCTAAAAAATAAACTCTGTCCCTAAAATGGCTAACAATTCCTATAAAGATGATTTAATGGGCCTCTGCCATTTCCTAAATTAAGGCCCGCTTTGATTGCTCCAGTGAGATATTCTTTTGCATTTTTTACACTTTCTTGTAAAGAATACCCCGCTGCAAGGTTACATGCAATAGCAGAAGAAAGCGTACACCCTGTGCCATGTGTATTTGGATTGTTAATTTTCTCTTTACAGTACCAAATTTCTTCACCCTTTTCATAAAGTAGATCATCTGCCCCTTTTGTTAAATGACCACCTTTTACTAAAATTGCTCCCTGGGTATATTTTCCAATTTCTTTTGCGGCTGATACCATATCTGCCTGACTTTTTATTTCAATTCCAGAAAGAACTTCTGCTTCAAAAAGGTTTGGTGTCAACACAGTTCCTAAGGGAAATAACTGCTCCTTCATCACTTTACACGCCTCTTCTTGCATAAGTTTGCTTCCACTTGTAGATACCATAACTGTATCTATAACAATATTCTTCACTTTATATTCTCTTAATTTCTCAGAAATGACACAGGCAAGTTCCCCGCTTGGAACCATTCCAATTTTTACTGCATCAGGATAAATATCCTGAAAGATGCAATCTAACTGCTTTGCCAAAAAATCTGCAGATACTTCCATAATACCATAAACTCCTGTGGTATTCTGTGCCGTCAACGCCGTAATTGCTGTCATCCCATACATATTATGAGCACAAACTGTTTTCATATCTGCTTGTATGCCAGCACCTCCACTTGAATCTGATCCTGCAATACTCAATACTTTTTTCATTTTTCTTTCCCCTACTCTGTAATTTCTTTTGACAATTTTAAAAGCCGTTGACAAGCATTTTCTATATCTTTTTGCGCATAAATTCCCGAAACCACTGCAACACCGGAAATCCCACTATCACTTAAACTAAGCATATTTTCTTCCTTAATTCCTCCAATTGCCACAACAGGAATAGATACTGCCTGACAAATAGCTTTCAGTCGCTCTTTCGTGATTACTTCTGCTTCTGTCTTTGTGGAAGTTGCAAACATAGCCCCTACTCCTAGATAATCTGCTCCCATTTCTTCTGCCTTTTTTGCATCTTCCACAGTACGACAAGATACCCCTAAAATTTTATCAGTTCCCAGCTTTTTTCTAGCTTCTCCTGCTTCCATATCCCTTTGCCCCACATGTACACCAGCTGCTCCTACCTGCAAAGCAATTTCTAAATTATCGTTAATAATTAATGGAACTTGATATTTATCAGTTAATTTTTTCACCTTATACGCTTCTTCCAAAAATTCCTCTTTGCCCAAACTTTTCTCACGAAGTTGTAGTAAAGTAATTCCACCTTTTAACGAATCTTCAATTTGTTGTAAAAAACTTTTTTCTCCTACCCAACTTCTATCTGTAACTGCATATAAACACATATTCGCTCTTTTTAATTTCATTTTTTCTCCTCGTATTATGTTCCTATAAAACTTAATATTGTAAGAAACTAAAAACATATTAAAAACCGGAAAACGCCTATACGTTTTCCGGTTTTTATACTTGTCTCCCTACGCTGGCATTACCCATATCAGGTTAAAGGGTCGAAGTTATTGACTTCCTCTCAGTTCGCCTACGAACTCCCCTGCTGATTTTAATTTAGTTTTTCTATCCATTCCTTATCCTTAAAACCTGTAAGAGCAAAATTATCCCCCACAATAATAGGACGTTTTACTAACATACCGTCTGAAGCAAGAAGCTTAATCTGTTCTTCCTCTGTCATATCAGGAAGCTTGTCCTTTAACTTTAACTCTTTATACTTCATTCCACTAGTATTAAAGAAACGTTTCAAAGGAAGTCCACTTTTTTCATACCATAATTTTAACTCTTCTTCCGAAGGATTTTCTTCTATAATATGACGCTCCTCAAACTCTACCTGATTTTCTAAAAGCCATTTTTTTGCTTTCTGACAAGTACTGCATTTAGGATATTCTAAAAATAATATCATAGACAACCTCTTATAATCGATCTGCGTTAGATGCCATAAATTTATATTCTGCAACAGAACGATCAAATCCTTTAATATGATCAAATAACCAATCTACTACATTCTTCTTAACTTGAGCTACAAAAGTTTCTGTAGGGCCTTCTTCCTCTTCCAGCATTTCCTGTAATTCCTTTACAGCATTTTTAAATTCTGCATGTTTTACTTTATGCTCCTTAATTCCTGGATACTGAATTTCTTCCTGTAACTTTTCTTCTGCACTGAAATGAAATTCTGTATAGTCTAATAAATAATCTAACATTTTAATGGCTTTTACTTTTCCCTGTCCATCTTCACAGCTTTCTAACAGCTGATTGATACGTTCAATCAATTCTTTATGTTGTGTATCAATCATTTCATTTCCAGTTACTAATGTTTCATCAAATTCTGCTCTCATTTTCTTTTCCTCCACTTGTTTTCCTATAGTGTATCACAATTTTTTTTAGTTTCCAATAGGCTTTCTTCTACTTTCTTCTCACAAATAGAGGACCATTGGCAATTTCCACATATATTTTGACGTTCGCCAGAAAAAATAATCCTTTCCTCAACCAGCTTCGAAAAATCCTTCCAAGAAATTTTCATATCTTTAACTAATCCGCATTTTTTCAAAACTTCTTTGTCATAACCCAAAACCAATTCCTGTGTTTTACAAATACCATTTTCTAAATTAGGACATTTTTTACAAATTTCATCACCTTGCACAACTAATTCAATTTCCGGATTTTCTTGCATTTTTTCATAAATCTTCTGCATATGGCCAGTAAATTCATCATTGTATCCTTTTCCTTCAAAAAAATGTAGACACATACCATGATGGGCTCTGATTTTTAAAAATTTCTGTTTCATTTATTGTATTGCCCCTTTAATCCTTCTAATTAAAACGATTGCCAAAACAATTTTCAAAATATCTGGTATTACAAAAGGAAATACGCACCAACTAAGCACTGCCCAAATGCCTACATCACCTGTTTGCTGGGTGTATACTGCTATAAACCATAAAGTTCCTACCGTATAACATGCCAGCAACCCCAAAAACATTGATACAATTTGCACAATTTTTCCACTTCCAAAAGCATACTCTATCCCCCACATAACAAGGGCTGTTACCAAAAATCCAACAAGATACCCTCCTGTAGTTCCAATCAGAACTCCTATTCCACCAGAGAATCCCGCAAAAACAGGAATTCCAATAGCTCCTAATAAAATATACACCAAAACAGATATCGTTCCTCTTTTTCCACCTAAAATACCTACGGTTAAAAAGATACCTAAAGTTTGTAAAGTAAATGGAACTGCTGCAGGAATAGAAATCCATGAGCAAATTGCAATAAGTACAGTAAACATACTAATATACACTAAATCGTATGTTTTATTTTTTTCTTTTGTCATAATCATAGTCTGTCACCCTTCTCCTGTTAATATTTTATGCAAACTATCGTATCACAATCCGCTCTTAATTGTCAACCTTTATATTGTTTATAGTTAACAATTATTCTTGCTCTGCTATTCGTGCTTTCTGTGTAGCTTCTTTTCCACCTTCCACATACCACTCTTTCACAAAAGCATCAAAATAACCCACAGGCTTTTCTCCACAAACAATTTGAATAAATGCTTGTTGCTCCAACTTTAAAAGACTCTCATCTATTTGTAATCCTTCTCCACAAAGAGGTAATGGTTGACGACTTTTAAAATCAGAATCCACCAGTGCACCAACTGCAGTGATACGAGATGTATAAGCTGCCCAAGCATTTGCCGTTGTCAAATTTCCATTCAAATAAGCTTTACAGGTATCATAATAGGATTTTTCCAGCCCTGATAAAGAAGATACCGGCTTTTCTTTATTTAACGCATTTCGAATATTCTCTGTTGTCTGATATAAGGTATCTCTATAATCAACATTAATATTTAAAGGTCTTGCTGTGGGATCTACATTTAAAGAAAAGTATTCATTTACTTCATTTGCTTCTTTATCATTGTAACGAGAATAGTCAAATATCACACTAATATATTTTGCTACAATTTCTGGATGCTCATATCCTTTTTTTACCACTACATAAAGCCTGTCCTCGAAAGTTTCATACTCCTGAAGTACGTTTTCATCTTGCGCTGTAAAAAAATATGGTTTCCACTCTGCTTCCATATCATAATCGTAAGACTCCATCAAAGGGTTATTCGGCGCCCACCACTTCCCAAAAAAAGCCCCACATTTCCCTGTCTTAATTAAATCCTCAATATTTTGCGAAGTGCGTAAAAGAAATTTTTTATCTAATATTCCTTTTGTATATAATGTATTTAAATATTCCAATGCAGCTTTACATTCTTGGGTTACTGATCCGTATATAATTTCTCCATCTGCTCCCTGTACCCATTTTCTGGGACTTGCATGAAACATAGAAAAAATACCATCAGCAGAATATGTTTCATTACTCCCCGCTACCAATTCTGGAATACACGCAAGTCCAACAGTCTCTCCATTTCCTGCTACATCTTCGTTAATAAATTCCAAAATACAATTCATTGCCTCATCCATGCTGGTCGGTTCTTTTAGTTCTAGCTTGTCCAACCAATCCTTCCGCATCCATAAAAGTGTAGGACCATGATCAATAACCGCATCTGGTAATCCATAAAGTCTGTCCTGATATTTTCCTGAATTTAAAAGTGCATCTGTATAACTGGCATACATATCTTTAATACGCCAAGTAGTACATTTCTCATATACCTCTGTCAAATCCTCAATCATTCCTGCCTGCGCTAGTTTTTGCACTGTTTCTTGGCCTTTTACCACCATAATATCTGGTAAATTTTTGTCTTTTATGGCAATTTCTATCGCTTCATTATATTGATTTCCTTCTTCTAATTCAAATACATCTTCATTTTGAATATTTAACACTTTTTTCAAATATCGAGTATAACCATTGTCTTCATAAGTATCACCTTCTGGGAGATTAGAATGGTTTCCTCCTGATATTTTTCCCAATGTGTATAGAACCGTTTCTGGATATTTTCCATAAGGAGTATTTGCTGCTTCTTGCCATTCTACACTGTTATCCGATTTTTTCGGAGTTTCTTCAGCAACCTCTTTTTCTTGCTTCAAAAATAACACACCTAAAACTATTACTAGTGTAGCGGCAATTCCCCAAAATACCTTTTTATTCATACCGCTTTTCCTCCTTATTAATTGGGATAACAATCTCAATTCTGGTTCCTTTTCCTTGACAACTTTTCACTTTCAAATGATATTCCTCTCCATAAAGCAAAGTTATTCTATCATTAACATTTCTTACTCCATATCCTTTAGAACGATAAGTAATAATCTTTTCTGCCTGTTCTTCTGACATTCCCATACCATTATCCTCTACAGCCAAAATTAAATTATTTTCTTTTTTGAAAGCTAATACTTTCAACCATTTTTTTTCTTTTTCTGATACATCTAGACCATGCTCAATGGCATTCTCTACCAGCGGCTGTAAAATCAATTTAGGAACCGAATAACTAAAAACATCTTCCTGTATATCTTTGATAATTTGAAAATTATAATCATGCATAATAAGCTGAATATGAAGATAGGCCTCAATGTTTCGAATTTCATTCGCCACAATTGTCATGGTTTCTCCTTTATTCAAACTTGTACGATAATACGTAGACAATGCCAGCGTAATTTGACTAATTTCATTATTTTCAGCTTCAATTGCTTTCCAATTGATAATAGAAAGTGAGTTATATAAAAAGTGTGGATTAATCTGAGCCTGAAGGGCTTTCATCTCTGTTTTTTGCAACTTAATTTTTGCTTCATATACTTGAGAAATCAACTTATTTATATCATCCATCATTCTGGTAAAAGTACGAACTAATACACCAATTTCATCTTTTGACTGACTTACTACCGTAACCTGACGAAGGCCTAAATTAATCTGATTCATATTTTCTGTAAGTTGTTCCAAGCGCCCTACCATTTTTTTTGAGAAAAAATATCCCAAAAGTAAAATTAACAAAAGACAAATTAGCAAAATCGGAATATTTCCCAAAAGCAAACTCCAAACCGATTTTTCCAGTACCTCTTTAGGCTGATAAAGGCAAAAATTCCACTGAGTGTCTTTTATTTTTTCTTTTGTACATACATAATGTTCTTCCAAATATTGTAAAGAAGTTTCTTTTTGGGGTCTGTAATTGTCATCCATATGGTATCCAAAATACACAACATTCCCCAGCTCATCCAAAATTAAACCGCCTCTGTTTTCTGTCAACAAATCAACAAAAGGCTCCAGTACCATATTATAATCCAAAGTCAGTACCAGCATTGCCTGTATTTTATCCTGTTGATAAAATTTCCGCACTACCAGAATCTCCTTTTTATTCCCTGGCTTTACAAGCCACTGCACTGTGCCATTTTCATGGATTTGACAATACCATTCTTGATTCTGTGCAATAGACAACGGCGCCAACGTATTTCCATGCTCTACCTGAACATTTTCTGCATATAAAGTAATACTTCTAATTTCTTCATGGTATAACTGGGGCATTGTAAACAACGGATCTGCAATTTCTGTATATGCCAGATATGTCTCATAATCCGATGAATACTCTTTTTCCATAATTCCTCTTAAATCAGAAGAATACGTAAGATAATGAATTAAATTTTCGTAAATCTGTACTCTATTATCAATACTATCCACTGACTGATCTAAAACTTGTTTTAATCCCCTTTGTTCATTCTGACGCATAATGTGTACAGTTCTAATCTGTGTATATCCACTAATAACACACACAGGTATGAGACTGCACAAAACCATCATAATGGTTAATTTATATCGATACTTCAAATCTTTATATTTCTGTATCCATTTTTTCATACTCTGCAGTTCCTTTCCTGCAAGATTCTGGTGTCACTCCAAAATATTCCCGAAAACTGCGACAAAAATAAGAGTTATTGGAAAATCCCACTTCTTTTGCAATCTGAGAAATTTTTTTCTGAGTATTCTCCAGTAAATTTTTTGCCTTATCCATACGAAAAGCTTTAATAAAACGATTTAAATTCATCCCTGTTTCCTGCTTAAAAATATAGCTTAGATAGCCTGGTGATAAGTATACTTTTTCTGCCAAAATATCCACACTTAACTCTTCTTGATAATTTTCATAAATATAATTTTTTATCTGAGTAACTTCACTTCTTGTTCCCTTTTCCTCTTCCAATACATATCCTTCTAACGCCTCCATTGCCTTTTCCGTAATTTTCCATACATCCTGCAATCTTTTTGCGCGATACAACTTATCAATCTCTTTACTTAATTTTTTTTCATCTACTAAGTCCATAACTTCATAAATTTCTTTTATAATATTAGAAAATAGAAATTTAACGTACATTTCTGAATAAGCTTTTTCCGGGTGATATACCACTTTTAGTTGCTCAAAATGACTTTTTAAATGCGCCATATCCTGATGCTTAATGTCTTCTAAAATTCGTTTTAAAAGCTCTGAATCTCCAAGAAAAACATCTTTTTTTGCCTCATCTTCATCTCGCAAAGAAAAAATATGTTTTTCTGGTTGGTAAAATTGATCTTCTAGAACTTTCTCTAATGCAACAAAAACTTCAGGAAGTTCCTCAAAACTTTTTAATTCTTTGCTGACTGCCAATAAACATTCTGTGTTATAGCGAAATTTAAAAAACTGATAAATCTCTCTACATAGAAGTTCATAGTTACTGTGCCTTTCTCTAAAAAAGAAAAGACCTTCTCCTGCATTTAAATTAAGATAAAAGAAATCTCTCTGAATTGCTTCCTTTAATTTTTCTTTAAAAATTTCTTCTTCTATTTCAAAAAAACTACTAGATGTCTGAATCAAAACCATATAATGATATTGCTGAAAATCTAAGGTTTCTTTCACTTCCTCAAAATCTGTCTTTCCACCATACAAATAATTCTGTAATAAAAATTGTTCTAAATAATCCCTTTTTTTAATCTGTCGGACTTCCTCAGCCTTCTCTTTTGTAATCTCATCTAAAGCTTTTTTTATGGTCTTTTGAAACTCTAAAGGATCTACTGGTTTTAAAATATAATCCAAAACTCCATATCGAATTGCTGTCTGAGCATAAGAAAAATCACTATACCCGCTAAACATAATGATTTTTATTTCTGGATATTGCAAAGATACCTTTTCTGCCAATTCCAGTCCATTGATATAAGGCATCTTAATATCAGTAAGAAGAATTTCTACTTTTTGACGTGTTAAAAATTCCAGTGCATCTCTCCCGTTTGCCGCTTCAAAAATTTCCAGTTCTGTCCCTGTCTTTTTGAGTAAAAATTTCATTCCATTCCGCTCTAGTTTTTCATCGTCCACAATTAAAATTCTATACATACTTTTCACCTTTATAATCACCAAGCAGGACTGACGCCTATTGTGCCAGTCCTGCTTTTATTTCCCATTCACATTTCTTTCATTTTAACATGTATTTTCATTCTGTCAATAAAATCAACCTTTTACTGCACCTGCTGCTACACCTTCAATAATATAGCGCTGACAAAAAAGATAAAATACAATAATTGGTACAATAGACAATACCAAAACGCCCATCATTGCCCCCATATCAATTGATCCATACCCACCTTTTAAATACTGAATTGCAATGGAAATTGTTTTATACTTCTTAGTATCCAGTACTAAAACAGGTAAAAGATAATCGTTCCAAATCCACATGGCATCTAAAATTGCCACTGTAATGCAAGTAGGTTTCATAATTGGAAATACCACTTTAAAATAACACTGCAATGGTGTACATCCATCAATCATACTTGCTTCTTCAATCTCAATAGGAATTGCTTTTACAAACCCTGTAAACATAAAGACTGCAAGTCCCGCACCAAACCCAAGGTAAATTACAATTAATCCCCAAGGATTATCAAGCTTCAGCATATTTGCTATTTTTGATAACGTATACATTTCCATTTGAAAAGGAACTACCATTGCAAACAAACATAAAACATAAATAATTTTCGTACTCCATGTTTTCACTCTGCTAATATACCAAGCACACATAGAACAGCAGACTACAATCAAAGCCACAGAACATACTGTAATAAATAAAGTCCATAAGAATGCTTCAAAAAATCCTGTTTTTTCCAGTCCTCGAATATAATTTTCCCATCCTACAAACATACTTCCTTTTGGAATTTTAAAAGGATAACGGCTAATATATGCTTTCTTTTTAAAAGAGTTTATAAATACCAGTACAATGGGATACATATACAATACACTGATGACAGTAAAAATCAATGTCAGCAGCCAACCATACTTTGCTTTTCTTACTTTCATTACTGCTGTACCTCCTTTGTTCTGGTTAATCGATTTTGTACTAAAGCAATAATTCCCACTAAAACAAAGAAAATAACTGCTTTTGCCTGTCCTACACCTTCATATCCCGGACGCCCATAAAAAGTTCGATAAATATTTAATGCAATGAGCTCTGACATATTAGATGGAGCACCATTGGTAAGTGCTAAGTTCTGATCAAAAAGTTTAAATCCATTGGTCAGCGTTAAAAAGGTACAAATAGTAACAGATGGCATTACCATAGGTATGGTTACATGACGAAGGAGCTGTTTCGCATTTGCCCCGTCAATTTTAGCTGCTTCAATCAATTCTCCTGGTATATTCTGAATACCAGAAATATAAATAATCATCATGTACCCTACTTGCTGCCAACATACTAAAATAACAAGTCCCCAAAATCCATATGCAGAGGAAAAAGTCAACGTCTTCCCGTATTGCGCCAATACACCGTTTAACAAAAGCTGCCAAATATAGCCCAAAATAATTCCCCCTATTAAGTTGGGCATAAAAAATACCGTACGAAAAAGATTTGTTCCTTTAATTCCTTTTGTAAGAAGCATTGCCACTGTAAATGCAAGTATATTAATCAAGATTACAGATACTGCTGTAAATAAAACGGTATACCATAAAGCATGGTAAAATTCTGTATCCTGAAAAATCTTAAAGTAATTTCGAAAGCCTACCCACTTGGCATCTGTCACAGTTGTAAATTTGCAAAAGGAAAGATAAATGCCCAAAATAAATGGTGCGATAAATCCTAAAACAAATGCCAGCATGGTAGGCACTACAAAAATAGGAAAATATTTTTTAATTGATTTTTCCAAATTTTCTTCCCCCTTTTATCTAGAAAAGGACTGTCTGTATAATTTTTTTACACAGCAGTCCTTTCTTACCTTTTCTTTATTCTGCGTGTGCTGCTTTATATTCCGAAGCCCAACCATCTATAAATGCAGTCTTTACAGCATCCCAGTCGCCTGTTCCTTGTGCATATTCCAGCATTGCAGAACCAACTTTATTCTTCCATTCTTCAGAAGGCATAGTTGTAAAGTTCCAGCTTACTGGTGTTTTACCTGCTTTTGTATATTCATTATTTGCTTTTACTAATGGATTTTCCGGCAAGTATTCATCAAAAGTCTTAAATGGTGTAATAAATCCCATTTCATTTGCAAGCATATCTCTTCCTTCATCGCTTTCTACAACCCAAGTAAGGAAATCTAAAGTTGCCTGAACATCTTCTTCTGATGCTTTTTTATTTACACACCAATAATTTTCAGATCCTGTACAAAGTCCCTGATTTTCTTCTCCTGGAGCACCAATGTAAATAGGAAGCATTCCCATATCTTCGTCACGAACTTCCATATCTTTAATATCATTATATGCCCATGTTCCATTTTGGAAGAAGACAGCTTCTCCTAATGCAAATTCAGAAGCTGCATCTTCACCTGTTTTAGACGAGATCATAGATGGTTCACAAGTAGAGTCTTTTAAATACAAATCCCAAATATTTTTAAAGTTTTCAAGATAGGTACCTTTGATTGCTTCTGAATCAGTGATTCCGTCTTCTTTATATTCATAGTAAATTGGAAGATTTGCCAAATGTGTTTTAAATCTCCAGTCAGAAGAAGAATCCATACCAGCAGATGTAAACGCACCAGAAACCCCTAACTTATCTTTATTCTTTTGAATACCATCTGCTACTTTTTTCAGTGCTTCAAAATTATTTAATTCATCAATGGATTTAACTTCCGCATTTGGAAGTTCAAAATATTTATTCAATAATGCTTTATTATAAATTAAGCCATATGTTTCGATTACATAAGCAATTCCTTGAACAGCATCTTGATCTTTTAATACATAATCATCACTGCTAATATCCTTGTAAATCTGAGAATCCGACAAATCATAGCAATAATCTTTCCAAGAAGCCAATCCTACAGGGCCATTAACCTGAAATAATGTTGGCGGCTCATCTTTTGCCATCTCTGATTTCAATGTAGACTCATAAGTACCAGAAGCTGCTGTTTGAACTTCTACTTCCACGCCTGTTTCATCTGTGTATTTTTTCGCCAATTCAACCCACTGATCTGCCTGTTCCGGCTTAAAATTCAGATAATATACCTTTCCGTCTCCGCTTTTCTCCTTATTTCCTTTTGTTTCGGAAGCTTCTTTTTTTTGTTCTTTTTTTCCTTCTTTTTCTGTGTTATTGCCACAACCAGCTAACATAGATGTGAGCATAGTTGCTGTCATCAACATTGCAAATACCTTTCTGAATTTCATAATTTTTACCTCCCTTTGTTTGCGCTCTCTTTTGTTTGTCTATATTATATCTATGCCAAAATCAAAAAAATATAATAAAAAACCCAGAAACATGTTCAATTTCCATGTTTCTGGGGTTTATAAAATGCGGATTCTTTAAAATTCAATATCCATTTTCGTTTGCTTGATTTTATGCTTTTCAGCAAACCCTGTTAAAATCATAGTCAAAGCACCATCACCAGTTACATTACAAGCTGTACCAAAACTATCTTGCAGGGCAAAAATTGTAAGAATTAACGCCGTACCTGTTTCATCAAATCCTAAAACACTAATAATCAATCCTAACGAAGCCATAACTGTTCCACCTGGTACTCCAGGCGCTCCGATAGCAAACACTCCTAAGAGCAGACAGAATAAAATCATGTTACCCATTGTAGGCAGTTCTCCATATAAAATTTGAGAAACCACCATAACAAAAAATACTTCTGTCAAAACCGAACCACAAAGATGAATATTCGCAAACAGAGGGATTCCAAAATCCACCATATCATCACGGAGTTCCGGTTCTGATTTTTTTGCACAACGCAATGCAACTGCTAATGTTGCTGCAGAGGACATAGTCCCCACTGCTGTAAGATAGGCCGGACCATAATTTTTTAATACTTTCCACGGATTTTTACCAGAATAAATTCCACCCACCAGATATAACAATGTTAACCAAATATAATGTCCTGCCATTACAATAAAAATTACTTTCAAAAATACAGGAAGTTGCTTTGTAATCGTTCCTTCATAAGATAACGCACAAAAAGTGGCCGCAATAAAAAATGGTAAAATCGGAATAATGACTTTTGACACAATTAGAAGCACAATCTTTTGGAACTCATCTAAAAACTGTATCGTAGTTTTGGCCTTTGTCCAAGTAGCCGCAAGTCCAACCATAACAGATAAAACTAATGCACTCATAACCGGCATAATCTGAGGGATTTCTAACTGAAATACCAGTTCAGGTAGTTCTTTTAAGCCATCTACCTCTGCACTAATAGATAAATGAGGAATTAAAGTATATCCTCCTCCCATAGAAAATAATGCAGCTAAAACGGAAGATGTATAAGCACAAATAATTGCTACTCCCAATATCTTAGAGGCATTATTCCCCAGCTTGGTAATAGACGGTGCAATAAATCCAATAATAATCAGCGGTACACAAAAAGTAATAATCTGTCCCAGAATAAATTTCACAGTAACCACCACATTCATCACTGAAAAATTTGCCAACTGTCCCGCAACAATACCGATCACTACGCCTAAAAGCAAACGAAACGGCAAACTTTTAAATATTTTTTTCACTTTTCTTTTCCTTTCTCTGTTACCTATACAGGATTTTTGAATTGCTTTATTATACTCTATATTTATCTATTCGTCTATCACTTTATGCTTTATCACAAAATTTTATGCAAAAGAATCGATGTCCATTTCATTCTTTTGTTTTATTTCAGAAAGTACCCAACGCTTATTTCTATAAATAAATTTCCAATATTCATAAAAAGCCTCTGGTCGCCTTTTTCCTCTAACAATCAAACGAGTATTTTTATCTATATAATATCCTGTCATTTTTCCATGAATCAAGTACCATATCGTATCTTTTTCTTCCCCTTCTTCATCAATAACTGCAATGGGCATTGCATTTAAAAGTTTGACATTTTCCTGGACAACTTCTTCATTTCTAATCTTCATCCATTGAATTTTAGTATCAAAATCTTTTTGTAATTCTTCACTTAGATAGGGAGCGCCATAACTAATATCCATCCTTCTCCAGCACTCCTGAATCTGAAAATAGGCCTCTTCCACCTGACGTTGTATCTCATTTGGATTCCAATTTTCTTCTATTTGAGCCAAAGCTCTCATTGTTCTATGACTTCTTTTATTAGCTCTTCTTGCTTTTTTTATAAATACAATACTGCCTCCACTGGCTACTGTTGCCAAAATAACTAATTGAATGAATGCTCCAATGGGATTTGACCGAGTTGTACCAGAACTATCTGTATGATGAGAAACACTGTTTCCTCCGCTACTTCCTCCGCTACTTCCTCCGCTACTTCCCCCACCTCCAGCTCTTGCAAAAACAGGCATTGTAAGTGTAAAAATTAAAATTAATATTCCCAATAATACTAATAGGTTTTTCTTCATTTGCCTTCTTCTCCTTATGTAATTTTGTATTTTCTATTATACACTATTTGTGTATCAATTTAAAAGTATATTCCCTTCGAAAATTTCTTTTTCACTTTTGTATATTCTGTTATTATTAAACAGTTTTATTTATTTTTTCTGGATATTTTTATCACATCTTATTTTTTCATCATACTTCTTCCCGTTTTATTGAACCTATTTCTTCATTTTTATGCTCTTCTATTAGATATAGTATGGTAACAAAAACCTTAATCTACCTGTTTTTTTATTATAAAGTAATCGCAACATTTTAAAGAAAACATAAAATAGGTCTGGATTTTTTTGTCACTTTATGAGAAAATAGTTTTGAATAAAGCGTTAAATTATTGACGCATTTGAAGTATATATACTTGAAAGGAGTTTTAAAATGATTTATTCACATGAAGTAGAAACAATGTGCCCAGTAGCACAGGGCGTGAATCACGGTGCAGCTCCAATTCCGGAAGAAGCAAAGTGGGTAAAAGCAAAAGAAATCAAAGATATCTCTGGTTTAACACACGGTGTAGGCTGGTGTGCTCCTCAGCAGGGTACTTGTAAATTAACATTAAATGTTAAAGAAGGTATTATCCAGGAAGCATTAGTTGAAACAATTGGATGTTCTGGTATGACTCATTCTGCTGCAATGGCATCTGAAATTTTACCTGGAAGAACTATTCTGGAAGCATTAAACACAGACTTAGTATGTGATGCAATCAATACAGCTATGAGAGAATTATTCTTACAGATTGTATACGGACGTACACAGAGTGCATTCTCTGAAGACGGACTTCCAATCGGTGCTGGTCTTGAAGACTTAGGTAAAGGATTACGTTCTCAGGTTGGTACAATGTACGGAACATTAAAGAAAGGTCCTCGTTATCTTGAAATGACAGATGGTTATGTAACAGGTATCGCTTTAAATGAAGATGATGAAATCATCGGTTACAAATTTGTAAGCTTTGGTAAAATGATGGACTTCATCAAAGCTGGTGACGATGCAAATACAGCATTCGAAAAAGCTCAGGGACAGTATGGTCGTGTAGCTGATGCTGTTAAAATCATTGATCCACGTAAAGAGTAATCAATGGGATTTGTCAGAATAGAAATCAGGAGGATAGGATAATGGCTTTATTTGAATCATATGAAAGAAGAGAGAAACAAATTCTGGCTGTTTTAAAAGAGTACGGAATTAACTCTATCGAAGAAGCAGCTGAAGTTACAAAAGCTGCTGGTTTAGATGTATACAAAATGGTTGAAGGCATTCAGCCAATCTGTTTTGAAAATGCAAAATGGGCTTATACTGTAGGTGCTGCTATTGCAATCAAAAAAGGTTGTAAAAGAGCTGCTGACGCTGCTGCAGCAATTGGTGAAGGTCTTCAGTCTTTCTGTATCCCAGGTTCTGTTGCAGATCAACGTAAAGTAGGTCTTGGACATGGTAACTTAGGAAAAATGTTATTAGAGGAAGACACAAAATGTTTTGCTTTCTTAGCAGGTCACGAATCTTTCGCTGCTGCTGAAGGTGCTATCGGTATCGCTGAAAAAGCAAACAAAGTTCGTAAAGAGCCTCTGCGTGTTATCTTAAATGGTTTAGGAAAAGATGCTGCTCAGATTATTGCTCGTATCAATGGATTTACTTATGTAGAGACTGAAATGGATTACTACACAGGCGAAGTAAAAGAAGTATTCCGTAAAGCTTACTCTGATGGACTTCGTGCAAAAGTTAACTGCTATGGTGCAAACGATGTAACAGAAGGTGTTGCTATCATGCACAAAGAAGGTGTTGATGTATCTATTACAGGTAACTCTACAAACCCAACACGTTTCCAGCATCCAGTAGCTGGTACATATAAAAAAGAATGTGTTGAACAGGGCAAAAAATATTTCTCTGTTGCTTCCGGTGGTGGTACAGGACGTACACTTCATCCAGACAACATGGCTGCAGGTCCAGCTTCCTATGGTATGACAGATACTATGGGACGTATGCACTCTGATGCACAGTTTGCCGGTTCTTCTTCTGTTCCTGCTCATGTAGAAATGATGGGACTTATCGGTGCTGGTAACAACCCAATGGTTGGTATGACTGTTGCTGTTGCTGTTGCTATCGAAGAAGCTGCTAAAGAAGGAAGATTTTAATTCTTTTTAAGTAAATACTAAATAACTTTTAAAGGACTTTACAAATCCAACAACGATTTGCAAAGTCCTTTTTCTATTTCTCTTTTTATTCAAATTTCTAATGTTCAAAATATATATTTTATAAATTCCATAATACCTGTAAGCCCTAAGCTATATAAAAAGATAGAACCTGGTTTTCCTAAAAGAATAATCCATGTAAATTTTCTTAAAGACATTTTGGTAAGCCCTGCTATATAACAAAGTAAATCATCTGGTGCCACAGGAAAAAAAATAGCCAACGCAAAAGCTTTATCAAAAGCCTGTCCTTTATCCATCCAACCAATATATTTATTATAGTTTTTTTCTCCTATAATGTAATGTACAAAGGGCTTTCCATAGTGCTTTGATAAAAGAAATGCCAATATAGAACCTAGAGATATTCCCACGTAATTATATACAAACCCCCACACCGGTCCGAATATCAATACACCACCCAGACAACCAATTGCACCAGGTAAAATAGGAATTACCACTTGTATCATCTGTATGAGAATAAACAACATAGGGGCAAAAATCCCAAAACGCTCTAAAAACTGCTGTAAAGACTCAGAAGATACAAAAAGCCGATTTTCAACTCCATACCAAATAAACCATATCATTGCTGCCATACCTAAGACAGTACACATATTTAAACATATTGCTGTTTTTGTTTTTTCCATAGTAAAACCTCTTTTTTCACTTCCTGCTCTTGCAGAATTCTACAATAGAACTTTTTCCATTCCTCGCCTACTGACTCTGTACTATACCGCAAATGGCCTTCATAAGAAGCATGGGCACTTCTCTGATAAAAATCGGGTTCCTCTTTTAACTGTGTTAAAATTCTGACAAAATCAGAAGTCTCCCTACCTCGCAAAGCATAATCAAACAATATTGGATCATAAATCGAAAGATCTCGAACCAAAACTGGTAAAGCGCAGTTCATAGACTCTAAAATCGTCATAGGAAACAGTTCTTCATAAGATGGCAGAAACATCACATCTGCCATATTATACACTTCATTCATCTTCTCTCGATCTATAATTCCCAAGAATTTAATATTTTTAGGGGCATGTTTCATAGCTTCTCGTATTTCTTCATAACCCTCAGAAATTTTCCCAAAAGAAAATCCTCCTGCCCAAACAAACTGATAATCAGGCATCCTTCTTGCAATCTCAATAAAATTCAATACTCCTTTTCTCTTTTGCAACTGTCCTACACATAATACTGTAAATGTATCTTTCCCAATTTTGCATTTCTTGCGAATTTGATTCCTCTTCTCTTTACTTAAAGGATAAAAATGTTCTTCTGAAACTACATTTGGTATATAAGTTATTTTTTCTCTAGGTATACCATAATCTACTAGTTTATCAATGAAAATGGGATTAACTGTAACTAAATAATCCATTTTTTTATAAAAAGATATCATATATTTATAGAAGGTGTTTTTTATAGTTCTTGGAAGGGAAATACTATTTTCTACTGTTTCTGGGAGAAAATGTACAGATCCTACTAGGGCACTTTGTTTCCTCTTTACAGGTATAGAAAAATAATATTCTGGATTAATTGAATGATAATGTACAATATCACATGATTTTTTTGTGTTTTCTAAAATAACTGCTTGTTGCTTCATTACCTGTTTTACCAATGCTACTTGTTCATCATGTGCAGAAAGTACACCTTGTCCCTTAACCATATCTGCCTTTGACAACATATTTATTTTTTTCTTCATTTTTATATCCCTCTCTTCAATATTTCTTTTCCGCTCCATAAGATTCTATTGTAAGCTCTGTGTGCCCATACAGCAGCTTCTTTTTCTGTTTCTTGACGTTTCAAAACTTCTTTATATAATCTTTCTGCCATTGTACAAAAATTCCATGTAGAATAGAAACAAGCTGTTTCTTTTGCACTTAATCCCATTTCTTTCCTTCTTTTTTCATCTTCCAAAATATATTCTAAATGGATTTTAAAGTATTCATAAGTCTCATACTGAAAACCATTATACCCATCTGTTATGACTTGATTTAAACATTCATCTTTTCGACATAATGCTGGTCTTCCACTAGCTAAAGCTTCAATATAAGTAATCCCCTGTGTTTCACTATTAGAAGCACATACAAAAACATCTCCTAACTGATAATAACTTCCTACCTCCTGAGGATTTACCATCCCTGTAAAAATCACCTTCTCCCATACAGATAATTTTTTACTAATTTCTTCTAGGCGTTCTCTATCAGGCCCATCTCCAACTATGACAAGCGTTAAATTTTCTTTTCCATCTTCATAAATCAGACGAGCAAAATATTTTAAAATTTCTTCTAGATTTTTCTCTTTTGCCAGTCTTCCTACACTAATTAATACTTTATTTTCAAGAGGAATTTTCCACTGTTTTTTTAAATTTTCACATTCCTCTTCCGAAATTACTTTTTGAAAATTTTTCAAATCAATTCCTGTAGGTATAACAGAAATAGGTTCTTCCACTTCATATTTTTTCAAGATTTTTTCTACTTTTTCTGTAGGTACAATAATTCGATCTGCTTTTTTCAAAGTTTTTTTAGAAAACTGTGCAACCATTTTCTTCTCAAAAGCTATACCAAATTTATAAGCAGCCAATCCTCCTGGAAGATAATGAATATAATCTTCATAAATTGTATGGTAAGTATGTAACAATGGACATTTGCATTTCTTGCTAATTTTCACTGCATAGGAAAAAGTCATGAATTCACACTGTGAATGTACAATATCCGGTTTCCAGTGAACCAACTCCTGAATAAACCCTTCCACATGGGGCAAGGTTGCTCTGGCATTTGGATAAATTATTTCCAAATTTAAAGATTTTATATAATACACATTGTCCTTTTTATAGGATTGATACGTAGGTGACAAAGTTAGAACTTTTACTTCATGTCCTCTTTCTTCTAATTCTTTCTTTAAATTCACAATAGATGTCACTACGCCATTGACAATAGGCTTGTACCAATCACTAGTCAATAATATTTTCATAAAGGGCCCCCTTTGTTATCTTCTTTTAAGTAACTCTTATCTTAATGAAGATATTTAAAGAGAATCGCCATAGCTTTTTAAAGTTTTTCTAAAGATTTCAAAAAAATTCTAGTATTTTATTTCATACAACCATCATTTATGCTATACTCAAAAAAATAATTTATAATATAACAATAAACTAGAAAGGACTTTCTATGAAGACAAAACTTCCTCCTATATTGAATTCAACAAATTTAAAATGGATTGCTCTTGTTACTATGCTCATAGACCATATAGGAGCAGTTATATTAGAAATGGGGGCAATCTCCGCATACAACCAAGGACTTCCTTCTGCATTTTCCTACAATACCAGTGTTTTTCTTTCAAAAATAGATGTCTTCATCAGACAAATTGGACGTATTTCTTTTCCTATTTTCTGTTTTCTCCTTGTCGAAGGATTTTATCATACTTCAAACAAAAGAAAATACGCATTTCGTCTTTTCCTATTTGCCTGTATTTCGGAAATTCCCTTTGATTTATGTTTCCGTGGACGTCTTTTAGAATTTTCCTATCAAAACGTAATGTTTACTCTACTTTTGGGCTTTCTAACCATATGGGCAATAGAATTCTTAAGAGAGAAAAGAGAAAAACTTTGTTTCATTCCTGCTGCACTTGGAATTCTAACAGGAATGTTCTTTCATGCCGATTATAATTGGAAAGGAATTGTTCTTATTCTTGTTTTATATTTCTTTTATTTATATCCTGTTGAAAAAACCATTGCCGGGTGTCTTGCCTTATATTGGGAACCAACAGCCTGTCTTGCCTTTATTCCTATCAATCTTTATAATCATGAAAAAGGAAAGGGACTAAAATATTTCTTCTATCTCTTTTATCCTGTTCATCTACTCATTCTATTTTTAATTCGCTTCTCAATTTTTCATATTTAAAACTTCTTCTTAAATACAAAGAAGCTGTGACTCAAAACAAGACACAGCTTCTTTAATAAAATCTTTTATATTCATATTTATAAATTTGTCATTTTTAGTTTCGGTCGATATCCCTCTTCTTCCAATGCCTTCATAATTTCTTGTTTATGTTCTGTACCAAAGGCTTCTAAAGTGATTTTTAACTCTACTGCCGCCGTTCTATTGGTACTTACAAATTGGTTATGCTCTAATTTAATTACATTCCCTTGATGTTTTGCAATAACAGAAGCTACACGTACTAACTCACCAGGTTTATCTGGTAAAAGTACGGAAACAGTAAAAATTCTATCTCTAGCAATTAAGCCATTCTGAACTACAGATGCCATTGTAATAACATCCATGTTTCCTCCACTTAATATGGATACGATCTTTTTATTTTGAAATTTCATATGTTTTAGGGCTGCTACTGTAAGAAGCCCTGAATTTTCCACAATCATCTTATGATTTTCTACCATATCTAAAAAAGCAACCACTAACTCTTCATCTTTTACTGTAATAATTTCATCTACATTTTTTTTGATATAAGAGAAAATCTTCTCTCCTGGACGTTTTACCGCAGTACCATCTGCAATGGTATTTACAGTAGGGAGTGTCATAACCTCACCATTCAAAATAGAAGCCTGCATACAGTTTGCACCCTCTGGCTCTACACCTATTACTTTAATATTAGGATTTAAAAGCTTCACCAAAGTAGAAACACCTGTTGCCAATCCTCCTCCGCCAATAGGTACTAAAATGTAATCCACTAATGGAAGTTCCTTTATAATCTCCATAGCAATAGTTCCCTGACCAGTTGCTACGACAGGATCATCAAAAGGATGAATAAACGTATATCCATACTCATCTGCCAACTCGTATGCATGAGCACATGCTTCATCGTATACATCCCCATAAAGAATTACTTCTGCACCATAACTTTTTGTTCTCTCCACCTTAATAAGTGGTGTAGTAGTTGGCATTACAATTACTGCCTTTACGCCAAAAGCTTTTGCAGCATAAGCTACGCCTTGTGCATGATTCCCCGCAGATGCCGTAATCAAACCTTTTGCTCTTTCTTCCTGAGAAAGCGTACTAATTTTGTAATAAGCTCCTCTAATTTTATAAGCTCCTGTTACTTGCATATTTTCCGGCTTTAAGTAAACCTTATTTCCTGTACTTTTACTAAAATAATCGCTATATACCAACTTTGTTTCCTGTGTTACCTGTTTTACAACTTCCGATGCTTCTTCAAATTTTTCTAATGTAAGCATGTGCATCTCCCCACTCTCTTTTAGTCTTCTTGTATATTGCTTTCCATGTTAAATAGAGCATTTACAAATTCATCTGAATTAAATTTTTCCAAATCATCAAGACCTTCTCCAACTCCAATATACTTCACTGGAATATCTAACTCTGATTGGATTGCCACTGCAATTCCGCCTTTCGCTGTGCCATCCAGCTTTGTCAAAATAATTCCCGTAACATTTGCCACTTCATTAAACTGACGTGCCTGCGCTAAGGCATTTTGCCCTGTAGTACCATCTAAAACAACTAGGGTTTCCAAATACGCTTCTGGATATTCTTTTTCAATAATGCGGTAAATCTTACGAAGTTCTTCCATAAGATTTTTCTTATTATGTAGTCTTCCTGCCGTATCACAAATTAACACATCTGCATTTCTAGCTTTTGTAGCTGCAATAGCATCATAGACTACCGAAGCAGGATCTGCTCCATCCTGCCCGCCAATCAGTTCCACACCTGCTCTGTTTGCCCACTGAGTAAGCTGCTCACCTGCTGCTGCACGAAAAGTATCGGCAGCTGCCATAATAACCTTTTTTCCCTGTCCCTTTAGCTTTCCTGCCAATTTTCCTACAGAAGTAGTTTTTCCTACTCCATTAACACCAATTACCAAAATAACCGATTTACGGTTTTCAAACTCATAAGCTGTCTCTTGTACCTGCATCTGCTCCTTAATACTATCCATAAGAAGCTTTTTACATTCCATAGGTTCTTTGATATGTTCCTTTGCCACCTGCTCTTTTAAACGCTCAATAATAGCGGTTGTGGTATTAATACCAAGATCACCCATTACCAAAATCTCTTCAATTTCTTCATAAAAATCATCATCAATACTAGAATATCCACTAAAAATAGAATCAATTCCTGAAACAATATTTTCTCTTGTTTTGGAAAGTCCCTCTACTAGTCGTTTAAAAAATCCCTTCTTTTCTTTTCCTTCTGCCATTCTTACCTCCTATTTATCTAGGTCATTTTCAATAAGGTCTACGGATACCAGCGTTGAAACACCTTTCTCCTGCATAGTAATACCATACAAGCGATCTGCTGCTGTCATCGTCCCTCTTCTATGTGTTATAATAATAAACTGCGTATTCTTTGTCAACTTATGAAGATATTTTGCATATCTTGTAACATTTGAATCATCAAGAGCCGCTTCAATTTCATCCAAAAGACAAAATGGAGATGGCTTTAGATTTTGAATTGCAAATAAAAGAGCAATGGCAGTTAGGGCCTTTTCTCCACCAGAAAGCTGCATAATATTCTGAAGTTTCTTTCCCGGTGGCTGAGAAATAATACGAATTCCTGCCTCTAAAATATCTTCTTCCTCGTCAAGCTCCAAAGTTCCTTTTCCACCTCCGAAAAGTTCCTTAAATGCCTTATCAAATTCCACTCGAATCTGCCCAAACTTTTCTTCAAATTGCCGCCGCATTCCTGTATCTAGCTCATTTATAATTCCTTGTAAAGTTTCCTCTGCCTGAACTAAATCATCGTGCTGCGTCTTCATAAATGTATGACGTTCAGAAAGTTCTTTATATTCCTCAATAGCATTAACATTAACATTTCCCAACTGTCTTATTTCGCTTCGCATATTGGAAATAGCGCTTTTTATCTCTGCTCTTTCCCGTAATTCATCCGGCATATTAATTAATGCCTGACTATATGTAATTTCATATTCTTCCCACATATAGTTTACTTGCGTATCCTGATTTTCTTCCAGTTTTTCCTTTTGTCCCAACAAGCGGTAACTTTCTTTATCCAACAAGTTCATTCTTGCAGATAATTCATCCCTTTTAGAAAAAAATGCTTTATGTTCTTGTGTCATTTTTTCTTTTTTTGTAAGGGCTTCTTGCAACTTTTCTTTGTCTTCTTCTTCCTCTTTTATGGCACTTTCTATTTCCTGACGAATTTTCACAATTTCAGCTTCTTTTTTTAACGCTTCTTCTTTGCCTTCCAGAAGCCCTTCCATAAGCGCTTCTTTTTGTTCTCGCAAACTTACTAATTCTTCCTGTATACGCTTTAAGTTTTCTTGAATAAATCCCTTTCTGGAAGTAATACCAGCCTCTTCCAGCTGAGTCTTTTCCAACTCTTTAGAAAGTTCTCCCTCTTTCTTTTTCCTGTTTTCCAATTCTTCCTGTTTCTGATTAATAGAAGTTTCTAATGTATTTTCTTGATTTGCACTAGCTTCCATTTCAAGCTGAATGGATTGACTATTTTCTTCAATTTCCTTAATTTGCTTCTCAAGTTCCAAACTTTCTCTTTTTAAATTCTCATATCCCTGTTGAATCTCTACCTTTTTATCTGACATGGAATTTAAATTCATCTGTACTGTATTTTCCAGAATATACTGCTCTTGTAAGCTTTCCTGCATACGTGCGGCTTCATCACGAAAATGATTTCGCTTATTACGGTAATCTTCCAGCGTAGCCTGTAATGCTTCAATATTTAATTTTAATTTTTCTACAGCTCCATGAAGTTCATCAATTTCTCTTCGTCTTCCCAGAAGATTACTATTATTTTTAAATGCACCACCAGTAAGGGAACCGCCTGGATTTAAAGACTCTCCTTCTATGGTAACCATACGAATAGTATACTGGTATTTTTTTGCAATAGCAATTCCATGGTCAATATGATCTACAACTAAGGTCCTTCCTAGAAGATAATTTGCCAAACCTTCATACTCTGCTTCCACCTTTACTAAATCACTGGCAACACCAATGACTCCTGGTTCTCTTAATGCACCTGGATTGTTAAAAGCCTTTTTATTTTTCATACTAGTCAGGGGAAGAAAAGTTGCACGTCCATACTTATTCTTTTTCAGAAATTCTATCATTCCCTTAGCGGTTTCCTCTTTGTCCGTAACAATATTCTGAATACTTCCTCCTAACGCTGTTTCAATAGCAGTTTCGTAGTTTTTATCAACCTTTAAGAGATCTGCCACAACCCCTTTTATACCAGAAACATTTTTTCTCTGTTCCATAACCCGTCGAATACTATTCCCATAACCATCATAACGCTCTGTAATGTTTTTCAAAGACTCTAATCTAGATACTTCTCTATGATAAGCTGTCTTCTCATTTTCTAGTTGCTGGGTAGTTCTTGAAATTTCTGCCTGATACTTCTTAATCTGATCTTCACAACGATTCCCTTGACGAATTATTTTTTCAATAGTTTCTTCAATTTCTTGTTTCTGGATTTTATACTTCTCCTCTGAAGCATTTAACTGCGCTTTTTCACTTCGCAACGTTAAATTCCGCTGATTTAAAGCCACTTTTCGAATAGAAATCTGTTCCATCATAGCATCATACCGCTGCAGTTTTCCTTTAATTGAAGCTCTTTGATTTAAAATTTCAATAATTTCATTTTTTCCAGCTTCAATAGCTTCTTCTAAATGGTGAATTTCAATGGCAATATCTTTAAATGCGTCCTGTACCTGACCATGTACTTTTGAAAATTCTACTTCTTTTTCTTCTAATTGTGATTTTTCTTCCAGATATCTTTGTTCTTCCTTCTTTCGCTTCTCAATATCGGATTCCAAAGCAGAAGTTCTCTCCTGATACCGGGTTTCATTTTGCTTTACAGAATGAATTTGTTCCTTCAAAAGATGAATTTGATTTTCCAGTGCTTGTTTTTCCAGTGTTTTCTGTGTAGACTTCTCTCTTGATGTTTGAATTTTTTCTTCCAGAACTTCCAGTTCTTTCTCTAAATTCTCATATTCTGTCTTGGTCACATCGAAACTTTTACAAGTTTCCTCCAAATCAGACTGTGCAATTTCGTATTTCTCTTCTACAGCTTTTAACTGCTCTCGAATTCTTGCCATTTCTAGCAAAAACATCTGAATATCCAACTGTTTTAAATCTTCTTTTTTCTTTAAATAGGTCTTAGCCGTCTCTGCCTGTTTTTCTAAAGGTGCCAATTGTCTTGTAAGCTCTGACAAAATATCATTCACACGAGTCAGATTTTGCTGTTCTTCCTCCAGTTTTTTAATTGCTGTATTTTTCCTTCTTTTAAATTTTACAATTCCAGCAGCCTCATCAAATAATTCACGTCTCTCTTCTGGCTTCCCGCTCAATATTTTATCAATTTGTCCCTGCCCAATAATAGAATACCCTTCTTTTCCAATACCGGTATCGTAAAAAAGCTCATTTACATCCTTTAAACGACATGATGTTCCATTTAAAAGATATTCACTTTCTCCAGAACGATATAATCTTCTGGCAATAGTAACCTCTTGATAATCAATAGGTAATTTATGATCGCTATTATCCAGTGTAATAGCCACATAAGCAAAGCCGAGAGGTTTTCTTGTTTCCGTTCCTGAAAAAATAATGTCTTGCATATTACCGCCTCGAAGTTGCTTGGCACTTTGTTCACCCAATACCCAACGTACGGCATCTCCTACATTACTCTTCCCACTGCCATTTGGCCCTACAATTCCTGTAATTCCATTATGAAACTCAAATACAATTTTATTGGCAAAAGACTTAAATCCCTGCACTTCAATACTTTTTAAATACATAAAGCTCCCTTTTCATCTCTTAGCTTTTTAATAGCACAGTACGCGGCCTGTTGCTCTGCTGCTTTCTTGGTATGTCCACAACCTTCTCCCAGTTTTTGATCTCCAAGAATCGCTTCCACATAAAAGGACTTATTATGATCTGGTCCTTCCTCTTTTACCAGCACATATTGTACATCTGCTTCAAACTCTGCCTGTACAATTTCCTGAAGTGTAGTCTTGCTATCATAAAAGAGCTGCTTATTCTCAATATCGTTTAATATATATTTAAGGATAAACTCTTTTGCATTAGCAAAACCGCCATCCAGATAAATTGCTCCAATCAACGCTTCCATTGCATCTGAAACAATAGAATTTCTGTTTCTCCCCCCTGTTGCTTCTTCACCTTTTCCTAAAAGAAGATAATCTCCCAAAGAGATTTCTTTTGCACAAAGTGCTAAAGTCGGTTCACATACAATACTGGCACGTTTTTTTGTCAGCTTCCCTTCTGGCAAATCTGCATATTTATAAAATAAAAATTCACTTGACGTCAACTCCAATACTGCATCTCCTAAAAATTCTAATCTCTCATTATTTCCCGAATAGGCAATATGATGTTCATTTGCATAAGAACTATGAGTTAACGCATTAATCAAAAGATCAAAATTTTCAAACTCATATCCAATTTTTTTCTCTAACTCCAATAACTTTTTTGAATTTCTCATATCTGCTCCTTTTGTTACCTTTGTTTTTGATACAAAAATGCCCTCCCAACATCAGAATCTTTCTGACTATACGGGAAGACATTTCGTTTTTATCCAATTAAACGTTTAATCTGTTCTACTGCATCTCCTACAGAAACAATTTGTTCTACTTCCTCTGTTGGGATCTCAATATCAAATTCTTCTTCAATCCCCATCACAATTTGGAAAATATCCAGAGAATCGGCCCCCAAATCATCTACAAATGTGGTATCCCAAGTCACTTCCTCTGTATCCACATTTAAAACCTCTGCTATTATCTTCTGTAATTTTTCCAATTCCATGATATTTCCTCCTAAATCTCCTCTTTTTTTTCTTGTACAGCAACTAAATTTTCTCCTATTCGCTGACTGATTCGCTGTTCCTTAAATAAAATGCACTGAATAATGGCATTTTTAAACTCTGTTTCCTTTGAATTACCGTGACACTTTACAACCAAACCTTTTAGTCCCAGAAGAGGTGCTCCTCCATACTGGCTTGCATCAAAAGACTTCAAGGTACTCTTTAAAGCAGGTTTTACAAGAAGTGCTCCTATTTTACTACGTAGGTTCGACATCATACTTCCCTTAATTTTGGATATCAAAGTACTTCCTAAACCTTCATATAATTTTAAAATAACATTTCCCACAAAAGCTTCTGATACTACAACATCTGCCACCCCTGCTGGAATTTCTCTTGCCTCAATGCTACCAATAAAATTAATATCTTTACATTCCTTTAACAAGGGATATGTTTCTTTAACCAAAGCATTTCCCTTTTCCTCTTCTACGCCAATATTCACAATTCCCACTTTAGGATTTTTTACTCCCATAACATGCTCCATGTAAATAGATCCCATACGAGCAAACTGGACCAAATGCGAAGCTCTCGCATCCACATTTGCTCCACAGTCAATAAGTAAAGATACTCCGTTTTTTGTCGGAATAAGTGGTGCCAAAGGTGCTCGCTCAACTCCTTTGATTCTTCCTACAATCGTAGTCCCGCCTACCAGAATGGCTCCAGAGCTTCCTGCTGATACAAAAGCATCTGCTTCGCCTTTCCTTACCAGCTTCATACCTACTACAATAGAGGAATCTTTCTTTCCTCGAATAGCGACTACTGGAGGTTCTCCTGTTTCAATTACTTCACTTGCTGCTACAATATGAATTCTCTCTTTTGGATACACACAAGATGATAATTCTTTCTCCAGAACTTCTTGTTTTCCTACCAGAAATACTTCTACATTTTCTTTTTCATTGACAGCAGCTACCGCACCTTTTATTGCCTCTGAAGGAGCATAATCACCGCCCATAGCATCTACAGCCACTTTTATTGTTTCTTCCATGTTTTGCCTCCTGTTATATCTAACATGATTTTACTAAACATCTATAAAAAATGCAAGGATTCTCCTAAGAGAATCCTTGAAAACATCATAATTTAAAATTATTCTGCTGGCTGCTCCTCTGACGATGTGCTTTCCTCTGTTGTTTCACTTCCTTCGGCTGCCTCTCCTTCTGCCCCTTGTTCTGAAGTCTCTCCTTCTTCTGACGAAGTCTCTTCTGAAGCAGCTTCTGATACAATTACTTCCATAGTTTCACTAGTCACTCTGTTCGTAGAACTTCCAATAGTGTTAATCGCAACCACATAATAATAAACAGTTCCTATCTCATTGGTAGGCGGTGTAAATGTATTAGAAGTTTCTCCTTCAATTGCAGTCCCCCCACCATTTGTGTTGGTAAGACTTTTATACCATTGATAAGAAATTGTTCCACTATCAGAAGCTGTTGCTTCTATCTGTAATGCTTCTGCTTCTGCATCTTTTTCATAAGTAACGGAACCACTTAAATTGGTTGTCCACTGCGGTTTTTCCACAGGTACTTCTGGCTCTACTTCTTTTTTCTCTACCGTTTTATTTTCTTCTTTTTTTGAGTCAGATTTTTCCAATACTTTATCAAATATCTTTTCAGCTTTACAACCGGTCATAGGAATTGCAATACACCCAATGGTTAAGATAACCATACCCTTTTTTAACCATTTGTTCTTCAATGTTTCTTCCTCCTTAGACAAATAACTCTCTGCGTCTCCTATATTAACGTATTTTTTCAAAAATCGCAAGTTTTTCTTTCTAAATATTACATAAATATTACATTTATTTAGAGAATTCCTGAATTAACTGCAAAAAAAGATTGAGTATGGCTGTCTACTCAATCCTGTTTCTTTTTTATTCTTTTTATGCAGTTCTTCTTAATGGTCGAAGTACACCTGTTTGCTCAATTATTTTTGCAATACTAAAGAAAATAAAAGAATCAATAGGCCACATAATTGCATTCTTTACTGCACGCATAGGCAACAACGCAAGAAATCCTTTTCCGTAAAGCATATCAAGCCAAAGGGTACTTAAAATAACATTTACTACTGTAAATACAACAAATTTTGCAAGTAAAACTCTCTTAAAAGTTAATTTCTTTTTATAATAAAAAGAACCATAAATAAGAGATGCTAAAATTGCATTGAAAGTAAAACCAAAGAAAAACGGTCCATCAGGTTTCATGAAATATTTAACTAAATCCATAATTCCTGCAAATAAGCCACCAGTAACAGGGCCAAATAAATAATCTACTAACTGATTTGGAATACCGGAAAAACCAATTTTAATATATGGTCCAATAGTAATAGACGCTACCTGATTTAAAATCAAAGACAAAGCTGCAAGCATGGCACATACAGATAATGCCTGAATTTTCTTCAGCTCTTTTGCCGAAGATAAAAAAATGTTCTCTTTTACGTTATTTTTGAACATAAAAAAATACCTCCTTCATCAAAACTACCACAATAGGAGATAATCTCAGCCTTATCTTCTGTTGCAGCGAGATGCGAGTTTGTATACCGTAAGATTTACCTTTTCGTCCTTCCAGCAACTCTCTATCCAGAGGGCACTTTACGCATACAAATCTACTCTGCAGTTTTTCTTTCCCTACCATAATAAGGGATTTATCTAAAAAAAGCAATAGAAATTTTATTTAATTTTTATAATTAAAATATTTTTTTGAAACAAAAAGAGAACAGAATTTTATACTCTGTCCTCTCCTTTTATCTAAGAATTATATTTCTATTTTATACCCAAAGTCAAAATTTCAAATGGTTTCAATATTACATGATACTGGCCATCTGTATTTACATCAAGATATTCTTTCTCTTCTTCAATGACATTACTCTTGTACAACTTCTCCATCCAATCTTTCTTCTGGATTTGCATTTCGCGAGGTACCTCTGTAACATTCACAAAACGAACCATAATATCTGATCCCGCATCCTGCTGTTTCAGTCCACTAAAGTTTACGCCTTCTCCAGTCCAACTGAAAAAGCTCTTTTCCATCGGATTGGCACCTGTATGAATATCTGTAGAAATTGCCATCAAGTCATTTTGGAACTGATATCCTTGGGTATAAGCTTTTAATCTTTCACCATCTGCAAATGGTAAAATCTCATAAGAAAGTGTATAAGTTCCCTTCATCTGTGCTTTTGGAGTTGGGAAATATCCCCAGTCTCCCATTTCACCAACACAACGAAGAAGAGTAACCGCAATGGTATTTTCCATATCTGGAAGTACCTCATACTCATAAAGACCATGGTTGGCAATCAATATACCATCTCGATCATCCTGCATTGCCACAAAACTCTGTTGACGATCACATCCACTTGGATTTTCCCATTGTTTACTATGATGATTATTTCGTTCTACTACCTCAAAAGCAGAATCTGCAAAATGTGTATCCGCTACAAGCCCTGTAGGAATCATAACTCGAACTCTATGATCTTTTGCTGTATTGTGGATTGTTGTTTCTACTTTTACGCTCTTGGCAGATTTCTGCAACGTTAATTCCGTTTCTATAATCAACTCTGTCAGTTTGTCACTACGTCCTATATGACGGTTATAACAATCCTGGAAAGACTTCTGTGCAACTTCCAACTCCTCTGCTGCACTTACTGGCACATCTATTTTCTGACAAATATGATATTTTGCACAGAAGGATGTATCTTCTACCAAAGTAATCTCTGCTGCTTTATTTTTTGTTGTAATAGCTTGCGCATCTTTATCTTGTACATAAATATATTCGTTTCCAATATCTCCTGTATCCTCATAATATCCCATTTGTGAATATATGCGACCAGTTTTTAAATTTGTAAGTGTATAACTTCCATCCTCATGAATTTCTACACGCAGATTTTCATTTTCCATCACATTATTGCCTGTAATTAATGTTTTTGTATAATCTGCCTGTTTGTCATCTGTTTCCTGTAAATAATAAACTCTATATCCCATTGCCGGAACAGCCTTTGCTTCAAATGTCACACGAACCTGTCTTGCCATATATGGCTGACGAAATCTATCATCTGGAAGAAGATAATCAAAGGCAGTACCCATATCTTCAATCTTAGCTTCTACAATATTTCCTTGGAAATCCTTAAGCACAAATACAGGCATTTCCATATTCTGCATTTCCCAATAAGCTTTTTCTTGTATATTTTCAAAACATCTGTCCACATCTAACACGACACTTACCATATCTGTCTTATCCCAGCCCGTAAAGTTATATACAGAAAATGGAAGTACTTTATTTTTTTCATTGCTTAAACTGGATGTATCTACCTGTTCAGCCAGATATTCCATACTTTCCTTGCAAAGTCCTTCTGCCACCTGTCTACTCTTTTCATATCGAAGAGCAACCTCATCATTTACAACATCTACATTACAACTGCATACACTATCATGTGGATGATTCTGCATCAAGACCTTCCAACTATATTCTAAAAGTTCTTTCGGATAACGCTTTCCTGCTAATTTTGCCAAAACCGCTGCTGGTTCTGCTTTACGTTCCAGTGCAGTTTCTCCTTTTCTATTTAACTTTTTCAAATCAATTCTATTGGAAGCAGTATTTACTAATGTAAAACGTCCGTCGGTTTCTTGGCTAGTCAATTCTCCTTCTACAACAGAAATATTTTCACCAAGCTCCGCTTTTACAGCCTTTACATAAGTCTCAAAATCTGAATGAACAAATTCAATCTCTGGATATAACTTTTTAGCGGTTTCTATAGCCTGTGATAAATCCTTCTGTATTGGTTGATGATCACATCCATTCATGAAGAGAAGTTGGCTGGTTCCTGCAAATTTTTTTGCATCTGCTAGTTTTTTATCCCAGAATTCCTTTGCCTTTTCTGGATCTACAGGAATTTCCATTCCATTGTTATACCAGTTTGGAAATAAAATACCCAGTAATGCACTTCCATCTGGTGACTGCCAATTTATTTCAGAATATGCAGTTTCATAAGTTCCTTTCTCTAAAGTTTCATTATTGAAACCTACTGATTTTACTCCACGCCCAAATACAACTGCTTCCATACCGGCCTGAGCCAATACCTGAGGCATCTGTCCAGCATTTCCAAATGCATCCGGAAAATATCCGATTGGACATAATTTGCCTAATTTTTGTGCTTCTTTGCGGCCTGTTAACAAATTTCGTATACAAGCCTCTCCGCTGGTCAAAAATTCATCTTGCAAAACATACCATGGTCCAGCTGTCAGTTTTCCTTCTCGAACCAATTGTTTTATTTTCTCTTCTTTCTCTGGTTTGATTGCTAAATAATCATCATAAGCTGCTGTATGACCATCCATGTGAAAACTACGATAATTTTCATCATTTTCTAATAAATCAGATGCCGTATCCAATAGTTCTACCAATTTCATTCTATGTTTCTCAAATGCCATGTACCATTCTCTATCCCAATGAGAATGTGAAATAATATGTACGGTTGTTTTCATATCATTTACCACCCTTTCTTAATTTTTAACATACATCGTGTCGTATTTGATATATCATATATTAACTTTCATCTTAGATTTTGTCAATAAAAACATATAATTTGACATATCAAACCATGTATTATAAAATAAGATAAAACAAGTGAACCTAACTATTTTAGAGAGATAAAAATTTATGAAAGAAGCTCATTTAATCAAACCTAAGTATGAAATAATAAAAGACGACATTCTTGCTCGTATTCTTAAAAATGACTTTTCGTATTCTGAACCCCTCTGCACAGAAAAGCAATTATCCGAGCAATATCAAGTCAGTCGAATCACAGCCAAACATGCACTAACTGATTTGGAACAGATTGGTGTATTATATAGAAAACGAGGGGTCGGTAGCTTTGTTGCCCCAAATGCAACGAACCACCTAAACCGTGTTTCACTGGCAAAACAGACAGTATCGAAAATGGTATCTTTTCTTCTTCCTTTTGATATCACAAAAGGTGGCATGATTAAAACTGTCGAAGTAGTAAACAATCTATTAAATGCTAACAACTGTATTATGAGTATCTATGTATCTGGATCTAAAGAAAAAGCAAATTTACAGCTTCTTCTCTCTCAAAATCTTTATGGACTTATTTATTATCCTGAGAGAGATAAAATTCACCTAGACCTTCTCAATGAATTTATTTTTATGAATATTCCTGTCATTGTAATTGATAAAACAGTCGACTGTCCTTATATTCACAATATTGTTTCAGATAACTTTGAAGGTGGTAAATTGTTAGGTGAGCATTTACTTGAGCTGGGCCATCGTAATATTGTATTTTTCACTACAGCGCCATTAGAAGAAACTTCAACAGTTCGAAACCGCTTTGCGGGTTTTTTATACACTCTACAAAAAGCGGGAATACAAGCAAGTTCTTCTAATTTTCTGTATTATCCTCACAAGCTTACAGAAGAAGACTGCTTAAAGGAAGATAACAATCCATTCCTGGATACTTTACGTACTTTATATCAGTCTGGTACTACTGCAATCATTGCAGAAAATGATCATATTGCTCGTCTAATTTACACAGCTTATCAGTCTATAGGTATTCATATCCCTGAAGATATTAGTCTTTGTGGATTTGATAACGATGATGCCATTAGTAATTTTGACCTCACAACCATTAGTCAAGATTTTTCTCGCATCGGTGAAGAAATCGGGCGCATTTTTATTCAATCTATGGATAATCCCGATTATCCTATACAAAAAATTACGATTCCAGTAAAATTACTTTCTCGCAGTTCTACCACTGCCCCTCGAAGGCTCCTATAAAAAAAGAACCAAAATACTTAAAAAGTATTTTGGTTCTTTTTGGTTCTCAAGCACAAGAATAGAGGGATGTAAATAAATCACACCCCTCCATCCTACAAAAGAATTAAGCTTCCTCTGTTTTAATGATTTCTTTTTTATTGTAGCTTCCGCATGCACGGCAAACTCTGTGAGGCATCATTAACGCACCACATTTGCTGCATTTTACTAAATTTGGAGCACTCATTTTCCAGTTTGCACGTCTTTTATCTCTTCTTGCTTTAGAAGATTTATTTTTTGGACATATGGACATAGGTTACACCTCCTTAAATTTGCTAAATATATCACTGATTACCGCCATTCGAGGATCTAGATTTGTCTGATCGCATTCACAAGAACCTTCATTCAAATCTTTCCCACATTTAGGGCAAATTCCTCGGCAGTTCTCTTTACATAGAACCCTTAAAGGCCAATGGATTAAAATCTCATTATGCACTAACTGCTCTACGTCCAGGCTGCAACCTGTGACATAATTAATTTCATCTAAGTCTTTTATCCTGTCTTCCCTCGAAGCTTTCATGTCAATTTCTTCCGATACATCAATCTTAAATTCAGTGGGAACATCCTTTAAGCATTTATCGCAAGGTATTGCAAGAGTAATACTACCCTTTGCACTTATTTTGACAACCTTCTTACCTGTATTGACCAAAGTCACACAGATTAGCTTTTTTTCAACAACTGGAAAACTTCCCAGCTTTGATTGAAAGAAATCCATGGAAACAGGTGCTTCAACAACCTGTGTCTTTCCTTCTATGGATAAAATTTCTGATAAATCAATTAGCATAATAGTCTCCTAATCACACCTTGTAAATTATACATAGGGATTTACAGTTTGTCAACCATTATTTTGAAACTAATTCAGCTGTTTCCTGACAAATTGCTAATTCTTCGTTAGTAGGAACAATTGCTACAGTAACTTTAGAATCTGGAGTAGAAATAATCTTGTTCTCTCCTCTTGTCTGATTTGCTTCTTCATCCAATGTAATTCCAAGGTATCCTAAACTTTTTACTACTGCCTCACGTACAGGAGTTGCATTTTCACCAATACCTCCAGTAAACGCAATAGCATCTACACCATTCATAGCTGCCACATAAGAACCAATGTATTTAATGATTCTATAACATAAGCAATCCACAGCACGTTTTGCATCTTCATTTCCCTGTTCTCTTGCTTCATTTAAATCACGGAAATCACTGGAAAGTCCTTTGGAAAGTCCCATTAAACCTGATTTTTTATTTAAAATATTTACCATTTCTGTAACATCAATATTTTCTTTTTTGCAGATAAAATCAAGAACAGCAGGATCTAAATCACCAGAACGTGTTCCCATAATAAGACCTTCTAATGGCGTAAGTCCCATAGAAGTATCTACACATTTACCATTTACAACTGCACTAATAGAAGAACCATTTCCTAAATGTGCAACGATAACTTTAGAATTGTCTGGATCTAAACCTAAAAATTTAATTGTTTCTTTGGATACATATCTATGAGATGTTCCGTGGAAACCATATTTACGAACTTTATATTTATCATAATATTCATAAGGAATTGCATACATATATGCTTTTTCAGGCATTGTCTGATGAAATGCTGTATCAAATACAGCTACGTTTGGTTTACCTGGCATCAATTCCATGCATGCACGAATACCCATTAAGTTTGCAGGGTTATGCAATGGACCTAAATCACAACATTCTTCGATTACAGAAATAACTTCATCATCAATAATACATGAATCAGAAATCTTTGCTCCACCATGAAGCACGCGATGTCCAATTGCTTCTACTTCGTCTAAGCTCTTTAAAACACCTGTATTTGGATTTACTAAAGCATCTAATACCATTTTAATTGCTTCAGTATGAGTAGGCATTGCCGCTTCTGTTACTTCTTTTTCTCCGCCTGTTGGCTGATATACTAATCTTCCATCAAGCCCAATACGTTCACATAAGCCCTTTGCTGCTACTGCTTCTGTTTCAGAATTGATTAACTGAAATTTCAGTGATGAACTCCCGCAGTTTACTACTAATACGTTCATATTCTCTTCCTCCGATATCATAAGATAATCTATATACAGATTGCTCTGTAATTCTGGTCATTTTGACCATTTCTATTTATCATTATACACTGTTTTTTAAACACAAACAAGAGAAGTTTTAGATTTTCGTAGAAAAGCTCTCTTATTTTTGTATTATTTTTCAAACATTTTCATAAAACAGAAAACTATTGCCAGTTTTATATTTTTTCCTGTATACTATTCATTAGAAAATGGAGGTAATTTATGAAAAAAGCAGTGGCTATTATTGCAGAATATAATCCTTTCCACAAAGGACATGCATATCAAATTCAACAAGCAAAACTACAAACTGGAGCAGACTTTGTCATTATTTTAATGAGTGGAGATTTTGTGCAGCGAGGAACTCCTGCTATTCTTTCAAAACACCAGAGAACTTCTATGGCTCTTTTAGGAGGCGCAGATATTGTTTTTGAACTCCCTTCTTATTATGCTTGCGGTAGTGCGGAATATTTTTCATCAGGTGCTGTTTCTATTCTTAATGCTTTCCGTTCCATTGACTTTCTCTGTTTTGGTAGTGAAAGTGGGACTATTGATACCTGCCGTTTTTTAGGAGAACTTCTTGCTAATGAACCAAATCTTTACAAAGAAAAATTACGTAATCATCTTAAGAATGGATTGTCCTTTCCCGTAGCTAGAAAATCTGCTTTAAGCGAATATTTAAAAGAAAAAAATATTCCTTTTAATGAAAACTTTTTAGATACACCTAACAACATTTTAGGTATAGAATACTGCAAATCCCTCTCCACCCAAAATAGTTCTATTTTACCTATTACTATAAAAAGAATCGGTAATCCCTATCATGAAACAACCTTTACTTCGGCTTATCCCAGTGCTTCAGCTATACGTAAAGAACTGATTAGTTCTTCAAATATTCAGAAATCCTTTTCTGATGTTTTAAAAGATGCACAGCCTCCTGCCGTAAAAAATTACTTATATTCTTTATTAGAAAAAGATCCTTTTCTTACAGAAAATGATTTTTCTATGCTATTAAAATATGAATTGATGAAAAACACCTCTGAAAGTTTAAGCACGTTCTCTGATATGTCCTCTGATTTAGCCAGACGTATTTATCATCATTTAAATGCCTTTAAAACTTTTAGCCAATTCGCAGAACAATTAAAAACAAAAGAACTAACTTATACTCGTATTTGTCGTGCTATGCTCCATGTGTTACTAAATATTTCTACTGATTTACCTACTACTTCTCCTGTGTACGTAAGACTTTTGGGATTTAAAAAAGAAAGTTCTGCTTTTCTTCGTACTTTACAAAAAAACAGTACCATTCCGATCCTCACAAAAGCTGCCGATTATAGGAAAATATTACCAAAAGAAGCTCAATTTCTTTTCGAAAAAGATTTGTTCGCTTCTAATCTCTATGAAACAGTAAAATGCAATAAAAAACCAGCAGCTTTCACAAATGATTTGCAAAAGCCACCGGTTATACTTTAATTTTTAAAACTGTGAATCGGTGCAGGAATTCTTCCCTTACGATTTACAAAGGCATCGCAAGAATATGGGTTTACTGGCATAATTGGCGCATATCCCAGCAATCCTCCAAATTCAACAGTTTCTCCCACACCTTTTCCGATTACAGGAATAATACGAACTGCTGTTGTTTTTTGATTTACCATACCAATTGCACATTCGTCTGCAATAATCCCAGAAATGGTAGATGCCTTTGTATCCCCTGGTATAGCAATCATATCAAGACCTACCGAACATACACAAGTCATAGCCTCCAACTTTTCTATTGTCAATGCATTTGCTACAACGGCATCAATCATACCTTGATCTTCACTGACCGGAATAAACGCTCCACTTAATCCTCCCACATAAGAAGATGCCATAACGCCACCCTTTTTAACTTGATCATTTAACAATGCCAGTGCCGCTGTTGTTCCTGGTGCACCCGCATATTCCAAACCAATTTCACACAGAATATCTGCTACACTATCACCAATAGCAGGCGTTGGCGCAAGAGATAAATCCACAATTCCAAAAGGAACGCCAAGGCGTTTTGAAGCTTCCTGTGCTACCAACTGGCCCACACGTGTTACTTTAAATGCTGTCTTTTTAATAGTTTCACAAAGCACTTCAAAGCTTTCTCCACGTACACGTTCCAACGCTGTTTTTACTACACCTGGACCTGAAACACCTACATTAATAATTGCATCTGCCTCTGTCACTCCATGGAAAGCTCCTGCCATAAAAGGATTGTCATCTGGTGCATTACAGAATACCACTAACTTTGCACATCCTAAAGAATCATCTTCTTTAGTAGCTTTTGCCGTTTCCAGCACAATTTCCCCCATCAAACGTACAGCATCCATATTAATACCTGTCTTTGTGGATCCCAAATTCACAGAGCTACACACTCTCTCTGTACAAGCCAAAGCTTGAGGAATAGAACGAATTAGCAATTCATCTGCTAAAGTCATCCCTTTACAGACAGTGGCAGAATATCCCCCAATAAAGTTTACACCTACCTCCTTAGCCGCTTTGTCTAAAGTTTTTGCCAAAGTCACAAAATCCTCAGGTGTTTTACAAGCCGCACCTCCTATAAGAGCAATTGGGGTAATAGAAATTCTTTTATTTACAATAGGAACACCAAACTCTTTCGAAATATCCTCTCCTGTTTCCACCAGATGACTGGCAAGACGGGTGATTTTTTCATAAATTTTTCGATTCAATTCCTGTAAATCTGCATCAATACAATCCAAAAGACTAATTCCAAGTGTAATGGTACGAACATCCAGATTTTCTTGATCAATCATTTTGTTCGTTTCATTTACCTCATACATGTTAATCATATCAAGTTCCTGTCCTTTCTTCCTGCCATCTATTAAATACGGTGCATTTTTGTAAAAATATCTTCCAACTGTGCATGAATAACAACACCTATTTCTGTACCCACTACATCCAATTCTTCAGAAATTATGCTAATTTTCTTAGAGCACATACTGGTATCTGTAATCATCATCATATTAAAGTATCCATCTATAATGGTTTGTGTAATGTCTAAAATATTAATATTATTTTCTGCAAGATAGGTGCAAACTTTCGCTGTAATACCTACGGTATCCTGTCCTACTACGGTGATAATGGTTTTTTTCATACTTCTGTCCTCATTTCTCTCTTTTTATACTGTCACTAAATCCGAAACCTGTTCTCTATGCGCTACCATAATTTTAAAATCTGTAGACTTCCACGGATTCTCTCCCATAGTAACTTCAGAACACACAGTTTCATAAGCCAAAGCTTCATAATTATTCTCTCTACTTAAATGCCCCAAAAAAACAGCTTTCATCTGATCATGTAAAAGTCTACACAACAGACGTCCTGCTGTTTCATTGGAAAGATGCCCTCTTTTTCCTAAAATGCGCTGTTTTAAATAATAAGGGTAACTTCCTACCTGTAACATATTTACATCGTGATTTGCTTCTAAAAGAAGAACATCTAATCCCGATAAATTCTGAACAATATATTCATCATAATATCCTAAATCTGTTGCGATTCCTACGGATTTTTCCCCTTGATTTACTCGATATCCTACTGGCTCTGCTGCATCATGAGAAATCGCAAAAGGCTGTACCTCTAAATCACCTACATGAAATTTTTTGTCTGCTTCAATAAGGCGAAAAATTCCTTCTGGCATTTTTCCCAAAGAACTCATTCCCTGCATTGCCTCCATAGTCCCTCTGGTACAATAAATAGGAATTTTATGCTTCCTGGAAATCACACCTAATCCCTTTATATGATCCGAATGTTCATGGGTAATTAAAATACCACTACAGTCTCCGGTCGTATGATTAATACTTCGCAGACCTTCTTCAATACGTTTTCCGCTAATTCCCACATCCACTAACAAACTAGTGGTATCACTTCCAACATATATACAATTGCCACTGCTTCCGCTGGCTATACTACATAAATTCATAATAACTTCTCATCTTTCGCTCAATTTGAAGATAGGTATGTGCTACATCTTCATCGTTGTATAACTGGAAGTCACATCGAGCTTCAAATTCATCATCAGAAAGTTGATTGTTCATCATCCGAAGAATTTTCTCATCAGAATATCCCCGATCATGACGCAGTCGCTCCATACGGACTTCTTTTTCGCAATAAATATACCACATCTCATCGCAAATTTCATCATATTTTTCTTCTAACAATAAAGCTGACTCTATAAAGAAAAACTCTGTTTCTTCCTTTTTTGATTTTTCAATTTCTTTTAAAATATACTTTTTCACAGCTGGATGCACAATTTCATCTAGTTTTTTCAACATTTCTGCATCTTTAAATATAATGGAGGCAATGGCTTCTCTATTTAAAGAAGTGTCCTCTTTTACAATCCACTCCCCAAATAATTGAATAACCGGTTCATAACATGAACGTCCCGGCATCATTAGTAGATGCCCAACATCATCTGCTTTTACAATTCGGCAGTCAAAATGTTCTTCTATATAATTTAGAACTGCACTTTTTCCAGAACCAACTCCGCCTGTTACTCCTATAATTCTCATACCCATTCCTCCTTCGTAAATCTGCTATTTTGCCTCGTACCAATTTTCTCCTGTATGCATATCAATTTCAAGAGATACAGCTAGGTGTACAGCTCCCTTCATTTCCTGTTCCAAAATAGCAGAAACCTGTTCCACTTCATCTTTTGCTGTTTCGATTAATAATTCATCATGCACCTGCAAAACCAATCTTGACTTTAAATTTTCTTCTTTTAGACGATTATTTACTCGTATCATCGCAATTTTTATAATATCTGCTGCTGTTCCCTGTATAGGGGAATTCATAGCAACCCTTTCACCAAAAGACCGTTGCATAAAATTACTGGATTTTAATTCCGGTACTGGTCTGCGTCTGTGAAACAATGTTGAAACATATCCTTTCTCTTTTGCCTGTTCCACTAATCCATCTAAAAATCCCTTAATTTTTGGATATGTCTGAAAATAATTTTCAATATACTGAGCAGCTTCTTTCCTACTGATACTTAAGTCTTGACTAAGCCCGAAAGAACTAATGCCATATACAATTCCAAAATTAACAGCTTTTGCATTTCTTCTTTGTAAAGGTGTAACTTCATCAAAAGGAATATGAAATACCTGAGAAGCTGTAATTCTGTGAATATCCTGCGCCTCTCTATATGCCTGTATTAGTTTCTCATCTCCTGACATATGCGCTAACACACGAAGCTCAATTTGGGAATAATCTGCATCTAGGAATACAAAACCTTCTTTGGGAATAAAAACTTTCCGAAGCATTCTACCAAGTTCTGTACGAATTGGTATATTTTGCAAATTTGGTTCCGTACTGCTAATTCTTCCCGTGGCTGTAATTGTCTGATTAAAAGTAGAGTGTATTCTTCCATCTTTTGCAATATAATTGGCAAGTCCATCTGCATAAGTGGATTTTAATTTGGTAAGCTGTCTATATTCCAGAATGTCTGCTACCAATTTATGTTCTGGCGCTAATTTTTCCAATACATCTGCTGCTGTAGAATATCCTGTTTTTGTTTTCTTACCACCTGGAAGTTCTAACTTTTCAAATAAAATCACACCTAGTTGCTTTGGAGAGTTAATATTAAATTCCTCTCCAGCCTGCTCCCATATTTCTTTTTCCAGCGCAGTTATTCGAACTTGAAGCTTTTCCCCGTATTCTTTTAGTGCTGCTGCTTCTACCAAAATTCCTTCTTTTTCCATATCTGCAAGTGTAAATAAAAGAGGCATTTCCATATCTGCATAGAGTTCTTTCATATTTTCCTGTTCTAATGCTTCTAAAAGTGGCATTCTAGATTTTAAAGCTGTATATGCCATATAACAAACACTTTTAGCAAGTTCCTCTTCTTTTTCTGTAGCAGCTTTTACATAAGACAATTTTCCAAGTAAATCCTCTTTTGCAGGGAGTATTTCTCCTAAAAATTCTTTTGCAATGTCATCATAGGTATATTCTGACTTTAATGGGTTTAAAAGATAGGCCGCAAGCCCTACATCAAACATGGTATTGTGTGATTTCAAATCCATGTAACGTAACATGGATTTAATATTTAAAGATGTGGTAAGCTTTCCTTTCTGACAAAGTTCCTGTGCTTTTTCAGTTAAATACCCCTCCGTAATAAAACCCTGAGGTAAAATACCATATACTTCTATATTTTTTTCTCCAAAAGCTAAACCCAGACCTAAAATTTGTCCTTTCTCCTCTAAAAGTTCAATTCCTACCACTGGTTCTTGTAATGCATTTCCAAAGACTTCTTCTACTTCTGCAAAATCTTTAATATAACGAAAACATTCCTCTATTTTATTTTCTTCCCCTACATCAGCAAAACGAGAAAGAAAATTTTTAAATTCTAGTTCTTTAAAAAATTCGTAAGCCTCTGGTGTATAGAGATTATGAATTTGGGCACTCTCCCAATCATATTCAATGGGGGCATCAATACAAATAGTTGCTAATTCTTTACTCAGCACTGCCAAATCATAATGTTCTAAAAAAGCTGTTTTTGCCTTATTCGGTTTTAACTGGTCTGCATGAGCTTTTGCATTTTCTACTGTTCCATATTCTAGTAAAATTTTTGTTGCTGTTTTTTCTCCCACCCCAGGAAGTCCTGGAATATTATCTGCAGTATCCCCCATCAAAGCTTTCAACTCAATAATTTGCAATGGTGTAAGCTGATATGCCTCTTTTACATCATTCTCGTAATAATCTTCAATCGTTGTTTTTCCACCCTTTGTTTTAGGAATACGAATACAAATATGAGAAGATGCCAATTGTAATAAATCCCTGTCTCCCGAAAGGATGGTGACATCCATCCCCTTTTCTTCACTCTTCTTTGCTATAGTTCCTAAAAGATCATCTGCCTCATATCCTTCTTTTGTAATCATCCTGACACCCATAGCAGAAAGTACATCTTTTACAACCGGTATCTGTTCCCGCAATTCTATTGGCATAGGTTTTCTGGTTCCTTTGTAAGCTTCATACTGCTTATGACGAAAAGTTGGAGCATGTAAATCAAAAGCAACCGTAAGATAATCTGGTTTTTCTTCCTCTAAAATTTTAAATAAAATATTTAAAAATCCATAAATTGCATTTGTATGAAGTCCTTCCGCATTTGTCAAATCAGGCAATCCATAAAATGCCCTATTTAATATACTGTGTCCATCTATCAGCAGAATTTTTTTTCTCATTGAATTCTCCTTCATATTTTTTATCAGCTTGATTTGCATATTGTGCAGTTATTATATCACAAAAAAAGCAAAAAAGACAGGCACGCCTATCTTTTCTGCTCTTTTTTTATAATGTAGACAAGAAACGTTTAAATGCTTCTCTTCCTTCTTCTGTACATTTGTATACACCAGCATCTTCTAGCACATGAACAAATACCTGTCCTACTTCTTCATGAAGAATACTCATTACATTTTCTTTTGTAATATTTTCATATTTCGGTGTAAACTCTGACACCCAAGCTGCATGTTTTTCCAGCATTTCATTTTCTGCAGGATTTTTACCTTCTACAAGATAAGATGCCAAAAGTTCCAGTTCCTCTTTTAAACGTGCAGGAAGTACTGCCAATCCCATAACCTCAATTAAACCAATATTTTCTTTTTTAATATTATGGTACTGTGCATGAGGATGATACAACCCTAATGGATGTTCTTCTGTTGTAATATTATTTCTCAATGTTAAATCTAATTCATACATATCACCATTTTTTCTGGCAATTGGTGTTATTGTATTATGCGGCTCACCATTGGTTTCTGCAAATACAAACGCAGCTTCGTCTGTATATCCTCTCCACACTTCTAAAACATGGCTTGCTAAATCAATCAAACGTTTTTCGTCTTTACTTCGAATTCTAAGAACGGATAACGGCCATTTTACAATTCCACTTTCCACATCTTCATATCCCGGTATGGTTACAATTTCTTCCATTGGTGCTTTTGCCATTGCAAAAGTATAATGCCCACCCTGGAAGTGATCATGACTTAAAATAGAACCACCTACAATCGGAAGATCTGCGTTAGATCCAAGGAAATAATGAGGAAACAGTTTAATAAAATCAAATAATTTAATAAATGTATTTCTCTCAATTTTCATTGGTACATGCTGTCCATTAAATACAATGCAATGTTCATTATAATAAACATACGGAGAATACTGAAATCCCCACTGGCTGTCATTAATTGTAATTGGGATAATTCTGTGGTTTTCTCTTGCCGGATGATTCAATCTTCCTGCATAACCTTCGTTTTCTACACAAAGCTGACATTTTGGATAAGTACTCGCTTTCGCATTTTTTGCTGCTGCAATGGCTTTGGGGTCTTTTTCTGGTTTGGAAAGATTGATGGTAATATCAATAGTTCCATACGGGCTCTCCACTGTCCATTTCTGATCTTTTTTTATACGATAACGACGAATGTAATCACTATCCTGACTTAATTTATAAAAATAATCGGTAGCTTTTTCTGGACTTTTTTCATATTCTTTCCAAAACTTTTCCTGTACCTGAGAAGGACGTGGCATTAGACAGTTCATAATCTTTGTGTCAAATAAATCTCTATAACCAATACTGTCTTCAATAATCCCTCTTCTCACTGCCTCATCCAGAAGATTTTTTAAAATTTCTTCCAAATCTGTATTATACATTTCTGTTGATTCTTCATAATCATCTTCGTGAAATAAATCAAGTAATAAATTAATTGTATAATTTTTTTCACACGCAGGTACCAGTCCTGCCTCCATACCATATTGTACTAAATCTCTGATGTCTTTGTTTAACATTTTTTCACCTTTCTCATCTACTGAATTCTTCTAGCACCATCGCCAATTTCTACTACATAAAAATCTGCTGCATATCCAATTTCTCTTTTATAAATTTCCCCTACATTCTGAATAAAAGCATCAATTTTGTCTTCTTTCACAATGCTGACGGTACAACCCCCAAATCCGGCACCTGTCATACGAGATCCAATTACTCCATCCTGTTCCCAAGCCGCCTCAACAAGAGCGTCCAGTTCTTTTCCTGTTACTTCATAATCATCTCGAAGGGATATATGAGATTCATTCATCAGTTTCCCAAACGTTTCCAAATTATTTTCTTTTAAAGCTTTTACCGCCTGAATTGTTCTCTGATTCTCATATACTGCATGTTTTGCTCTCTTACAGCAGATAGGATTTACAATAAATCCTTTCACTTCTTCAAATTTTTCTTCTGTTAAATCTCCCAGCGCCTGAATATTTTCATACTTTTGAATATCTGCCAGTGCTTCTTCGCACTCTGCACGTCTTTCATTATACTTTGAGTCTGTAAGTCTTCTCTTCTTATTACTAGCTGCAATTACAATTTTTGCCCCTTCCATTTGAATGGGCGCATACTCATAATGCAAATTTCCTGTATCTAAGAAAATTGCATGATTTTCCTTTCCCATAGCAATGGCAAATTGATCCATAATTCCACAGTTCATGCCATTGAATTTATTTTCTGCGTACTGTCCATACAAGGCTAAATCAATCATGGAAAGTTCTTTAAACCCAAACAGATCTACTAAAATTACACCCGTTAAAAGCTCTACAGAGGCAGAGGATGACAGACCTGAACCATTTGGAATATTTCCGTACATAACCATGTCAAAACCTGTATCTGCTTCATATCCATTTTCTTTAAAAGTCCAAATCACACCTTTGGGATAATTTGTCCAATTAGCTTCTTCTTTATAGACTAAATCATCTAAGCTTGTTTCAAAAACACCTAAACGATTAAAATTTTCTGAATACAGACGTATTTTTCTATCTTTTCTTTTTCTTACTACTGCATAAGTTCCAATCGTCAGTGCACATGGAAAAACATGTCCTCCATTATAATCTGTGTGCTCTCCAATAAGATTTACACGTCCTGGAGAGAAATAACTTCGAATATCTCCCCCAGCCCCGTAAAGTTCGCAAAACTTTTCCAATAGTTTTTTCTCCATCTTTACCTCCCACTCTCTGCATTTTCTTATTGTTAAAAACATTTTTTATGTTTTATTTTATATTTTTTGTTTATAAGCAAATTATAGCATATCTATTTCCCTTGTAAAGACCTTTTTGTCTAATATTTTAATTTCATCACCAAGTCTTGAGGGTAATCCCCAAAACAATTTCCAAAAATATTTACCCCTCCCACATAAGAAGCATCCTCTTTAATTCCAATTTTCACAGAAATATAATCGCCTGCTGCCAAAGAATACTCCTCTATCTTGGTATTACTAATTAAATTCCCATCTAAATATGTACCTGTTTCATCAATGTACCAAATTTTTAAATTTCCATATTGAGTGTTTTTATCTTCCCACCAGTCGGGATTTAATTTTCCTCGTCTTCCTCCAAAATCTGAGGGACAAGTCCATGTTCCTGCCTCTATCCCATTAATCCACAGAGTAATATCTGAAGGACAGTCTAAATTATAATCCGCTGTCTCCGAGCATAATTCAGCAGAAAATTCCAATCCTTTTGCGTCCTCTCTTTGTAATCCCGCATTGGGAAAACGATATTCTAGGTAACCGGAAGAAAACCATACCAGCTTTGCCGTAGTACGTCTGGGGTCATAAAAACATCTTGGTTCATCCTCTCCGTCAATATATTCTTCCTCATTTACCATTCCACAAGTAGGTGTAATTTTGTAATCCACATAATTCCCTACTGGCATAGAAATAATTTCTTCTCTTTTCTTGGTTTTCTTTTTTTGTAAATGCAACAAAATACTTGTTTCTTGAAGAATACAAAGCTTCATAGAACCTCGAATACCTGGCTTTAATTCTGTGCGAATCAAATTTGCCTCTTGGAGCACACGTACATGCAAAGCTGCTGAAGACGGAGGGATTTCCAATATTTCAGCTATTTCATTCACACAAAGAGATTCCTTTTGCAGAAGCTCCAAAATACAGATTCTAGTCTCAGAAGAAAGGGCTTTTCCCAGTGCTATCAGTTCTTTTTCATCCTCTAAGTTCAATTGTCTGCTCATTTTCCTTACTCCCGATTTTTCATAAATTTTAATTCTATTGTACTCTTATTTTCTCTTACTTGTCAATGGCGAGGCTCTTCATAATCTGCTTTTATCCTATGCAAAAAAGGTACTATGAAAATCACAGCACCTTTTCCTTTATTCAAACAGTTAGTCAATATTCATCTTTTTTAAAAGGTCATCTAGAACCTTACCTTCCATCAAATACAAGCTTGACTGCTCTGGAATATTTCTATCCTCAAAGAATATATTTAGATTCACTTGATAGTTTATTTCACTTCCAAGACTATAATGTCCATTTTCATATGTAAGATTTGAAAGAATTTTTTCAATTTCATTTTTATCTTCAATTACTTTTTCTTTATACTCTCCATCCGTATTATTTGGAACATGAATAGTAATATCTAAAATTTCTTCTGAAGAAAGTTCATTCAAAGGCTGTCCAGCATTTTCCAAAAGTTCTCTAGTCTTTGAAAAATTCTCATAAACCGGTAAATCTATCTCCATGTTATATTGACTCTTTTGCTCATCATATACACCTTTTATCTTCTCTTCTACGTTTAAGTACCCTAAAATTCGGTCTGTTCTACTTTGAGTAAAAGTCAAACTTTCTAATTCTCCTTTATAGGTTTTATAGATATTTTCTAGTGTATCTTTCGAAGCATTGATTTGCATTCTTTCGCCTTTTAAATCGCGTACATAAAAATATTCCACATCTTTTTCTGATAAATAACTGGTAGGAAGCAAAGCTTCTTTGTAATCCCAATTATCATAAATATCTGAAACTAACGATAAAAGTTCTTCTGTCTCCGGAACATAATAAACTCGATATACTGTTCTTCCATTCTTTAAAGAATATCCAATATATAACGAAACCATAACATTCTCATCTGAAGTCGTCATGTTATCCTTTGCTATACGACCATCCCAAACCCTTAAATGATTTTTTTCAGAACCCTTATGCTGAGAATAATCTACCCCCAACTTTGCCAGTTCATACACTGCATCAAAATCTTTTATCTGAGTTTTCTCCATTTGCTTTTCCACCTGTAGATCATAACCCGATGGATAATTCATTTTATCATTAACGCTAGGCAAATATATGGACATAGTTTCTATCTTTTCTTTATCTGGCAAATAAGAATCCACTTTAAAAATATCTACTCTATATCCCACAAGAATAATTGCTAAAAGGACTAAAATTACACCTGTAGATTTGTTTGGTACAATGCATTTGTGTAAATCCATTGTAAATAAAAATTCCAAAATACAGGACAACACAAAGGAAAGGATCAGAACTGATATTATTAACCATATAAACTCATGTTTCATGCCAGAACAGAAAAATAAAGATACCATAAGCGAAATCGGCAACACTACAAAAATCTTAATCACCGGCTGAATCTTTTGAAAAGCTATGGATTTATGAAAGCTTTCTGATGGGCGCACTTTGTAAATACAAATATTTGCACTCAAAACTAATACGATTAAAACTACTGCATAAAGAATATATCCTCTTAAAGAAGTTTTCTGATCCGTAGCATAAATATGCGCAATAATGGGACTGAGATAATTTACTATTTTAGGCATATGAAAAGAGGCTAATGTATCAAAAAAACTTTCATTCATATAAGAGTATGTTGTATACACAATCCATCCATAAGACATAAAACCAAGGAAAGCAAGGACACCTGTAAACAAATTTCCAGTTAACAACACAGCTAAAATAGCAAAAACATAACATTCAAGAAAGAGTAAAATATTCATACCAATTGCTACAAATGTATACATAGCACTCGCCGCACTGACTCCATGGTACACAATACCAATTAAGTAGGTAACACCTACCGAAAGTAAATAGGGAAGCAAAAATATCAAAAGTCCACTTACAAAAGAGATAATAAAAAGTTCTTCCCTTTTCAATGGAAGACTATGATAAAAATCTGTTTTTTCACTAGAATATAAATAGAAAAATCCCATAACCCCTAGTAATACGGCAATCATTCCAATAAAAATCATTGCAGTTGTATTTTCCAACCCTATACAGTCCAAAAATTTTGCCTGTACCGGCATAATTTCCCCTTCAATATACTGGTTTGCCTGCGCCCGATCTAAAATCATAATAGTTCTTAAAGGAAATACCACAATAAATCCCAAAGTTATCAAAATGAGTAAATAGATATTTCTTCGTATATTTTCTTTTACGCTTTTAAACAAACAATTTTTTGATATCATATCCTGCCACCTCCGTTTCACTGATAAAAATTTCTTCCAAAGTTAATGGAATTGCTTCTGCAAATAACGGCTTTCTATCGTTAATCTTCTTCATAATCTCCTTTTTTTCACCACGAACTACCATCGTTAAAAGAGAAAGCCTTTTCTCATACTGCATAACTTCCAGTTCTTCTAAAAGTTCTTTTTCATTCTGCTCATCAGACAATACACATTGCACTTTATGAATATGCAGTTTCATATCTTCTACATCTTTAGAAAGCAAAACTCCACCTTGATGTAAAAGTCCTACGTGATCACAAATATCTTCCAACTCCCGAAGATTATGTGAAGCAATAATAGGCGTAAATTCTCTTTCTGATACTTCATAAGCTAAAATACTTTTCGCTGCTTGACGCATTACTGGATCTAACCCATCAAATGTTTCATCACAAAACAGATACTTTGTCCCTGAACATATTCCCAAAATCAAAGCAGCCTGTCTCTTCATTCCCTTAGAAAAAGTACTGATTTTCCTTTTTTCATCCAATCCTAAATTAGAAGCTATCTTATGACAACGGTTTCTATCATATTTTTTATAATAAATAGAATAATAATCCATCATTTCTTTCATAGTTGCATTTTGAAAAAAATAAGACACATCTGGCAAAAAGAAAATTTCTTCTTTCACAGATAAATTTTCATATACTGGCTTATTATCAATAAAAATCTTTCCACTGTCCTGTTTTAAAATTCCTGATAACATACGCAAAAGTGTGCTCTTTCCAGCTCCGTTTGTTCCTGCCAATCCGAAAATACAATTATCGGAAATCTTTAAGGTTACTTCATGAACTGCTTGTAAAGAGCCAAAAGCTTTCGATAACTTTTCTGTTTGTATCATGCCTCAACCTCCTCATAAAATTCTACTATTTTTTCAACACATGTTTCTTGAGAAATTCCAAATTCTTTTCCTTCCTTTATTAGTGTTTTCAATTTTTTCCAAAAACTATTTTTTCGCTGTTCTATCAAAGCTTGGTTTCCTGAAACAAAATTTCCCCTTCCCTTTACAGGGTAGATAAAGCCTTGCTGTTCTAAAAGAGAATAAGCTTTTTGTATCGTATTAGGATTAATGGATAACTCCGTAGCCAAACTTCTTACCGAAGGCATTTGTGCATCCGGTTCCAAAATACCTTTAAGAATTAACATCTGAAAACGCTCTACAATTTGCTCATATATGGGTTTTCGATTTTGGTAGTCAATAACAATCAAGTTCTTTCCTCCTTTCCCTAATACACATTCATTTGTATTAAGTGTACTGTGTATCATAGTACACTTAGAGTATAATAAAAACGACTTCCCCTGTCAAGAGAAAATCGTTTTTTCTTTACATTACATTTTGTGGTTTGTCCTTCGCCCATGCTCTTATATTTTCAAATACAATATAAGCACGCTTTACCATGGCTTCTTTCGTGGCAAATCCCACGTGAGGTGTTAGTAAAGTATTTTTTGCATGAAATAGCGGATGTTCTGCTTCCACAGGAGGTTCTTTTTCAAATACATCTACGCAGGCTCCCGCAATTTTTTCTTCATTTAATGCCTCTGCCAAAGCTTCGTTGTCTACTACTGGACCTCTTGCTGTATTAATAAGAATTGCTCCTTTTTTCATCAATGCCAGTTTCTCTTTATCAATGAAATGTATTGTATCTTTTTTTAATGGTATGTGCAGAGAAACAATATCACAAATAGATAAAAGTTCTTCTAAAGACACGAAGCTTACTCCTTCTATCTCTTTTTGACTCCTACTATAAGCATATACCTGGCATCCAAAAGCTTTTGCAATTTGTGCCACTCTTGTCCCAATTGCTCCTGCACCAATAATGCCAAATTTTTTACCTTCTAATTCAAATCCTATTAATCCATCTTTTGTCCCCTCACTTCTTACTGCCATATCACACTGTGCAAGTCTTCGATACAAAGAAATTAACATTCCAAATACTAAATCTGCCACTGCAGCAGTAGAATATCCGGCACAATTACATACACAAATCCCTTTTTCCTTACAGAAATCTAAAGGAATATGATCCACTCCGGTAAAAGCAACAGATATGAGTTTTAATTTTGTACAACTTTCAATGACCTCTTCACTTAAAGGAAGATTGGCAACCACCAGAACATCTGCATCTTTTCCACGTTCAATCAATCTTTCTGTATCCGTTACTCTTGTATCATAGGAAACGATTTCCACATCATTTGAAAGTTGCTCTCTTGCAATTGCTAAAAGTTTTTCTTTTTCTACCCCCAATGGTTCCATAATTACTATTTTCATAAAATCCCCCTAAATCTGTGTTTCTACAAAAATATCATAAAGTGCTTTAATTGCCACTTCAAAATCCTCATTCTTCACACCAACAATAATATTTAATTCACTAGAGCCTTGATCAATCATCTTAACATTAACATTCGCATGAGCCAAAGCCGCAAAAATTCTCGCAGCAGTACCACGATTGGAACGCATTCCTCTACCTACTACAGCAATCAAAGCTAAATCTGACTCTAACTCCATATAATCAGGATTTACTGTCCTATGCACACCAGCAATTACTTGCTGTTCTTTTTCTGCAAACTCATCTTGATGAATAAATACTGTCATCGTATCAATACCTGATGGAATATGTTCAAAAGAAATTCCCTGTTCTTCTAATACCTGCAATACTTTTCTACCGAATCCAATCTCCGCGTTCATCATAGATTTCTCAATAAACAAAGAACAAAATCCTTTTTTTCCTGCAATACCTGTAATTGTGTACAATGGTTTTTTACAGGTATCTTCTACAATCATCGTACCCTCTTCTTCTGGTGCATTCGTATTTTTAATGTTAATAGGAATTCCCGCTTTCCTTACAGGGAAAATAGCATCTTCGTGAAGAACTGTTGCTCCCATGTAAGAAAGCTCCCTTAACTCACGGTAAGTAATCGTATCAATAGACTTTGTGTTTGGTATAATTCTAGGATCTGTAACCATCACCCCAGAAACATCAGTCCAGTTTTCATAAAGATCCACATCTAAAGCACCTGCAAGAATGGAGCCTGTAATATCTGAACCACCTCTAGAAAATGTTTTAATTTCTCCATTTTCCTTGGCACCATAAAATCCTGGAACTACTGCTCTTTCTATGTTATTTAATTTTCTGGCAACTAAAAGTTCTGTGATTTCTCCATCAAATTGCCCATTTCCATCAAAACGAATCATCTCTGCAGGATCCACAAATTCATATCCCAAATATGCTGCCATAATCTTCCCATTTAGGTATTCTCCTCTGGATGCAGCATACTCTCTACCAATTTGATTTTTAAAATTTTCTTTTATTTCCTCAAAATCCTTTTCCAAAGACAAAGAAATTTTCAATCCATCAATAATCTCTTGATAACGACCTTTAATTTCTTCTAAAATTGTTTGAAACTTTCCCTCTTCATTCGCCGCTTCATAACATGCATATAGTAAGTCTGTTACCTTGGTATCTTCTGAAAACCGTTTTCCGGGAGCAGACGGCACAACATATCTTCTACTTTCATCTGCCTCGATGATTTTTCCTACTTTTTTAAACTGTTCTGCGCTGGCAAGAGAACTTCCACCAAATTTTACTACTTTTTTCATACCATATCCTCCCTGAACTCTTTCTTTTGCATAGCATAAATAATATCTTGTCATGTATAAAATGTCTAGCTTTTTCTAATTTTTTCTTTATCTGATAAAAATAATCCTGTAAGAACAAATCCAACTCCTATCACGGATGTAAATGTTATTTTTTCTTTCAAAACAAAAACAGATGCAAAAATTGTCACTACAGGAGAAAGATACAAATACACAGCCGTACGCACTGCTCCTAAAAGCTTCACTGCCAAATTCCATGTCACAAAGCAGATTGCAGATGCACCAATACCTAAAAACAACATATTTCCCAAATAAATGGGATTTGTAAATCTCTCCAATTTCCATTCAAATCCCATAACAAATACAGGAATACTCATAAATAAAATGCCGTAAAAGAAAATATGACGCGTACTTTGAATCGTTGATAATTCAAAGGTACTAATTTTTTTAACCAGAATAGAATAACACGCCCATACAATCGCTGCTAAAACCGCTAAAAAATCTCCCTTTGGGTTCAAGGAAAAAGTGCTACTCCCCTGTATACTGATAAGAATAATACCCGTAAGACTAATAAAAAAGCCTATAAAAAATCCTTTTTTCAACTTTTCTTCTTTTAAAAATATTCTCCCTAAAATTGCTGTGAAAAATGGTGCAGTAGCAATAATAATTCCTACATTAGATGCGTATGTATAAACCAAAGCAATATTCTCCAAAAGAAAATATAATGTTACTCCCGTAACTCCTGCGGCAATAAAATACAATTCCTGCTTTTTATTTTTTACAAAAAGCCCTTGATGATTCATAATCAAAAGTAAAAAATAACCAATCAAAAAACGCATAAATAAAATTTCAATAGGTGTAAATCCATTTAATAAGACTTTTGTTGAAACAAAAGTAGTTCCCCAAGCAAGAATTGTAAATAAGGCCAATAGATGTCCTTTTACATTTTCTTTCATAATCTCCCTCCTCAATAAAAAACGGCAGCCCTGTTTCCAGATAACTGCCGGTAATTCTTATTTATTTCTGCTTCCTCTGTATTTTTCTTCACAATACTTGCAGCGATATATTTCTTTTTCAGGATCTGCCAAAATAAATACATGGTCAAGTTCTTGCTCAATAGAAGTAATACAGCGTGGATTTTTACAACGAATAACATTTCGAATTTCTTTTGGAAGAGAAAGTTCCTTCTTTTCTACGATTTCTCCATCTTTAATAATATTAACTGTAATATTATGATCGATAAATCCTAAAATATCTAAATTCAATGTATCTATAGGACACTCCACTTTAATAATGTCTTTGCGTCCCATTTTACCACTTCTCGCATTTTTAATAATTGCCACACAACAATCCAGATTATCCAACTTTAAATCATGATAAATTGTCATACTCTTTCCCGCTTTGATATGATCTAAAACCACACCTTCGCTTAAACGCCCTACATTTAACATAAATCTACCCCCATTCCCAACAAGCTTAAAATCAGCGCCATTCTTACATAAACACCATACTGTACTTGCTTGAAATAAGCTGCTCTTGGATCTGTATCTATCTCTACAGAAATTTCGTTTACTCTTGGTAATGGATGCAATACAAGCATATCTTCCCTTGCCAGTTCCATTTTTGCCTTGTCTAAAATATAGAAGTCTTTCATTCTAACATAATCTTCTTCATTGAAGAAACGTTCTTTCTGAACACGTGTCATATACAGAAGATCCAGATTCGGCATAGCTTCCTCCAAACGCTCTACTTCTATAAATTCATGACCACTGGCTTTTAAAACATCTTCACGAATATAATCAGGAATACGAAGCTCTTCCGGGGAAATCAGAACAAATTTTACACCTTCATAACGTACCAATGCCTCAATTAAAGAATGAACGGTTCTTCCAAATTTCAGGTCTCCGCACAAGCCAATGGTAATGTTTTCTAATCTTCCTTTTAAAGAACGAATAGTAAGTAAATCCGTAAGGGTCTGTGTAGGGTGCTGATGCCCTCCATCACCTGCATTAATGACAGGTATCTCTGATGCCATAGATGCAACTAGAGGCGCTCCTTCTTTTGGATGACGCATAGCACAAATATCTGCATAGCAAGATACTGTGCGTACTGTATCTGCTACGCTTTCACCTTTTGCAGCAGAACTTGAATTTGCACTGGAAAACCCTAAAACTTTCCCACCTAATCGCATCATGGCAGATTCAAAACTTAAACGTGTTCTTGTACTTGGTTCGTAAAACAAAGTTGCTAGTATTTTCCCATCGCATTTATGGGCATATTTCTCTGGATTTTTTTCAATATCATTGGCAAGATCTAATACCTTTGCCAACTCCTCTACGGACAAATCCAACGGACTCATTAAGTGTCTCATAGATTACCTCCTATGTGTTCTCAAGCTTTATCATCAGCTATTATCATATAACAGTTATCTCTGCATTTCAAGAATTTTTCATAGATTCTTCCAACAAAAAAACAAACCTATATATAAAAAACTTGCACAGTTTAAAATGGCGGTGTATCATAGTATTCATAGATTATAGCTTTAGAGAGGATTTCTATCATGACCCTGGATTTACATAATTTAAGAGAAGAAATAGATGACATCGATAATCAAATTACAGCACTGTTTGAAAAAAGAATGGCAATTACTGAGCAGGTAGCAAAATTTAAAATCGAACACCAAAAACCAATCTTTGATCACGCTAGAGAAGTAGAAAAATTAAAATCCGTTTCCAAAAATGTAGGTACTAGCTTTAATCGTTGCGGCATTCAGGAACTATATCAACAGATTATGTCCATTAGCAGAAAGCGCCAATATCAATTACTTCAAGAACATGGTGTATACCGAAAAAATCTTTTTACTCCTGTAGATCAATTAGAAAAAGAGAATGCATCTGTTGTATTTCAAGGAGTAGAAGGCGCATATAGCCATGCTGCCATGTGCCATTTCTTTGGCAATAAAATTCACAGTTATCATGTAGATACTTGGAAAGATGCCATGGAAGAAATTAAATATGGACGGGCGTTATATGCAGTACTCCCTATTGAGAATTCTACTGCAGGAATTGTACAAGATAACTACGACCTACTTACTTCTTATGATCATGTAATTGTAGGAGAACAGATTATTCCTTGCCAACATGTCCTTGCTGGTGTGCCAGGGAGCACTCTTTCCGATATCCGACATGTATATTCTCACCCACAAGCCCTTATGCAATGCAAAGAATTTTTAGACAGTAAGGAAAACTGGTGCACTCATGACTTTAGTAATACTGCTGCTGCCGCCAAAAAAATAGCATTAGACAAAGATAAAACTCAGGCAGCCATTGCAAGTCCTTATGCTACCCAGTATTTTGGTCTTTCTATTTTAAAAGAAAATATTTTTTCCAACCCAGAAAATTCCACTCGTTTTATCGTTATTACAAAAAATAAAATCTACCAAAAAAATGCCTCTAAAATCAGTGTCAGCTATGAACTGCCTCACGAAAGTGGTAGTCTTTACAATAGCCTGTCACATTTTATCTATAATGGTTTAAATATGACCAAAATTGAATCTCGTCCTATTACCAATCGAAACTGGGAATATCGATTTTTCGTAGATTTTGAAGGAAATTTAAGCGATAGTGCTGTAAAAAATGCTTTATGCGGTCTGAATTTCGAGGTACAAAATCTTCGGATTCATGGAAATTATTGAAAGGAGTTCTTGTATGTTTCATATTGATGAATGTATTTTATATCGAAATTTTTCTCATGGCGATATTTTAACAGATATGACACATGCCTTATCTATCTGTTGTAAAGAACCGGAAGCACCAGAAAAATCAAAAAATCTTTTTTACAGCTGTATGAATCGACTTGTGGAAATGGCAAACGACTACGGTTTTTGCGGAGACTTATGGACACATTATCTTACGTGGCTCTTAGTTAACCACGAAAACGCTTTCAGCGTTTCCTGCGAAATAACTGGACTTACCCATAGTCCTTCTTTAAATGCATTGGCTCTCCATGACTTTACTATTTTTAAAGACTTATTTCATTTAGATTTTTCTGCTTTTGAAAGTTTTTATGGGGTTTCTTCCTGTTGCCACTTAATTAGTGATTACCAGACAGAACACCCACGAGGATTATATGTAAATGAACGAATTTCCAGTCGCATTTCTACTTTAAGTAATCTTTTAGAAAATTCAGCTTCACCAGAAGAATTTATGGAACATATTGTTGATTTTTATAAAGACTTTGGAGTGGGAAAACTTGGACTTCATAAAGCCTTCCGTCTAGAACATAAAAATCCAACTCAGGCAGTAGAAATTATTCCTATTACCAGAGTTGCTCATGTAAACTTAGATGATTTAATAGGATATGAATTAGAAAAGAAAAAATTGACAGATAATACAGAAGCTTTTCTAGAAGGAAAACCTGCAAATAATTGTCTTTTATTCGGTGATGCAGGAACTGGAAAATCAACTTGCATCAAAGCAATTCTTAATCAATATTACGAAAAAGGACTTCGCATTATTGAAGTATATAAACATCAGTTTCGTGATTTAAGTGATGTAATTGCCCAGATTAAAAATAGAAATTATAAATTTATTATTTATATGGATGATCTTTCTTTTGAAGATTTTGAAATCGAATATAAATATTTAAAAGCAATTATTGAAGGTGGCTTGGAGAAAAAACCTAATAATGTATTAATTTATGCTACCTCAAACCGTAGACACCTGATTCGGGAAAGTTTTAATGATAAAAATGAATATAATAATGATTTACATACCAATGATACTGTACAGGAAAAGTTATCACTGGTATCCCGTTTCGGTATTACTATTTATTTTGGTGCTCCAGAAAAAAAAGAATTCCAAAATATTGTACTTACATTAGCCAAACGACAGGAAATTCCTTTGCAAGAAGACGAAATACTGGCAAAGGCAAATATTTGGGAATTACAGCATGGTGGACACTCCGGACGAACTGCACAACAATTTATTGACTATTTACAAGGAATGTCCAATTAATTTCAATTCTACAACAAAAGAAGTCATGATTTCATAGATAATCTAATCTACAAAATCATGACTTCTTTTCACATAACAAGCAAAACGATAAGCCGGGTTATGTCGTGAATAATCATCTATCCAATCTTGCTGTCACCAACAAGCTTAAGCGACCCACCTGAAAACGTGACGGGCAACCACATTGTTTTCTATTCGGTCTTGCTTCGAATGGGGTTTACATATGCCCGTTCTGTTACCAGAACGGCGGTAGTCTCTTACACTGCCCTTCCACCCTTACCGGAATATTCCGGCGGTACATTTCTGTTGCACTATCCTTGGAGTCACCTCCACCAGACGTTATCTGGCATCCTGCCCTATGAAGCCCGGACTTTCCTCACCTGACACCTTTCGGCTCTGTCAGCCGCGATTATTTATTCTACTTGCTACGCATGGCATATTCTATCATAGAAATTTCAAAAATGCAAACTGTTTTATACATCAAAACAGCCATTCCCTACAAATTCTCTTAAAATTGAATTGCTCGGAATACTTTCACTGGGCACTCCAAGAAAATAATCTAAAAATTTCAATAAACGTTTTGCTTCTGCATACTCTGGTTCTTCCTTTGTAATAGAAAACAGCAAAGGCTCTGCATAAAGTTTCAAAACTGCCAATTCATAAATCAAAGCAGAATTAAACATTACATCTGCAGATTCTTGATATGGAAAAATATTTTCTTCTTCTCCTCGCCTTACAGAATTCCACATTCCTATTGTTACCTTTGCAGAAGCTCCTCTAGTTCTAGCATCTCGTACAATACGCCGAATTAACCGTCCATCTGTTGTAGGAATACGATTATGCTCATCAATATTTAGCTGAGTAAGTGCACTGATATATATTTTAAATTTGCTTTCTGGAGGTAAACTACTACTCAATTTATCATTTAAGCAATGAATTCCCTCAATAACTAATACATCTTCCTCTTGAAGTTTCAAAAAATCTCCTTTATACTCTCTGTGTCCCGTCTTAAAATTAAAACGAGGAATTTCCACTTCTTCTCCTCTTAATAAAGCACACATATCTTCATTAAATTGTTTCACATCAATGGCTTCCAAACATTCAAAATTATAATTCCCATCACTATCTAAAGGGGTATTTTCCCTATTTACAAAATAATTATCAACACCAATAGGATGCGGTTTCATTCCATGTGCCGCCAGCTGTATAGATAACCGATGAGAAAACGTCGTTTTACCAGATGAAGAAGGTCCTGCAATCATAATAATCTTTTTATTTCCTTCTTGCACAATTTGCTTGGCAATCTGAGATATTTTGGCTTCCTGTAGGGCCTCTGCAATAAGAATCAGATTATTCGCCCCTTCTTGCGTAATCCTTTCATTTAAATCTCCAACCGTATCAGCCTGTATCGTTTCACTCCACTTCGCAGATTCCTTTTGTACCTGAAAAATCTTTGGTCTTGGAGCAAATGCTGGTACTTTATTTGGATTTTCTCTCTTAGGAAGCTGCAAAACAAGTCCATCATTATAAAGACATAAATCAAAATATTTTAAATATCCTGTGTGGGATACCATAAATCCATAGAAGTAATCCTCATATTCCTCCAAACTGTAAATATTCACTCTGGAAACTCGACGAAAACGAAACAGTTTTTCTTTGTCATACATCCTATGGTTATGAAACAATTCAATAGCTTCCTCTGTACCTATGCTTCTTTTTAAAATTGGAACTTGTCTTTCTACCAGCTCCATCATATATTTTTTTACTCTGCTTAAAAATTCTTCATTCAGAATAATATTTCCATCAATTGTATAATAATATCCGCTACTAACGGAATAATGCATCGTTACTTTTTGTATGTTATCATATCCAGCAACATGGTATAAGGATTTTAACAACAACAACGAAACACTTCTTTTATAAGTTTCATGACCTATTTGGTCTTGTGTTGTAATAAAGTTAATGTTTCCTTCTCTTTTTAGCTTTTTATGAAGTTCACAAAGTTTATGATCTTTCATAAGTAAAACGATTGGATACTCATATTTTTCCTGATATTCTTTTGCAATCTTTTCATAAGTGGTACCATAAGGATATTCCCTTTGTTCACCAAGGATATTCACCCGTATCATTCTGTCACCCATAATATTTCTCCTTTCATCGCACCTCTTTGTCAAGTTCCCCCTCAGTTTTTGATTTAGATACATATTATTTTACTACAACAATCTATATTTTTCTATCATTTTATATATTTTCCTGATATTTATTCCTATTATTCAGAAAAAAGGACTTCTGTATAATCAAACACAAAATCTTTAATGTTCGTTATACAGAAGTCCTTATCCTAATTCCGTTAAATAATTTTACATGGGTAAGAAACTCGCATCTTTTCTATTTTTAACTCTGGAAACATCTCTTTTAATTCTTTTTCCATATAATCCATAAAAATATATTCTGTACCATAATGTCCTGCATCAATCACAGAAACCCCTTGAGCCATTGCATCTATACAAGAATGATAATCCATATCTCCGGTTACATATGCTTGGGCACCTTTTTTCAGCACTTGTTTCATCAGACTTTTTCCTGATCCTGTACATACTGCAAGATTCTCTATTATGTTGTCTTCGTCACCATAAATTTGTACAAAAGGAAGATGCAGTTGTTCTTTTACAAATTTCCCACATTCTTTTAAAGTCATTGGAGCTGCCAACTTTCCAACTCGTCCAATTCCTTCTCTATGTGCATTTTCTTCATAAGTAACTTCCAATACTTCACGATTTGAAAGTTGTAAATAATCCGCACTAAGTTCTGCCATTCCCAGTACATCAAAGTTCGTATGCATGGCATAATAACAGATGTTATGTTGCACCATTTTGATTATGCGTCTTCCGATAAAGTCATCAGCCGTAACTCTTTTCATACCTGAAAAAATCAATGGATGATGGGTTATAAGCATATCTGCCCCACATCTAATAGCTTCATCAATCACGTCATCTGTCGCATCTAATGCTAAAAAAACTTTCTCCACATCCCATGATGTATCTCCTACCAAAAAACCAGAATTATCCCAACTTTCAGCAAAAGAAACTGGATATTTTTTTTCTACTTTTTCTAAAATATCATTACATTTCATAATATGCAAGAGCCTCTTTTCTATTTTTCCATTCCTTATCTAACTGGGAAATTCTTATCCTTGCAGATGCTGTCTGTGAGTTTTTTAATTTTTGTATAAGTATTTCTGCTTTTTCTTGTTCCCTTTTCAAAAATTCTTTTAAAACTGGATTTCTATTCTTTAAAAGTTCTTTTCCGTAGAGATATTCTGCCTCTGTCTTATATTCCATTTTCCCATGAATAACTCTCATAATAGGATAATACTTTCCATCTTCTAAAACCATTTCTTCCTCTATAATACAATATCCATTTTTACTAAGAAATTTTCGAAAAGCTCCAATCTCAGACTGAGGCTGTAAAACCATTTCTTGCACCGTCCTAAGAACAACCTCTCCTTCGGTAAGTATTTTTTCCATAAGAGGACCACCCATACCAGCAATAACAACACTCTCTGCTTCATTAGGCTTCAAAGCTTGCACACCGTCTGACAGACGAGTTGATATGTAATTTTCCAATCCCCATTCATAAATATGCTCCTGTGCTCGCATAAGTGGTCCTTGATTAATATCCATAGCAATTGCTTTTTCTATTTGCTTTTTCTGCAAAAGATAAATCGGAATATATCCGTGGTCACATCCTACATCTGCTAATGTCTTCCCAGTTTTTACAAAAGCTGCAACACTTTGCAGTCTTCTGGAAATCTGTATTTCTTTCATTGTATCCATCCCTAATCTAGATAATCCTTCAGCTTACGACTGCGACTTGGATGACGAAGTTTTCTAAGAGCTTTCGCTTCAATTTGGCGAATACGCTCTCTCGTAACATTAAACTCTTTTCCTACTTCTTCCAAAGTTCTGGCTCTTCCGTCATCTAAACCAAAACGTAAGCGAAGTACCTTTTGTTCTCTTTCTGTTAAAGTACCTAAAACTTCTACAAGCTGTTCTTTTAATAAAGTAAACGCTGCCGCATCTGCCGGTACAGGAACATTATCGTCTTGAATAAAGTCTCCTAAATGACTATCTTCTTCTTCACCAATTGGAGTTTCTAAAGATACTGGTTCCTGAGAAATTTTAAGGATTTCACGAACACGTTCTACTGACATGTTCATTTCCTCTGCAATTTCTTCTGGATGCGGTTCTCTTCCCAGTTCCTGTAAAAGCTGGCGGGACACACGAATCAGCTTATTAATTGTCTCTACCATATGAACCGGAATACGAATTGTTCTTGCCTGATCTGCAATAGCTCTTGTAATCGCCTGACGAATCCACCATGTAGCATAAGTAGAAAATTTATAGCCTTTACGGTAATCGAATTTTTCTACCGCCTTAATCAGACCAAGATTACCTTCCTGAATTAAATCTAAAAATAACATACCACGTCCTACATAACGTTTCGCAATACTTACCACCAAACGGAGATTCGCCTCAGCAAGACGTTTTTTTGCATTTTCATCTCCTTCTTCCATACGCTGAGCAAGTATGATTTCTTCCTCTGCGCTTAAAAGAGGTACTTTACCAATTTCTTTCAGATACATACGAACAGGATCTTCAATGCTGACACCTTCAGGAACAGAAAGGTCGATTTTTTCCATATCTACTTCGTCTTCTTCACTAAGATTTAAATCATCATCATCACTGATAATTAAATCATCCATGTCGTTATCCTGAATTCGTAGAATATCGATTCCATTTCCTTCCAGAAAATCAAATACCTTATCCATTTGCTCTGGTTCTAAAGGAAAATCTTTAAAAAAATCACTGATTTCTTGATATTCTAATACATTTTTTTTCTTCTTTGCCAGTTCCATAAGCTCTCCAAGCTTTTCACTGAATTTCGCCATGTTCATTTCCATAAACTGTTCCTTCCTCTCAATTATTCTTCCTTACAATCGTATATATCATTTCCTCATTCAAAAGAAATATGCAACGTAACTCTACCAGTTTCTAAATCTTCCACATGTTTTTTTGCATCTATAATCCTTTGTAATCCCAAAAGATCTGTAGGTGATAAATTAACACTTTGCCATGCAATACTATCTCGCTTTAATTTACATACAGTTTCTAGTACTGCTTTTTTTGCTTCTTCCTCACTTTCAAGATGAAGTGAAGCATGAAATAGAGAAGTAATTTCTTTTTGCTCCTCTACATCAGAAAATTGATTTAATAATTTTGCAAGATTTACCTCACCCTCTTGATGCTGCGCAAAAACCATTTCAGCAACTTTATGATATAACGGTGTTGTAAAATCTCCCGGTTCTATGAATCCATCAACGGTTTTAAACATAGAAGGATAAGATGCTAACCATGTTAACATTAGCTTTTGTGCCGTACATCCAGCGTCTTCCTTCGTTTCTTTCTTTTTTGACCAAACTTCTGTTTTAGGTTTCACAACAACATTTGTGCCGGATAAAGCCATGTTATTTACCATTCTTCTTAAATCTTCAAATTTTATCTGATATCTAGAAGAAACACTTTCAATATAATTATTTCTTTCCAGCTCTTCCGGAAATTCTAAAAGTTTTCTTGCTATTTCTCGATAAAATCGAGTCTTACTCTCTGGATCCGACAAATGATATTGTTTTTCCAGTACCTTAATTTCAAATAAGAAATAATTTTCTGCTTCCTCCAGACGCTTTTGAAACATTTCTTTTCCTTCTGCTTTAATAAACTCATCTGGATCCTTATAAGGGGCCAAGTTAACTACCCTTGGAGAAATCCCCGCAGCCCTCAAAATAGGTATTCCTCGAAGGGCTGCTTTTTGCCCTGCTTCATCGCTATCATATGTCAGCAAAACTTCCTTCGTATAACGACTCATAAGACTCGCATGTCCTGAAGTTAAGGCCGTACCAAGAGAGGCCACCGCATTTTGAAAACCTGCCTGATGCATAGCAATTACATCCATATATCCTTCACAAATAATAAAATATGGTTTTCTTGAAGTACGAGCAATATTCAAACCATATAAATTTCTACTTTTATCAAAAATTGGAGTTTCAGGAGAATTTAAATATTTTGGTTTTGCATCTCCCATAACTCTGCCTCCAAATCCTATCACACGATTATTCACATCCATAATAGGAAACATAACACGGTTCCAGAACTTGTCCTGCATTCCTCTACGTTCATCTATATTAAAAAGACCGGATTCTTTTAACAATTCGTCTGAATATCCCTGCCCTTTCAAATATTTATATAATGCTCCTGAATATTTAGGTGAATACCCTAATCCAAATTTTTTAATTGTGTCATCCGTAAGCTGTCTTCCTGTCAAATAATCCAAAGCTGACTTACCACTATCCTGTCTTAACTGATAATAATAAAAAGAAGCAGCTTTTTTCTGTACTTCCAAAAGCATGGCCTTAAAATCTGATGCCGCCTTTGCTTCTTTTGAATATTCAACTTCAGGAAGCTGTACACCTGCTCTGTCCGCTAAATATTTTACCGCTTCTACAAAGCTATAATTCTCATATTCCATGATAAAGGTAAAAACATTTCCTCCTGCCCCACAACCAAAACAATAATACATCTGCTTGCCTGGACTTACTGAAAAGGACGGAGATTTTTCATTATGAAATGGACAAAGTCCAAAATAAGAACTGCCCTTTCTTTGCAATTTCACATAATCCGAAATCACGTCCACAATATCGTTTTTTAAGCGGACTTCTTCAATCAAATCATCTGAATAATACATACAACTTCCTCTTTTCTACTGGCCTTTTTCTTGAACACTCCAACTTTTTGGGATAAAAAGCTCACGAAACTTTTCTAGAGAATACTGATCTGTCATACCTGATATATAATCACATATTACTCTTTCCTTTGGTTCATTCTGATATAGAAGCTTTTGATATTCTTCTGACATCTTTTCTGGATATTTACTGTAATATGTATACAATTCTTCTACTACATGTTCTGCCTTTTTTTCTTCACTTTTAGCCGCTGGATTTAAGTAAACATCTTGAAACATCAATGCTCGAATATCCCGAAGCCCTTCTTCAATCTCCGGTGACATCATAATTTTATCTTTTCCTTGACTATTCTCAACAATATTATGAACAAATGTATTCAACCGTTCCCTAGTAGTCTCTCCTAAAAGTATACGCAAGGTAATCGGGATGTCATCCTCTGTAATAATTCCGGCCCGCTGAGCATCATCCATGTCATGATGAATATAAGAAATTTTATCGCAATACCGAACCACCTGCCCTTCTAATGTATGGGGCTTTCCACTAGTTCTGTGATTTAGTATTCCGTCTTTAACTTCCCATGTAAGATTTAATCCTTCCCCATTTTTCTCCAAACGTTCCACTACTCGAACACTTTGTTTATAATGTGCAAATCCCAAAGGACAAGCTCTATTCAAAGCTCTTTCTCCCGCATGACCAAAAGGAGTATGTCCCAAATCATGTCCCAGTGCAATTGCTTCTACTAAATCTTCATTTAAAGATAAGGCTTTTGCAATGGTTCTAGCTGTTTGTGAAACTTCAAGAGTGTGAGTTAAACGATTTCGATAATGATCTCCTTGAGGTGACAAAAAAACTTGCGTCTTATCTTTCATACGACGAAATGCCTTACAATGTACAATGCGATCTCTATCTCTTTGATATACCGTTCTGATATCACATTCCTGCTCCGCTTTTTCTCTTCCTCTTGAATGAACGCTATGAGAGGCATAAGGACTTAAAAACTCTAACTCTCTTTTTTCCATTTGTTCTCGAATATTCATAGGCAGACACCTGACTTTCTAATACCTTTCGGTAAAACATCTTGCGACAATACCGTGCACTTTCAAAAGAACTCTTCATATTTATTATTTCCGAAATTCTTTCTATTTCCTCTTTTTCAACTCAAAATTTTCTACAATTCTTTATAAGACTCTCTTAAAAGAGAAATTTCTCTTGCATATCCAGCTAAATCATTAGGGGTTTCCAAATAAAAAGGTAACTTTCTAAGAGCGGAATGATTAATAATCCTTACAATCGCATCTAAGCCTAATTTTCCCTCTCCTATTTTTGCATGACGATCTTTATGACTTCCTAAACCATACATACTGTCATTTAAATGAATTGCTTTTAATCGTTCTAATCCAATCACTTGATCAAATTGTGTCAATACTCCATCTAAATCCCCTGCAATATCATATCCACTGTCATATACATGGCAAGTGTCCAGACAAACTCCAATTTTTTCTTTTAATTCCACTCGATCTATAATTTCTCTTAATTCTTCAAAACTCCTTCCAATTTCGCTCCCTTTTCCCGCCATGGTTTCCAACAACACCATAGTACTCTGTTCCGGAAGAAGAATTTCATTTAACATATCCGCAATATACTGAATTCCAATTTCTACTCCTTGCTTCACATGACTTCCTGGATGAAAATTATAACAATTTCCCGGTGTATACTCCATTCTTTTTAAATCATCGCGCATAGTATTTACTGCAAATTCTCGAATACTTTCATCTGCGGAACATGCATTCAATGTGTATGGGGCATGTGCCAAAATTCTATTAATACCTTGTTCTTTTGCTTTTAACAAAAAAGCATCTATATCCTCCTGGCTAATTTCTTTCGCCTTTCCTCCTCTTGGATTTCTTGTAAAAAATTGAAATGTATTCGCACAAATTTTATTTGCTTCTTTTGCCATGGCTTCATAACCTTTAGAGGAAGACAAATGGCACCCAATCTCTAACATGAACAAGCTCCTTTCCATCTTATTTTGTTTTTACATAACAAAAAACCGGTATCTATCAGTTCCCCGATAAATACCGACCTTTTTATATGCGGGAGATGGGACTTGAACCCACACGTTTATACAAACACAAGATCCTTAGTCTTGCCTGTCTGCCAATTCCAGCACTCCCGCTTGCTACTCATATATAATACCATATTTTTTAAATTTTGCAACTATTTTTTTTAAATTTTTCAATTTTTATCTTTCAAATATGATTTTTCCAAAAATAAAAGTCGATGTTTATCAATTTCCTGAAAACACCGACTTTCTCATATGCGGGAGATGGGACTTGAACCCACACGTTTATACAAACACAAGATCCTTAGTCTTGCCTGTCTGCCAATTCCAGCACTCCCGCTTGACACCTATCGTTTCTCTCAAACGACAAGTGACAGTATAACAAACATTTATTCATTCGTCAATAGTTTTTTGTTTTTTTCGTAGATTAAATTTCCTTTTACAAATTTATATTTGACCTGTCTATCATCTGCTAAATAAATTAACCTTTCTAAACGCTCCCGAATGCTTAATTCCTGAGGATGTACAAGGGCACTATCATCTAAAACAACAGCATCAAATTCATATCCTTCCAAAAAACTTCCTACTTTCCCAAAGAACGCACCGCCTCCTGCCGTTCCCATATAAAAAGCTTCTTCCAAAGTTACAGGCTTTTGATCTGTATCTAGCAAGCGCCAGCGAAGCTTAGAACACTGAATCGTATCTGCCATGGCTCTTAAAACTGAAGTGCTGTATCCCGCTGCCATATCACTTCCTAATCCCACTGAAATTCCTTTATCCAGAAACTTTCGAACAGGGGCAATCCCAGAAGAAAGATTGATATTCGACTGGGGACAATGGGCAATAAACACCCCTTGTTTTTTAATCAAAGACATTTCTTCATCATTAAGCCAAACGCAATGTGCCATAATTGTAGGACACGTACCTCCAAACAATCCTGCTTGATAATACGCATCACTATAACTAGAAGAATTTGGGCAAAGTTCCTGTACCCACTGGATTTCTCCAGGATTTTCCGACAGATGAGATTGCACCGGAATTCCTGTTTCCTTTTGAATCTTCTGAATTTCTGCCATCAAAGCATCCGAACAAGATGGAATAAATCTTGGAGTTAAAATAGCTTTTGTATGCTCATAATGTCCTTCCGTTTCCTGCAACCACTGCCTTATCGCCGCTGCTGCTGTCTCAGCGCTCTCTTCTTGTAAACCTTCCTGTGCATTTCTATCCATGCTTACTTTTCCTACATAGGTTTCTAAACCTGAAGTTTCCAGTAAATCCATAAGCACCTTCGTTCCCTCCACATGCATGGTAGCAAAAATAACTGCTCTAGAAACCGCACTTTTCTTTAAATCATCTACAAACATCTGATATGCTTTTTTTGCATAAGTAAGATCTGCATATTTTTTTTCTTCTGGAAAAGTATGAGTATTTAGCCACTCTAATAATTCCAAATCCATTCCTAAACCGCGAAAAGCATATTGAGGTGCATGGGTATGCAAGTCTGTTAATCCCGGTATAATTAAATGATCTCCCATATCTTTTATGGAATAAGTTTCATATTTTGAGGGAAGCTCTCTAAATACACCCTTGCAAATTCCTTCCTGACATACTACATAACTATCTTTACAAATAACAAGCTTTTTGTTGCTGTTGCTATAACAAATGTTGCCTTTCAAAACAAAGCTGTGTTTTTTCTGCATTTCTTATTTATTCCTTCCTTGTAAATTTTTCTCGAATTTTTCTTTCTCCCTTCAGCAGCATTTCGGTTATTTCTTTATTCTTTCCCAAAATTTCCTGAAAACATTCCATTTCTTGTTCAATTCCCTGTCCATGAGGTACAAGATAAGCTCCCGCATCACTACCTAAAGCAAACTGCACCCCTATTTGATGTCCTTTTTGTATATTATGACTTCCTATTTTCCAAATTTTTTCTAAAACAGCATCTGAAAACCGTCCACAGCCAATCATATTCTTCACCACTGTAATTGTTGGCACCCACACAATTTCTTTTTCTTTCATTGCCCACATAGCTTCTTCATCCATATAGTTTCCATGCTCAATGCTATCCACTCCTGCAAGAGCCGCCTCCATAACAGCCCTTGCTCCATTGGTGTGCGCCATAACATGAAATCCCTCTTCATGAGCAATGTGTACCATTTCTTTTACTTCCTCTGCCTTTAATGGTTCTTCTGTTACAGAACCATCTGTACCAAAATCCATAATACCAGTTGTCATAATTTTGATAAAGTCTCCGCCTCGTCTTTTCACTTCTTTTACTAAATAAGCATATTCTTTCATATTTTCGAAAGACTTTCCCACAATTCCGCCATAATGTCCTTTTTTGTAAATAGCAAAAATAGGTGTTCGATAAATAATTCCATATTCTGGCGCAATTTCCTTGGCTTTTTCGGATACCCCTAATTTATCCCCTCCATCTCTTATAAACGGAATACCTTTTTCTCGATAAACAGAAAAATGCTCATGAATAACTGCTGTATCTACCTCCCTTTTATGACGGTTTACTGCAGCTTTATAATTAATTCCATCCATAAAAATATGCGCATGATTTTCTCCAAACATTTCCCTATCTTCTTTCTAAAATTAATCTTCTCTTGCCCATCCATAGGCACATTTTACTGCTTTTTTCCAACCTTTCGTTTTTTTATCTCTTTCCTGTTTTGTAATTTCAGGATAAAAAACACGATCAGTGCTCCAGTTTTCAATAATTTCTTCTTTGCTACTCCAATATCCCACTGCTAATCCTGCTAAATATGCAGCACCCATTGCTGTGGTTTCAACACACACTGGTCTCTTTACCGGAACCTGTATCATATCTGCCTGTGTCTGCATAAGAAAATTATTCGCACTGGCACCACCATCTACTTTCAAAAAATTTAGTTCCATACCCGAGTCCGCTCTCATAGCTTCAATCACATCATGAACCTGATATGCCAAAGACTCCAAAGAAGCACGGATAATATGACATTTATTCACACCTCTTGTTAAACCTACAATAGTTCCTCTAGCATACTGATCCCAATAAGGCGCTCCCAGTCCTGTAAAAGCAGGTACAACATAGCAGCCATTTGTATCTTTCACTTTCTTTGCCATATATTCCGAATCCTCTGCTGAATCAATAAGACGCAATTCATCTCTTAACCATTGAATAATCGCTCCTGCTACAAACACAGAACCTTCCAGCGCATAACTCACCTTCCCATCCAATCCCCAGGCAATCGTTGTCACAAGACCGTTTTGTGAAAAAACTGGTTTTTCTCCTGTATTCATAAGTAAAAAGCAACCTGTCCCATAAGTATTTTTGGCATCTCCCTTCTCAAAACATGTCTGCCCAAAAAGTGCAGACTGTTGATCTCCTGCTGCCCCTGCAATTGGAATTTCTCCACCAAAAAAACTACTGTCTGCCATTCCATAAATGCAACTAGAAGGTTTTACCTCTGGCAACATGCACTCTGGAATATCAAGTTCTTCTAAAATCTCCTTATCCCACTCTAATGTATTAATATTATAAAGAAGAGTTCGTGACGCATTGGAATAATCTGTTACATGAACAGATCCCTTCGTCATTTTCCAAATTAGCCATGTCTCTACTGTTCCAAAGAGTAATTCACCCTTTTTCGCCCGCTCTCTGGCGCCTTCCACATTGTCTAAAATCCACTTTACCTTTGTTCCTGAAAAATAAGCATCTATAATTAAACCCGTTTTTCTTCGAAATACTTCTGTAAGACCTTTCGCCTTTAATTGATCACAATACTCAGATGTCCTTCGACATTGCCACACAATGGCATGATAGATAGGTTCTCCTGTATTCTTATCCCAGACAATGGCTGTTTCTCTTTGATTTGTAATACCAATCGCAACAATATCCTCCGCTTCAGCTCCTACTTTCTGCATTGCCTCTACAGCAACGCCTAACTGGTTAGACCAAATTTCATTTGCATCATGTTCCACCCATCCTGGCTTGGGAAAATACTGCGTAAATTCTTTTTGAGCAGAACTAATAATCTCTCCTTTTTTATTGAATAAAATACATCTATTGCTAGTTGTCCCCGCATCCAATGCCATTACATATTTTCCCATATATTCTCCTCCTATTCGACATGGTACCGTCTTTTTCATGTACAATAAAAAAACTGTCCAGAAAAGATCTCCTTTCCTACGACAGCTTTGCTCCTTTTCTCTCTGTCTTCTTATTATCTAACACGTTTTTTATGTTCCTATTTTAGCTCTAATTCTGAAAAATTTCAACTATATCTTCACCTTTTCTTTTTTTATACATATATTAAAGCAATGAAAAAGTTAAGGTGTTTTTATGAATACAGCCTCTCTAAAATCTATGCAAACAGACCTCCCCGATCAAGGGACTTTGCAACTTTATGTTCTCTCTTCTATTCGCAATCAACCTGTCGAGGATGCTTCTGTGCAAATTAGTTATACAGGAGATCCTGACTCTGTGATTGAAGAAGTAAAAACGGATTCTAATGGCATGATACCCAAAATCCAACTTCCTACACCACCTTTGGAATATAGTATGTCACCTTCTGAATATCAGCCTTATTCCGAGTATACCTTTCGTATTTCAAAAGATGGCTTTGAAAATTTAGACATTTCTGGAGCAGAAATTCTTCCCAACACTACTGCCATTCAAAGAGCTGTTTTAGCACCCCAAACTGCCCCAGGAACCTTTGAAGACATTGTTATCCCTGCTCATACCCTCTATGGAGAATATCCCGAAAAAATTCCCGAAGCCGAAATCAAACCTATGGATACATCAGGAGAAATTGTACTTAGTCGAGTTGTTATCCCTGAATATGTAGTTGTTCACAATGGTTCTCCTAACGACTCCAGTGCAAAAGATTATTATGTTCGTTACCGTGATTATATAAAAAATGTAGCCAGCAGTGAAATTTATGCTACATGGCCTGATAATACCATTCGAGCAAATGTACTGGCAATTATGTCCTTTACTTTAAATCGTGTTTACACAGAATGGTACCGAAACCACCACTAATTCATGATAATCAAAAGAAATCTTCTAGATTGTTTTTAAAAAATACCTTAATCTCATCTTTTTTCACTTCAATACGTCGGATTAAACAATTTACTAAAACTCTCTTAGTTGCTCCATCTGCATTAAGAAAAACCTCCTTCCAAGTAGGAATTTTCTGCTTTAACTCTTTCCATTTTTGGTTAGACATCTCCCTCTCTCGAAAAAGCAACTCCTTTTCTTTTATCACAATTTCCTGACGTTCTATTTCCTCTTTTTGTTTTTTTATCAACTGCACCAATTCTTCTAAAGATAATGGATATTCTCCTGACATAGCATTCGGAATGTTTTTCTCCATGACTGCAACTTTTTTGTTGTTTTTTTCCATTTCTTTTTTTTCATTTTCTAGTTTCTTCTTCATAGTAGCTTTTTCTTTATTCTGGTTCTTTTGAATTTCATCAAATATATTTTCATTCTCCTGCAATCTCTCAACATAAATTGCAATAGCCTCAAAAACCACTGGTTCAATTTCACTTGCTCGAAATTGTTTTTCTTCTTCATGAGGTATTCCCTGACAAGCTCCCTGACACTTATAAATAGGCGTTCTGCTGGTTTTTCTTTCTCCTGTGCTTTTAATCGTCCAATAATTATATTTACTTCCATTAGTAAGCTTACTTCCACAATAACCACAATATATCACATCTATTAGGGCCAGCATACCTTCATTCTTACGAATCCTGTGAATATTTTGATTTTCCAATCCTTCTATATACTTTTTCCCTCGTAATTTTCTTTTTTCTTGTGTTTGATTCCATATTTCAGGATCTATAATCTGAATGGTTTCATCTGCCTCTTTTGCTAAAATCCAATCCTTACTATCCAACCTCCTATATTTTCCGTTAATCCGCTCTCTACGTTTATAGGTGGTATATCCTGCATATATCGGATTTGTTAAAATACTTGTGATAGTTCCTGCTTTCCAAATGCCATTAGGGGCAAGCTCTTGATACTTACTATTTTTATTTAGCACCTGCGCAATCTTTGCAGAACCAAATTCTTTGTTAAAAGATAAACTGTAAATGTACCGAACTAACTCCGCCTTCTCCTGCACCACAACCAAATGCTTTAAAGCTCTTCCATGTTTACTTACCTCTCCGGAATACTCTAATTCATATCCATAAGGCGCTTTTCCACCCATAAATTTTCCCTGCTCAACCATTTTTTGTGCTGTATCTTTCACTCTCATTCCTGTATCTGCACTACTTTTTTGTGCATTTGCATAACGAAAGGTTAACATCATCTGTCCCACAATATCATCTATTTCTGGAGAAATACATCCATCCTTTACTGTATAAACATCTACCCCAAGTTCCTTTAACTTCATAATATAAGATGCCGTATCCCACATTAAACGACCTACACGATCATCTTTGTACGGAACTAAAATATCAAATTCTTTATTTTGGGCATCCTGCAAAATTTCCTGTAATATTTTCCTTTGTGATGCCGTGTTTTTATATGCACTTTTACTTCCCTCAAAATATTCCTTTTCATCCAAAACCCAATCCGCTTGCTTTTGTATATATTCCATAAGAATTTCTCTTTGGATAGACAAATCTCCATCTGCTTCTAACTGCTGATCAGAACTTACCCTTAACAACATGCGAACTTGCTTCACAATGACAATCTCCTCTCGTTTTGTTGTAATTGGTGTTTCAGTTCCATCTTCAGAATACTACGCACTTCATTTTTTATACTTTCTACATCTGATGTCTTATCAGGAAAAACACATATTAGTCGAAACTGTTTTCGTAAACTTTTTTGGCTCAAATTATTTTTTTTCATTCTATAACTCCGCAAGCATCTTCTTCTCCACATTATATTCCATTTCATCTAATAGCATGATAAATCATTCTATTCTCGCAAAAACAAATATGAAGTGGAATTAAAAAATTCCACTCCATATTTGAACTCAAAACCTAAAACAAGATATTTTTTATTGTTTTATTTATCTTCATCATAATTAAAAATATCGTGATAATATTTATCCTCTTTATCGTTTAATCCAAATGGAACAATTTTTGATTGTTCCATAAGATAATCGTGAATCCTTTCTTTAACCCCTTTTTTCTCTTCTTCCTGTTTCTCTTTTTCTGTTGTTTTCTTTCCTTCTGATATCATAATTCATTCCTCTTTTCTATACCATCTCTAGAAATATTTACATCCCATATTCCAACAGATTATTCTTCTAAATCACTCAATATTTTCTTATAATCACTTTGCATTGCATGTTGATTTGTAGACATCTTTTTCTGTCTTTTTACCGCCGCTTCTGATTTTTTTATTGGCTGTATTGTTCCAGCTCCTGCCACACACCCACCTGGGCAAGCCATACCTTCCAACAAATATCCATTGTATTTTCCAGCCTTTGCCATGGTTAATAACTTCCTACAATTTTCTAATCCTTCTGCACGTTCTGTTTTTATTTCACACTCTGGATTTAATTCTTTCATGCAATTTACAACAGCTTCTGCTACACCGCCACTGACCGCAAAACCACGACCATCGCCACTGGCTCCATGCATGGAACCATGCTCTTCTAACTGAGTAAAATCTACTTCTTTTGCTTCAAACATACCCATAACCTCTTCAAATGTTAAAACAAAATCAATATCACTTCGAATAGATTTTCTCCCTGCTTCTAATTTTTTTGCTGCACATGGTCCAATAAATGCAACCTTACAACCTGGGTGTTTTTTCTTAATCAATCGTCCGGTTAACACCATTGGCGTTAACGCCATTGAAATACAATCTTTCAACTCTGGAAACAGCTTTTTTGCCATTACAGACCATGCTGGACAACAAGAGGTCGCCATAAATGGACGTTTATCAGGAACCTCTTCCATAAAATCTTTTGCTTCTTCTATAGTACATAAGTCTGCACCGATTGCTACTTCAATAGCATCTTCAAACCCCAGTGCTTTAAGTGCTGTACGAAGTTTTCCTGGTGTTAATTTTGCACCAAATTGTCCTGCTACTGCTGGTGCAACCGCAGCATATACAGGTACATCGCTTTTGATTGCCTGGATAGTCTGAAAGATTTGAGCCTTATCTGAAATAGCACCAAAGGGACAATTTGCCAGACACATCCCACAAGAAACACATTTTTCTTTATTAATTTCAGCCCTTCCATACTCATCAGACTCAATGGCATTTACACCACAAGCTTTAGCGCAAGGTCTTTCTAGCTTTACAATAGCACCATAAGGACACGCAGAAACGCATTTTCCACATTTGATACATTTTTCCTGATCAACAACAGATTTTCCATTCACAAAAGAAATTGCTTGCTTCGGGCAAACTTCTTTACATGGATGTGCAAGACATCCTTGACATGCATTTGTAACCTGCACCACATTATCTGGACACTTATGGCATGCAAACTTTATAATATTAATCAATGGAGGCTGATAGTATTTTTCTGGTTTTACGCACTCTAAAGCCCCCTGCGCTACTGAATTATGCTCTGAAACATCTCGAAGCGGTAATCCCATTGCAAGACGTAGCCTTTCCCGTACAATTTCTCTTTCTAAAAATACACTTTCTCTATACGTAGAAACTTCTCCTGGAATAATTTTATATGGAATCTCTTCTAACTGAGTCATATCCCCTGCTTCATATTCATAAGAAAGTTTTGCTACTTCCGAAAATACATGTTTGCGGATATCATTTACAGATGTATATATCCCTCTCATAGGTCCACTCCTTTTTTTGTGAAATAATTTTCCCATAAATTAATGATTGCCAGATTTGTTTTATAATAAAAATTATTTCAATAAAAAAATCTGCAACCCTTTGCAGACACACGACAAATAAATCATATGAAACTTATAAAATCTCATATAACCTTGGGATGTTTGCGCTGTATCTGGAGCACATCTCTAATATTAGGCAGGTTTCCTGACTTACAGATTATCGCGTTCCTCACCTTCTCACATAAATTGGGTAATGCAATGGTACTTAAAGTTCGCTACTGAATACAGTGACCAGTTCGTTCTGGATTTACACCAGATTCCCTTTTCAAAATCATAAAAATTTTGCACCTAATACTACACTATTCATTTATTCTGTATAACAGAAAAATGCACTTCTAATAGCTACATTTTTCTGCCATACACTTAAGTTTCTTAAAATTCCTTATTTCTATTATGCATAATCAAAAAACTAATAAATAATAATATACAGGAAAACCAAATTACGGATATTCCATATTTTAATGATAAGTTACCGCCAATTCCTGCACCTACAGCAAAAACAAAAATAATACCAAAATAATAACTGCATTGTTCTAATTGTTCTATTTTCTTATCTCGAAGATACATAGACAATGCATTTATACCACTTCTTAGATTTCCTATACACATAGTACTGGCATAGGAATATCCTCCCACCGTTCGGAATGCCTGTACTTGAATGGCACATGTAAAAGACACCAATACAGTTGCGATCATATTCCACTCTATAGGTATGAACCCAACAACAAACAAGATTAAAATTTCTAACAATAACATTCTCTGTCGCCAATGAATTTTATTGTCATATTTATATTTATGCTGTATGCATTCTGTTACAAACACACCTAAAGCAAATGCTATTAATGGTATCATATAGCGTACTGCATCTTTCCAAGCACCTACCATAATATATTGGCTCATTAAAACAACATTTCCTGTTTGAGCATTGGAAAACACGCCATCTCTTGTATTATAGGTATATGCATCCTGCAACCCTCCAGACATAGCTAGAAATGCGTTATTTATAAAAGTTTCTGACATTTGATTCTTAGAGGGAACGGTTCTTGAGGTAATTTTCTCTGCCTTTTTCATATAGGTTATTTCCTTCATGGTCGATAACGACAACCAATGGCATATCTTCCACATATAATTTACGAAGAGCTTCTGCTCCAAGGTCTTCATAAGCAATTAATTCTGCCTTTTTAATGCATCTTGCAAGCAATGCTCCTGCACCACCAATAGCCCCAAAATAAACACCATGGTACTTTTTCATAGCCTCCACAACTTCTGGCAAACGCGCACCTTTTCCAATCATTCCTCTAGCACCAACAGACATCATGGTAGGCGCATATGCATCCATACGACCACTAGTAGTTGGTCCTGCAGAACCAATGACTGCTCCTGGTTTTGCGGGGGTTGGTCCTACATAATAAATAGTAGCATCTGTTGGATCAAAAGGAAGTTCTTCTCCTTTTGCCAGGGCTTCACACATTCTTTTGTGTCCCGCATCTCGGGATGTATAGATTGTTCCAGTCACAAGAACCTGTTCTCCTACACGAAGGGTATCCGCCAATTCTTCAGTTAAAGGAAGGATAATTCGACGTTTTTCCATTTAAATCACCTCCGTTTTATGACGTGTTACATGACAGTTAATATTAACTGCACACGGCATACCAGCAATATGAGTTGGCATAGTTTCAATATTTAATCCAATAGCTGTAGTCTTGCCACCAAATCCCTGAGGTCCTATACCCAATTCATTAATTTTTTCTAACATTTCCTTTTCAAGATCTGCATAAAACGGATCTGGATTTTGTGAATCTAACGGTCTCATCAACGCTTTTTTGGCCAATAGTGCACATTTATCAAAAGTGCCTCCAATTCCCACTCCAACTACCATTGGAGGACATGGATTTGGTCCCGCTGTTTCCACTGCTTCAAGAATAAAATCTTTAATCCCTTGAAGACCAGCAGATGGCTTAAACATACGAATTTGACTCATATTTTCACTTCCAAATCCTTTTGGTCCAACAGTAATTTTCACCTGTTCTCCTGGTACAATATCTGTATAAATCATTGCAGGAGTATTATCTCCAGTATTTCCACGACGAACAGGATCTTTAACTACGGATTTTCTTAAATATCCTTTATCATATCCACGGCGAACACCTTCGTGGATGGCTTCTGTAAAATCGCCACCCACAAAATGCACCTCCTGTCCAATTTCTAAAAATACACAAGCCATCCCTGTATCCTGACAAATAGGAACATTTTCCTTATCTGCAATTTCAAAATTCTCAATAATATTATCAAGAACGCCTTGTGCAATCTCACCATCTTCACAGGCACGACAATGCTTAATTGCACATTTTACATCTTCTGGAAGATGTTCATTTGCTTCGATGCAAAGTTTTTCAATAATATCTGTAAGTTTACTTACTTCTATTTCACGCATCTTTCTTCCCCCCTTGCCTTATCTTTCGTGACGAGCATACTTTGGAAGAAGTAGCGGAGAAATATCATGTTCGTCTGCATTTGCTTCCTTTAATTCTTCTGCATATTTATAGATATGATCAAGATTCATTGTTCCAAGCTCTACTTCTTTTGCCTTTGCAGCAGCAGCTTTTCCTGCATTTCTACCAAAAACAATAATGTCAAGAAGAGAATTCCCCATTAAACGATTTCTTCCATGAATACCACCAACAGCTTCTCCTGCAACTAAAAGATTTGGAATGGTCTTTGTAAATCCTTCTCCATTGATTTCCAGTCCACCATTCTGGTAATGTAATGTTGGATAAATTAAAATTGGCACTTTTCTCATATCGATTCCGTAATTCATATACATACGGAACATAGCCGGAATACGTTTTTCAATCGTACCTTCTCCTCCTAAAATTTCAATCATAGGAGTATCCAACCATACGCCTTTTAGTCCACCAGGCACATCTACTCCACGGCCTTCACTACATTCACGAATTACACCTGAAGCATTTACGTCACGAGTTTCCAATGGATGAATATACGCTTCGCCCTCTGCATTCACTAGCTGTGCCCCCACAGAACGAACTTTCTCTGTAACAAGAGCACCAAGAATCTGCGAAGGATAAACCGCACCTGTTGGATGATATTGGATGGAATCTTGATACAATAACGGTGCTCCCGCACGATATCCGAGAATCAATCCGTCTGCAGTTGCCCCATAGTGATTAGAGGTAGGAAAGCCCTGATAATGCATTCTTCCCGCTCCACCGGTGGCAATTACAACTGTTTTTGCTCTTGCAACCAGATAATCTTCTGTTTCCATATTCTGAAGAACTGCACCTGCAACCTGCCCTTTTTCATCTTTTAATAACTCTACTGCAGAAGTAAATTCTACAACAGGAATACCTAGGTTAATCACCTCATCTCGAATCGTACGCATAATTTCTGCTCCGGAATAATCCTTTGCAGCGTGCATTCTCTTTCTGGAAGTACCTCCACCATGTGTGGTAATCATATCTCCATCTGATTCTTTATCAAATTCTACCCCTAATTCATTTAACCATTTAATTGCATCTGGGGCTTCCATAACAAGACGTTTTACCAGTTCTGGTCTACCTGCAAAATGTCCACCACCAAAACAATCTAGATAGTGTTGTACTGGAGAATCATTTTCTTTATCAGCCGCTTGAATACCACCTTCAGCCATCATGGTATTAGCATCGCCAATACGAAGTTTTGTAACGATCATAACATTTGCTCCAGCGTTATGCGCTTCAATAGCACAAGATGATCCTGCACCGCCACCCCCAATAACTAATACATCTACGTCATAATCTACTTTTGTCAGATCAATTTTTTCGTTCATAATGCGGCTTGTAGAATGTAACATATGAGCTAGTTCGAGTGGTGCTTTTTCCCCTTTGTTTAAACCGACTTTAATTTCTGCAAATGCGTCTGGATTATAATCTGGATGGAATTTTTTAAGAAGTTCATCTTTTTCCTCTGCACTAAGACGCTTTGGTTCTGTAGCCATACGATGTGCTCTAGTTGCTTCCACCTTTTTAATAGATTCCATCATATTTTCTGGATATGGTGTATACATAATGCCCTCCTTATTTCTCAATATCTCTATTATTGTAAAGTTCCTGCATTTCTTCCAATGGTTTTTGCATAATCTGCTCAATAAGCTCATCATATGCACCGTGATGAATTTCTTCTACACGTTTTTCTAAATGTTCTGCTTTTGGAGCAATATACTTGCCAGTCAATCTTCTTGCTAATAGCCCTACCATTGGATGAGAAATCTCTGCTGGACATCTGACAGAACAGCATCCACAGCCTACACAGTCAAAAGATTCCTCTGCACATTTTTCAAATTCTCCTCTCTGTGCATAAGCAATATACTGCATAACATTTAAATCCTGAGTACAAGCCTTTGTACAGGCATTGCACCCGATACAACTATAAATTTCTGGATAAAGTTCCATCATAATCTGCTGATTTGGTTTAATTTCATTGATATCATATTTTCTCTTATCCGTAGGGAAGAATGGAATGCTTGCTACATACATTCCTTCCTGTACCTGCGTTTGACAAGCAAGACAAGTTTTCAATTCATTTTGACCTTTAATACGGTAAATCGTAGCACATGCACCACAAAATCCGTGACGACATCCACATCCTCTTTTTAAAGTATAACCGGCATACTCCATAGCAGTCATAATGGTAAGTTCTGCTGGTACACTATATTTTTTACCAAAAAAATATACATTCACCATTTTTTCCATTTTGGTATCATCCTTTCCTAGTATTCGTTAGGTAATTCATCAATTTCATCGCAGCGAAATACAGGTCCGTCTTTACATACATATTTAGAACCGATGTTGCATCGCCCACATTTCCCGACGCCACATTTCATTCGAAGTTCTAATGTTGTATAAACCTGTTCTCTGGAAAATCCCAATTCCTCCAGACCAGCAAGTACAAATTTAATCATAATTGGAGGTCCACATACAAGAGCAGTTTTATTGGTATCAAAACCAATTTCTTTTAAATAAGATGGTACAAATCCTACGTGCCCATCCCATCCTTCTTGTTCGCGGTCAATAGTAAGATATACATTCACATCTTTTGCATTCATCCAGACTTCCTGAATTTCCTTAAGTTGTACCAAATCATCTGCAGAACGGGAACCATAAAGAATATCAACAGTTCCATAATCATCACGATTATCTAGCACATAATTAATAACCGAACGAAGGGGAGCAAGTCCAATACCACCTGCAATAAATAACAGATTCTTCCCTTTCAATTTATCTTCCACAGGAAAATGATTTCCATATGGCCCGCGAACAGTAATCTCATCTCCCACAGACAGGCTGTGAAGATAGTCCGTTAAGGAACCACATTTTTTAATACTAAATTCTTGATATTCACGATTTGTTGGAGAGGATGTAATGGAAAACATTCCCTCGCTGACACCAGGCGCACAGAGCATAGCACACTGACCAGGCATATGTTCAAACAGTTTTCCTCCTTCTGGTGCATTAACACGGAAAGTCTTTACATCCGGTGTCTCTTCTCTAATATCTGTAATTACACCAACTTTTGGAATTAAGGTGTCCAAAGTATAATTTTTATGACAAGTACATTCATGTTCATGCATTAGTTGTTACCTCCCTGTTCTTCAAATGCCTTGATTACTTTCACAATATTCAATGAAGATGGGCATTTTTCTACACATCTACCACATCCGACACAGGAAAACATACCATCATTATTGACTGGGTAGTACACTAATTTGTGCATAAACCTCTGCCGAAAACGCTGCATCTGACTTGTACGATTGTTACCATGAGCCATCATTGTAAAGTCTGAATACATACAGGAATCCCAGCAGCGATAACGCTGTACACCATGTCCAGTGTCATAATCTTTAATATCATAGCACTGGCAGGTCGGACATACAAATGTACAGGTTCCACATGCAAGGCATGGTTTATATAGTTCCTCCCATATTGGGGAATTAAAGCGTTCCATATAGTCCTTTTCTCCCCATCCCTTTAAAGAAAGCTGAGCGTATGGAAGTTTTTCTACAATGGCATGAATTTTTTTCTTTTCCTGCTCTATAATAGCGGTATCACTTTCTTCCAGAATATCTTTTACTAATTCTGTAAGAGCATTTCCCTTTTCTGTAAGAGGATTCCAATACATATTACCATCAATCATCCAAGTGGCTACATCAGCAACTGGATTTGCACAATCAATTCCAAACACTTTACAAAAACAGCTCTCTTCTGGTTCATGACAGGCCAAAGCCACAATGGTTCCATGATCTCTTCTAGCAGCATAAAAACTGTCTATTGGATCACTTAAAAATACATTATCAAGCACTTTTACTCCCTGTATATCACAGGCTTTCATGCCAAAAACAACAAAATTTTGTTCTTTTAATTGCCCTGGTTCAATGGTCAATTTTTTGCCATTACGTATACAGCTATAAAGATTTTCGCTCTGCGGAAAAAATGCATCTTTAGGTGATTTTACTGTCTTTAACGTATCCAAAGAAACCTCTGCTTCTTCTGTCCATACAGCAAAATTTACCTGTCCAGCAGATTTTACCGGCAAATATAATTCTTGTTCTGCGGCAATTTTTTGGAATAATGCCGGCAAATTTTCTTCTTTGATTTTAAACATACATTATCCCCTTTCTGACACAATACCAGGCTCTACATCATTAAATGTAAAATCTGTTAATGGCCCTTTTGTTTCAGCATCTTCCCCTGCCTGAAACTCTCCATAAAATTCATTGATGTCTTTAATAAATTTACGATTAAACAAATGAAGCGGAATTCCTTGCGGACATACCCTGCTACATTCTCCACAGTCTGTACATCTTCCAGCCACATGAAATGCACGAATAATATGAAACATTTTTTCTTCAAAAGAGTCTACATTTGCTTTTTGTGCACTATCAAATTTATTACTGTCAAACACACACTTTCTGCAGCTACAGGCCGGACAGACATTCCTACACGCATTACAGCGAATACATTTACTTAATTCATTCTGAAAAAAAGCAAACTTTTCTTCTGGACTCATTGCTTCGATTCGTTCCACTTCTGTAAATCGATTTGCATCTTTCGTATCTCTGGATTCTCCAATTTTTTCATCGTAAATCATGTGTTCTTTTCCCTTACACACATGGCAACGTTCCAGCATAACATTCTGATATGCACAGGTTTTTTCTCCGTAAATGGTTTGGATTTTAAGGGTTTCGCATACATCAGTAAGTTCTGTGCCTTCAATTTTTTCAATTCCCTTTATTCCCTTTTGTCGAATTTTTTCAATATCTAATTTTCCTTTACAACCCACGCCAATAATATATGCTTTTTCACGATCTACACGATGTTCTTTTAATAACTGATTAAAGCTATATGTATCACATGGTTTTAAAAATACCAATGTTTTTCCCTCTTTTTTTGATGCTTCAATCATATATTTACTTAAGTTTGCGCCACAAAATCCATTATATACAAAATCTTTTAAATCATCTTCTGTCTCAAAGTAAGCTGGCTGCGGATTATAAGGCAAGTCTCCGGTTTTCCAGCCAAGAACACGAGCCACTGTCTGATTTGCCAGTAGTTCTTTTGCTCGATTTACTAATTCCTGCATCTTAAATCCTCCAATCTGACATTCTTACCAAGAGAATATATCTTCTCAACAAATTCATTCATTGTTTGTGAAAATTTCACACCTTCTGCTGCTGAAACCCATTCTACCCGGGTTCTTCCGTTTTCAATTCCTATGTAATCCAACATGGAAAATAAAAGAGTCATACGCCTTCTTGCATAGTAATTTCCTGTGCTATAATGACAATCTCCAGGGTGACATCCACACATAATAACACCATCTGCCCCTTTTTCAAAAGCCCTTAAAATAAACATTGGATTTACACGACAAGAGCATGGCACACGAATAATTTTCACATCTGCAGGATAAGAAAGTCGACTACTTCCTGCAAGATCTGCTCCTGCGTAACTACACCAGTTACAACAAAAAGCAACGATTTTAGGTCTAAACTCTTCTTTCTTTTCTATCGACATATTGCATCTACCTCCGCTAAAATCTGTCTATTTGAAAATCCCTGTAAATCCATAGCACCCGATGGACAAACTACGGTACAAGCTCCACAACCTTGGCAAAGAGCTGTATTTACTTGTGCAATTCTTCTTGTCTCGCGAATACCATGATCATTTACTTCTTTCTCTTCATAAGAAATTGCACCATAAGGACAAACATTAGCACAAGTAGAACATCCATTACAAAGGAGTTCATCAGACTTAGCTGTACAAGGATTGGTCATTAATTTATCTTTTGCGAGAAGTCCAATAACTTTTACTGCCGCTGCTCCTGCCTGCGCAACTGTTTCCGGAATGTCTTTTGGTCCCTGACATACACCAGAAAGAAAAATTCCAGCTGTGGGGGATTCCACAGGACGAAGTTTCGCATGTGCTTCTGTAAGGAAATTGTTTGTATCAATACTTGCCGTCAACATGGTAGCAATCTTTCTTACGTCTGGATTTGGTTCAATTGCAGTAGCAAGAACTACCATATCTGCTTCCTTTAAAATCTGTTTATTATCCAGAAGGTCGGAACCTTGCACCAAAAGTTTTCCATTCGGCTGGGGTATAACTTTTCCAACCTGGCCTTTAATATAATTTACACCATACTGTTCTACTGCACGTCTGTAGAATTCATCAAAATTTTTGCCTGGTGTACGGACATCAATGTAGAATACAGTCACATTAACATCTGGATATTTATCACGAATGAGCATGGCATGTTTGGCTGTATACATACAACAAATTTTTGAACAATATGGTTTTCCTCTATCATCAGAACAACGACTTCCAACGCACTGAATAAATACCATTTCCTTTGGTGCCTTTCCATCAGAAAGGCGCTCTAAATGTCCTTTTGTAGGTCCTGCCGCATTCATAATACGCTCTAATTCTAAGGATGTAATAACATCTTTACTCTGATTATATGCATACTCGTCATAGCGATCTAACTTAATAGTATCAAATCCAGTTGCCACTACAATTGCACCATAGTTCTGCGTGATAATTTCATCTTTTTGTGTATAATCAATAGCTCCAGCTTGACATACTTTTGCACAAACTCCACATTTTCCTGATTGAAATTTCATACAATGCTCACGATCAATTACTGGGACATTGGGAATTGCCTGTGCAAACGGAGTATAAATTGCAGTACGATTACTAAGGTCTCTGTTAAACTCGCTTGGGATTTTTTTTGATGGACATTTTTCCATACAAACACCACAACCTGTACATTTTGCAATGTCAACACTTCTTGCTTTTTTCTTTATATCTACAGTAAAATTCCCTACAAATCCACTAACTTTTTCCACTTCACTATAGGTATGAATCGTAATTTTTTCATGAGCTGCGGCTTCTACCATTTTTGGTGTTAAAATACATGCGGAACAGTCTAATGTCGGAAAAGTCTTATCAAGCTGAGACATTCTTCCTCCGATACTTGGCGTCTTTTCTACAATGTCAACTTCATATCCTGCATCAGCAATATCAAGAGCAGTTTGAATACCTGCAATCCCTCCGCCAATAACCAATGCCCTTTTTGTTACACGACTCTCACCTGGTTGCAATGGCGCGTTTAAATGAACTTTTGCAATGGCTGCTCTTGCAAGAATTACAGCTTTCTCCGTTGCTTCCTCCATATTTTTATGAATCCACGAACAATGTTCACGAATATTCGCAATTTCTACCATATATGGATTTAATCCCGCACGCTCTGCAGCCTTTCGAAAAGTTGCTTCATGCATACGTGGAGAACAAGAACAGACAACAATTCCTGTTAAATTCTTTTCTTTAATTGCTTCCTGAATCTTTGCCTGACCCGCCTCAGAACACATATACTGGTAATCTTCCGCATGAACGACTCCCGGTTCTTTTGCAGCGATCTCTACTACTTTTTTTATATCTACCGTAGCAGCAATGTTACTGCCACAATGACAGACAAATACACCGATTCTCTGCACGTTTCTTACCTCCTGTATCTTCTAAATGCACTAACTAATAATTGCTGTGGAAGTTCTGGATCTAAAAGTTCTGGAATCTCATCTGGAGAAAGATAGGTCCCACCCTTTTTACGAACTACCAACTGTCTTGCTGCATCTATGATTTTTCCTGGTTTTACATCTCGTGGACATCTTTCTACACATGCAAAACAGGAAAGGCATTTCCAAAGAGATTTGGAATTTACCAGTGCTTCAATATCCTCATTCACCACATAAGATACAAACTGATGTGGCTTAATATCCATTTCATCAAAAGAAGGACATGTTGCAGAACACTTGCCACATTTCATACACTTTAATGGATTTGTACCAGAAATTTCTTTGATGCGCTCCGCCGCATGTTTATCATTTATCATTCTTTCCATTCTTTTTTACACTCCCTCTTTTTGTTCCTTCACACCTAATGCTTCAGCTAAAAGCTCTGTGAAATAATACACAGGAAGACTTCCATTTCCATTTTTTGTCAGATTATATTTACACAATGGACAGGCAGTAATTACCATATCTGCACCAAATCCTAATGCACTATCTATGATTTTATTGCACATATTTTTTGCCATGCCCTGTTCTTTCAAGGAAATATACCCACCACAGCACTCATTTCGATATGGATAAATCACTGGTTCTGCTCCAATTGCTCGAATAAATTCTTCCATAATTGTAGGATTTTCCGGATCGTCAAATGCCATAATTTTACCCGGTCTTAAAAGAAGACATCCATAATAAGCTCCAATCTTTTTTCCAGTCAATGGATATACTACTTTTTCCTTTATTTTTTCGAAACCAATGCGATCTCTTAAGACTTCTAGATAATGAAGCACTGTAGTTTCTCCTTTGTAAGGTTCTTTCAATTTCATATAATTATTGGCTCTTATCTGAATATCTTCTACATTTTTCATATCATCATTAACACGCTTAATTACATGATGACAAGCAGAACAAATTGTTACCAAGTCTTGTCCTTTTTCTTTTGCTGCATTTAAAGTACGAACGGATGATAACTTTGTTGCAATCTCGTCTGTACCTAGAGGATATACACCACCACAGCATTGCCAATCTTCTACTTCTTCCAGATCAAATCCTAGTACTTCTGCACTCTTTCTGGCATATTCATCCAAATCTTTTGCTTTTGTTCTCAGGGTACAGCCTGGATAATAACTGTATTTCATAGATTCCCTTGTCCTTTCTTCTTAGTTCAGATCAATCTGTGCAATGACTGATTTCAATGCATCAGCGCTCTTTCTTAAACATTCAACCTCACTTTTATTCATTCTCATTGGTACTTTACCCTGTACACCATCTGGTCCAACCAGAGTCAACGTACTAAAACATACATCTTCAATTCCATACTCTCCATGCATCATGGAAGAGACAGTCACAATGGAGTCAGACGCAGCTAACAAAATGTTACAAAGCTTACAAACCGCCTTGGATACAGCATAAAAAGTTGCTCCTTTATTTGCTATAATCTTTCCTCCAGATTTTTGTACATAGTTCAGCATTTCTTCTTTATCTAACTCTTTTACATCTTTTCCCATAGATTTCATTAACCCATAGAATTCATCCACACTGACCCCTGAAATATAAGTACCTGTCCATGGAATAAAAGAAGTGTCTCCATGTTCACCAAATACATAGGCATGAATATTTCTTTGAGCTACACCAAAATGTTCAGAAAGACCACATTTTAGTCTTGCCGTATCCAATATTGTTCCAGAACCAATAATTTGCTTTTCCGGCAAACCTGAAATTTTTGTGAATACATAAGTCATAATATCTACAGGATTACTTACAATGACATAAAGTGCATTTGGTGCTGCTTCTACAATTTGAGGAGTAATAGATTTTAAAATATTTACATTTGTCTGAGTTAACTCAATCCTGGTTTGACCTGGCTTTCTTGCAATACCAGAAGTAATGATTACAATATCCGAATCTTTGGCATCCTTATATTCTCCTGCAACAATAGAAATGGGATCACGGAAACAGGTACCCTGTTCAATATCCATAACCTCTCCAGCTACTTTTTCTTTGTTGATATCAATCAACACGATTTCAGATGCAATATCTTCACCTGCCAATGTGTATGCTATTGTTGCTCCCACACTTCCAGCACCAACAATTGTAATTTTACTGCTCATAGATCAACCTCCATTCTTAATAAATGCTAAATTCTTATGTAACAATTCTTGCTCTGAGAACATCCATTTTTGCATAAAAAAATGTGACTGCACCTTGCAGACACAAAAAAGAGACTATATGACTGTTATCCTCATATAATTTGGTGGATGCCTATGCTGTATCTGGAGCACATCTCAAATACCAGGCAGGTTTCCTGACTTACAGTTCTCTGATTCCTTCGCCTTCTCACATCTTATATATGTAATGGACTTCTGAAGTGCACTCCTGTTTACAGTGACCAGTTCGTTTCGGACTCTCACCGAATTCCCTTTTCAGAATGTATAAATTCTCACCTGATATTGCAATATTTAATTACATAATCTCATCATACTAGTTTGTTATTTTTTTGTCAATGCTTTTACTGTTTTTCTATAAAATTTAAAAAATAAATTTTCATATCCTAAATACATATTGATTTCGGTGTACCGAAATAAAGGATATGACTTCACTATTACTTCTTCTACTGCTTTTGACCACAAATGGATACATGGGCGAAATATCTTCGAAAGCATTTCTCGTATTGTAGATGAATTATTTGATAACTATCTCTCAAGACCAGGTGTACGTCAACCAATCTTAACTCAATATTGCGATGGACAAAATGTACAATGTCCAAATTGGATGAC
>JARIAQ010000021.1 GCA_029257775.1 Blautia sp. | reverse complement strand
GGAGGATTTACTGTTCCACTGTCACCATTCCATGTGGCAACTTCTTCATAATCCTTGTTGTTCTTAGAAATAGAAATTTTACCACCATAAATTTTCTGATCACCGTCTGCTGTCAGGAATGTAATATCATTCATCTTCTGTGTTTTTCCTAAATCAATGGTAATATAGTCACCTGTTTTCTGTTCTTTATTGGTAACGACAAAAGTTTCTGCATTACCATCAAACATCATATTCCAAGAGCCAGACTGAATTTCCTTAATATTTGTTCCTTTCAAAGACATGGAAACCGCCCTATTCTCAATAACTGCAGCCAACTTTTTCACCACAGCTGTTATGGGTTTGTCCCCTTTATTTACCAAACGCACATATCTTATTTCTAAGTTCTCTTTCAAATCCCCTGCTTTTACTTCTTTCCAGTCATCTCCGTAAAGAGCGTATTCTAAAGTCAAACCTTCTAACTCAGATCCTTCCAGAAGAATTTTAGAAATCTCTGCAATTTCTTTTGTCTTAATACCAATATACTGATCTTTTCCGAGAGTTACCTTTACATTGCGGATAGCATATTCTTTTTCATCTATCGTCAATGGTGTCTTCGCACATTTACTTACATTTGTATAAACTCTGTCTGCAGGTATTTCTGCATTCCCTGTCTGCAGAAGTTCATCTACGACTGTCTTCACATCATCCATACATGCATTTACAAAAGGAACCAGTCTACGACTTCCCGCTTTAACAGACTGTGTACCACCTGCTGGAAATTCATAAGTACGCTTATTATAAGTATCCATTTCTGCTGACGCATCTGAGAAATTTTCCCATACAACACCCATATCCGGCTCTGCTTTTGTCATTTCTTCCTGTGCTTGTAAAATGTATTCTCCTGCTCTTGCTACATTTTCAAGGGCCTGTAACCAACCCTCACCATTTTTACGATTTCCTGGATTGGTAAGTTCCTGTACTAAATCTTTATTGGTACATTCTTCTTTAAAGGTTTTGATTGCAGAAGAAATATGTGCAAATTCTGCCTTTAAGTTTTTTACCTCCTCCATATCTGAGGTAAATGTATCTCCTTCTACTGCTTTCTGAACAACATCTAATGTTTCTGCAAGATATAAAGACTCCTCAAACCCTTTTGGCACACGACCGGAACCTGGACAATTTGATACATTTCTTGCAATAGTAAGATAAGCATCATAAACTTCCGGCTCTAAATATTTAAAACACTGTTCCCATACCTCGTCTGTATGTTGCGAATATCCATTTACATTCCAGAAATAAGATGCCAACTGGAATAGCGCCACCTTGTCTGCCTCCGCAAAATGAATCGGATTTGATACAGCCCCTGCCAATCCAGTAATATCATCTCTAATGTAATGTGCACTGCTGCCTAAAAAGATACCTGATTTTGCATGCTCATTACAGGGATAATTAACCCAAAACACTGGATTATGTCCTGTTTTCTCCTTTGCATAGTTAATAGAATTTTGTGTAAAGGGTGAGTTTACATCTTCACCTGTCCAGAAGATTAGCACATCTTCATCAAATTTTTTCATAGTTTCCAATTCTTTTTGACCATTTGCTCCTTGTGACCATGTCACATTATATCCCTGTGGACAATAAATAATCGGTTTACATCCTTTTGTTTTGATATACTCCTTATTCAATTCATTTACAAGACGAACCACCAATTCTGGTGAACCTGACCCAAAATCATCATTTAAAATACAGAAACGACGCACACCAATTTTGTATAACTGATCGAATTTTGCCATGAGTTTTTTCTTTCTCGTCTGATATTCTTCCTCTTGGTCATCTTTTATCCCTTTAAGCATATTGCCGATATGTACTGCCCAAGAAAATTCTGTTTTATTTTTCTCTTGCAATTCCACCAGTTCTTGAAATTCTTTAATCTTATCGTCCGGATACAATTGATCCCATTTGGAAGTATGGTATTCATCCGTTTTTGCAGCATATACATACAAATTCATTTTTACATCTCGTGTAAAATTCATAAGGCTTTTTCGCTGTTCATGGGTCCAGCTGCCATAAAAACCTTCCACATAACCTCTGGCATCTATGGAAGCATAATCTTGAATTTCTACGGGATAGAATTTCTCTCCATTAAAAGATGAAAACATCATTTTTAATGTTGACACTCCATAAAAAGCGGCCTCTGTATCTTTACCTAAAATAATAATATCTTCCCCATCTGAACTTAATGCATAAGCTCCACTTTTATCAAAAAGATTTTGATCTAATTCCTTATTTTCAAAATATTTATCTGCCGCATCACCACTACCTTTTACACCGATAATAATATCGCTGCCATTTCCTGCTTTCTTCTGTTTCTTAGGTGTTCTATGAAACTCCTCTAATACTCCATTTAAATAATCCTGTGTAGCCTTATCCACACCATCTCCACTTACCACACCTACCTTCTTATCTATATCAAATTCTATCTTTGAGGGATACTGGATATTGTGTGGAATAGGATAAATTTGATAAGCATCACCAGTAACTGTACCTGATTCTGGTTTCCAATTTGATATCCAAGGAGATTTTTCATCCTTCTCTGTCTTAGTTGCAGCTACCACTGGAGTTTGGAACAACATTGTTCCTGCCAGCATAGTACTGCAAACTTGTTTCCATCGTTTCATGCATACTCCTCCATTGTATATAGTTTTGTGTTCTTTATATTAACCTAATACTTTCTTATAAATCAATGTATTTTCGGCATTTTTTATATATTTTTTCGCAAACGTTTGAGTATTCTATTTATTTTAAATGTTATTTCAATATATTTTTTATTTATTTTTACTTTAATCTCATTCTCACAAAAAAAGAAGCATAGCTTGCAAAAGATTCTTTTATAAGAATTTTCTTAAGCTATAACTTCTTTTAAAATTTAAATCATCATCTGTAAGATTTCTAAACTTTTTAAATTTTTATCTACTTGCTCTTTCATATAAGAGCGCATAATTTTTCCCAATTCTTCTTGTATCTCTTTTGTTACAGTAAAGGAATATAGTTTTTCTAATTTTGCCGCAATAATAAATTGCATAGTATACATTACGGAGGGGTTAACATACATCACCCCTTTTTTACCACTGCCACATTTTTCACAAAAAACCCCTGCTTCCCTTGTAGAGAACCATTGCAAATCCTCTGTTGTTCCACAAGTCTGGCAAGCAAATACATAAGGAGCTTCTCCATTAATTGCAACTGTTTTCAACTCAAAAATATAACGAATAAGTATAGGTTCTATTTTCTGAGCAATTAACGCCTTTAAAGTAATATACAATAAATTCAACATCTCTTTTTCATCTGTATTCTCTCGGGCGTAAAAATCTGCCAGCTCCAAAAAATAAAATCCATAATAAACTTCCGGCTGAATGCTTGCCAATTCAGAAAAATAATTTTTTATTGAAGCAGAACGAAGCTGATACGCTGTACGTCCTTCGTAAAGCAAAAAAGTTCCAAATACAAAAGGATTGGATACTGCCATCATAGTGCTATTTTGCCTTCTTGCACCCTTTGCAAAGACTGTAATTTTCCCCTTTTCTCTTGTTAAAATTACCAGCCGTTTATCATATTCTCCTACGGGCATTGTTGATAAAACCATACCCGTCACTGTAATGAAATCATTCATTAAATTTCCTTCTTGTCATATCCAAAGTTTTTAATGAGAAAATCACTATCACGCCAATCTTTTTTTACTTTCACCCAAAGTTTCAGATTTACAGGTTTTTCCAGAAAATGTTCTATTTCATATCTGGCTGCACTGCCAATTTTTTTCAGCATTACCCCTTGCTTTCCGATAATAATTCCTTTGTGAGAGTCTCTTTCACAGATAATTGTAGCATCAATATCTACTAAATTCTTATCTGTACGCTCCTTCATCTGATCAATGGTAACTGCTATTCCATGAGGAATTTCCTCATCTAATGTTCGAAGTGCCTTTTCCCTTATCATTTCTGCAACAATTTGTCTCTGGGGCTGATCCGTGATCGTATCTTCATCATAAAACATAGGTCCATAAGGCAAATATTTAAAAATACAATCTAATACTGTATCCAAATTTTGAGCCCGTAATGCAGATGCCGGTACAATATCAGAAAAGTTGTATAGCTTTCGATATCCATCAATAAATCCTGCAATTTCGCTTTTCTTTACAGTATCCACTTTATTGATTACCAAAATAACTGGAAGTTTACAGTTTTTCAGTTGCTCTGCTATGTGACGTTCTCCTGCTCCAATATAAGAAGTCGGCTCCACCAACCATAAAATCACATCTGCATCTTTAAAAGTTCTCTGGGCTACATTTACCATATATTCTCCCAGTTTATTTTTAGCTTTGTGAATACCCGGAGTATCTAAAAAAACAATCTGACCCTTTTCTCCTGTATACACCGTTTGTATCTTATTTCTTGTTGTTTGTGGTTTTCTGGAAGTAATGGCAATTTTCTGTCCAATTAAATGATTCATCAATGTTGATTTTCCTACATTTGGTCTCCCGATAATTGCCACAAATCCTGATTTAAAATCTGCCTTCATAAATTCTCCTTTTACAGTAAATGTTTGGTTACTTCAAATGCCTTTTTCTCTTGTTCTATTTTTTCTTCACTACCTACCACACAAATACGATTCTGTTCCATCATGGCATCTACAATTCCTGCCAGTTTTCGAATATCCTCTGGCTGTGCATTTAAGATTTCCAAACGTTCTTTTTGGATATCTTCTTCCGTTACATTAGAAAACCATGCGTTTAAAGACATATTTCCTTTTGCAGAAGGTGTCATAGGAATATCCAGTTCACT
>JARIAQ010000052.1 GCA_029257775.1 Blautia sp. | reverse complement strand
TAAATGTAAATGTCAGCCGTTTGCGGGATAAGTTAGGGGATTTTCAAGAAAATCCTTATATTATTACTATACGTGGAGTGGGCTATCGTTGGGCAGTACCGGTAAAGAGGTGTTAAAGTCATGCTAGAAGTCATTTGTTTTACGATTACATGTATTAGTATCCTTGTTGCAATTCTGTTTTTGAGAAAATGTAGAAAAATGGAAGATACTATTAAGCAGGCAGAGGCTGATATTAGCCATTTTCTTCTTTATCCAGAGCAAGTAAATAAGAAATCCTTGGAAGAAGGGATTGGTTTTAATCTGATTAATCAGATTCGGGAGCTGGAGGCACAGCTTCTCCATGAAAGACATCTGAAAAAGCAGAAGGAAATCTATACAAACAGTTTTATAGAAAATATGGCACATCAGATGAAAACATCTGTTACAGCCTTACAAATACGCCTTGATTTGGCTGATTTTCACGCTAAGACAGAGGAAGAAAAAGAGGCTTTAAAGGAGGGGCAAAAATGCATCACTCGCCTTACAGAAGAAATTGAAAGAGTTTTAAAATCCAGTCAGCTTGCAGCGGGAAAGGTGTTTATGGATTATAAGGAGTTGGATTTAAAAGAGTTGATATGCTCCTGTATGAATCGGGTGGAAGTAATTGCACATAAGAGAGAGGTAAGTTTTGAGGTCAGGGGAGGATTTTCTAAGGATTATTGGGGAGATTACTTCTGGCTTATGCAGGCTTTTGAAAATCTTTTGAAGAATGCCGGAGAACATACGAAAAAGGGCTCGGTAGTTCAGGTGGATTTGGAAGAAAAAGAGGGATATCTTAAGGTGTCTATATGTGATGAAGGGGATGGAATTCTACTGGAAGAAATGCCGATCCTGTTCCAGCGTTTTTGTCGTGGACGATCAAGAAAAGCAGGATACGGAATAGGGCTTAGTATGGCGCAGGATATTATAAAATCCCATCATGGAAGTATATCTGTGAAGAATATTCCAGGAAAAGGAGCTTGCTTTCTAGTCAGTCTTCCTATGATTTATGGTGAAGAACCTTACAAAATCGTAAGGAAAAATGAGAGAAATCTGTAAGCTTCTCTTGTTATAATCTTAGTATGGAAAATAGCAGAGAGGGGCGCTGAAATATGAAAAATGAGTTATTTTTACTGGCAGTACAACGAATAAAGGGAACAAAGAAGAATAGCTTTCTGCTTGGAATTATTCTTCTTTGTTCTTTTGCGTTTACTGTAATTACTCTGGGAATTACAGACAGCCTGAATGAAACAAATCATCAATACAGATTGGATACTTATGGTTCATGGAAAACTGCAGTTTATAATAGCACTAAAGAGGATAGAGAACTTTTAGAAAAAAATCCGCTTTCAAAGCAAGTAGGAACCTTACTGTCCTATGGCAATATTGAAGGTTCTAATACTATTGGAGCACTAGATGAAGTCTTGCTTGATATGGGAAATTTTCAACTTTTGGAAGGACATTTTCCTGAAAAATCAGGAGAAATCGTTATGGAGGCCAGCTTGCTCAGTACTTTAGGATATGATTACGAACTTAATCAGCAAATTGTAATTAGTTTTCAAAAAGATATGGAAACATGGGTGGAAGCAGAGTTTACTCTTTGTGGGGTGTTAAGACAATATTCTCATTTATGGTCGCGTGGGGAGAATATGAATCTTCCTTCTGCTTTCATCACAAAAGAAGATGGGGAGAAACTACAGCCTTTTCCTAATTACCATTATTTTATCACTTCTGATGAGGAACAGGAGATTTTAACCGGTAGTATTCAGACGACATTAGGGAAGACGGAGAATGAGAATTTAAAGATTATTGGAAATACATTTGCATACAGTTCTTTATCAGAAAAGGCAGACTATTATCTCTATCTAATATTGATTTTGTTTACTACGGTATTGTCGGTGGCTTGTGTTTATTTTTTACAGATGCAGGAACAGCTTCGTTCCATTGCTTTGTTCCGCAGTATCGGTGGCACGAAAAGGCAATTGATTGGACTTTTGTTTTATGAAACAATGTGTATTGTTGTGCCCTGTATTTTCTTAGGAACTGTTATTGGAATTATAGGATTGTGGGGGATTTTTAAGATATTTATAAACGTCAGTTTTACCAGTTTCCGTATTTCTATTCCGATTTTAGAGTTTTTCCTTGTAATGCTCTTGTGGCTAGGAGTAATCTTTTTCTGTCGTTTGCTGGTGCTTTATCTTGCCATGAAACAGCCATTAACAGGAAAAATTATGATGTCTGGGAAAGTAGGGAAGTATTACAGGCGCATCAAAAGAGTTTGTCTTACCTTGCTGGCAGGAATGTTTTCGGCGACTATGTTGTTTGTGATGATGGAGAGTATACCAAAGCATTTTGAAAAAAGATGGGCAGAAAAGGAAAGTTCTTATAGGATAGAGGCGGCAGAAAAAACAATAAGTGAGGAAGAAGTGAAAATGTTGGAAAAACTGCCCGGAATAACCAAAGTTTTACCTTATGGTGAAATGGTAGGAGAACTGAGTTTTGAGAATATGGAGAAGGTGCCTTTAGCAGCAGCATGCAAAAACAATAAGAATAAGGCACAGCCTATTCTTATTGAACGTCAGAATGGATGGGGAACAAAGGAATATATGAATTATCCTCAGGGGATAGGAGTTCGTGTGATCGGTATTGGAAAAGAATATTGGAAGGACTATTTTGATACAGAGGTTTCTGATTTTGATGAAAAAGCTTTTGAAGAAGGAAAAACAGCATTGGTTACTTTTATTACAGAAGATGATGGGAAAATCGTTTTTGATGGTGAGGTATATAAAAATATAGGGTTAAAAAAAGGAGACACCATAAATTTGCGATTCTATGATGAAAATTCAGAGGATTTTCAAAATCCAGACCTTGCTTCAGAACATTCTCTACAGCTTGCAACACAACCTATTAAGAGGAAACTTAGGGAAGAAGCAGGTAAAGGATATATTGGGAGCTATGGGGCTCATTATAATATTTTAGTATCGGATTATTTTATGCAAAAGGTACTTGATGAAAGTAAAGATGCATGGATTAGCAGTCATTATACAGGAGGAGATGTGTATGGCAATAGTAATGCAGAGGTTTATACATCTGTAAATGCAAAATATCTTTCAACGGATTATGTAGTTGCCCAGACTGCCAAAGAATATGGTACAACTTTAGAGAATAATAGAGAAGAAGTGTCTGCAAGGGTTCTTTCGTATTTACAAAATTTGTTGCTTATATATGTCTGTGGGGGATGTGTTGGACTTACTTTGTTTTTACTTTTATGGAACTTGATTACACTTTCAGCCAGATACGAATGTAGGAAGTATGGGATTTTACAGGCAATCGGTATGTCAAAAAAGCAAATACACGTTGAAATTTTGAAAAGGGGTATGTGTACAGGCATTTATTCTTTAGTTTTTGCATTTTTCTTTTATGGTACTTATTTTGTAATAATGGAATGGCTGAAAGTAAGATATGTTACAAAACATTTTGGAGATGATTATACACTAAAAGAAGGGATACAGAGCATTTATTATTACTTAAAAGCATGTGGAGTCAGTTTTGAAAAATTTATTCTGTTTGTGGTTGTTATTTTGATTTTTTTCTTAATCTTGTTCTATTGGTGTAATGAAATTTTGATAAAGACGACGTTGATGGAAAAGCTAAGACGATGATGAAAAGGGGAGGATTTTTTATGGAAACTATTTTATCTGCAAGAAAGATTTATAAAACATACAAGACATCTTCCGGTCATGTGCCTGCACTTCGAGGTGTAAGTCTGGAAGTGGAAAAGGGTTTATTCTATGCCATTATAGGAAAGAGTGGCTCAGGGAAATCTACACTTTTGCATATTCTTAGCGGGCTTGACCGGCCCACACAGGGTGAAGTATTTATAAATGGAGAAAATCTGTATCAGTATTCTGATGAAAAAATGGCAGTATTTCGAAGAAGATATATGGGATTTGTTTTTCAACAGTTTAACCTTTTGGAGGAGTTTAATGTGTTAAATAATATTTGTATGCCTCTAAAATTGGATCAGAGGAAGGTGGATCAGAGATTTTTGGAGGAAGTGGCAGGGCTTTTAAGACTTGAGGATAAATTAAAAAAATATCCTTGTGAGCTTTCTGGCGGAGAACAGCAAAGAGCAGCCATTGCTCGCTGTCTACTGGCAAAACCTCAGATTATTTTTGCAGATGAACCTACGGGAAATTTGGACAAAAAGACAGGGGAAGATACTTTAGATTTACTGCGGCAGTGTTCAGAGAGGTTTGGACAGACTTTAATTGTGGTAACCCATGATTTGGAAATTGCAAGAC
>JARIAQ010000036.1 GCA_029257775.1 Blautia sp. | reverse complement strand
CATACAACTTATTAACCCTTCATTTCCTTTATCCTTTGACTATATACCAGACTCACTAATTACTGCACCCATCCCTTTTGCCCCTTTCACCAAGGAAGAACGCAAAATGCTTGATGCTGATGCTGCTCAAGCAGCCGAGAATCTTTTTGCACAGGCCTCTTTAGACCATATTTCCCTTGTAGGTGTTTCCGGATACCGTTCTTACTTAAGTCAAAAACAACTCTATGAAGATGCTTTAAAAAGAAACAGTACCGCCGTAGCTTCCCCTGGAACCAGCGAACATCAAAGTGGCCTTGCTCTTGATGTTTCCTGCCCTTCTTTAAATTTTGAATTAGAAGAAAGTTTCTGTGATACAAAAGAAGGCAAATGGCTGAAAGCCCATGCTCCCATCCATGGATTTATTCTACGTTACCCTAAGCGAAAAGAACATATTACTGGTTATCCTTTTGAACCATGGCACATTCGTTTTGTAGGTAAAACCCTGTCCCTCTACCTTTCTCTTACCGGTCTTACCCTAGAGGAATATCATGGAATGAAGTTAACACAAACCTTTTAATTCTTATACAAAAGTGATATAATGTCTGCATATCATGCAAACTAAGTTGAATTTATCAGCTTGTCGGCAGACACTTGCCGGATTATACTTGATCATCCACAGTTTAAAAGATAAATGTTCTACGAAGCATTTTCTATATATGTGGTATAATAACTGCACAAAATGCAAAGGAGCACTATGATATGAGAGCTTTAAATCTGACATTATTGACTGATTTATATGAACTGACTATGATGCAGGGATATTTTAAAAATCCTACGGATCAAATTGTTGTTTTCGATGCCTTTTATAGGAAAAATCCTTGTGAAGGAGGATATGCCATCGCCGCCGGACTGGAGCAGATTATTGAATATGTTCGTGATCTTCATTTTTCCCCAGATGACATCGATTACTTAAAAAGCCTGAAAATTTTCGATACAGACTTTCTGGAATATTTAAGAGGCTTTCATTTCACAGGTGATATTTATGCTGTTCCGGAAGGAACTGTGGTTTTCCCAAGAGAACCGCTTTTAAAAGTAATCGCACCTGTTATGGAAGCTCAATTAATTGAAACTGCTATTTTAAATTTACTAAACCATCAGAGCTTAATTGCTACGAAGGCTTCTCGCGTTGTCTACGCAGCAAAAGGTGACGGAATTATGGAATTTGGACTTCGCCGTGCTCAAGGACCAGATGCAGGGCTTTATGGAGCAAGAGCCGCTGTAATTGGGGGATGTATTGGAACTTCTAATGTTCTTACCGGTCAAATGTTTCAAGTTCCTGTAAAGGGTACTCATGCTCACAGTTGGATTATGAGTTTTCCTGACGAATATACTGCATTTAAGACCTATGCACAACTTTATCCAAATGCCTGCATTCTTTTAGTAGATACTTATGATGTTTTAAATTCCGGCGTTCCTAATGCCATCCGTGTCTTTAAAGAAATGAAAGAAGCCGGTATTCCTTTAAAAGGATATGGAATTCGTATTGACAGCGGTGATTTGGCATATTTGTCCAAACAAGCCTATAAAATGCTGGCCGATGCTGGTTTTGAAGATGCAATCATCTCAGCTTCCAGTGACCTTGACGAATATTTAATCGAAAGTTTGAAAGCACAAGGTGCAAAAATTAATTCCTGGGGTGTAGGAACCAACTTAATTACTTGTAATGATAATCCTGCATTTGGTGGTGTTTATAAATTAGCTGCTATTAAAAATACAGACAACGCTGATTTTATACCAAAAATCAAACTTTCTGAAAATATTGAAAAAATTACAAATCCGGGAAACAAAACCGTTCAGAGAATTTACGATAAACACACTGGCAAAATACGTGCCGATTTAATTTGTATGGCACACGAAGTATTCGATCCTGAAGAAGATTTAATCATCTTTGATCCTATTGCCACCTGGAAAAAGACTAAAATTCCGGGAGGTTCTTACATTTTAAGAGAACTTCTGGTACCAGTATTCCTGAAAGGAGAATGTGTCTATACTTCTCCTTCTGTAATGGAAATTCAGGAAATCTGCAGCAAAGAGTTGAATACTTTATGGGACGAGACCAGACGTTTTGTTAACCCACAGGAAGTCTATGTAGATTTATCTGATGAACTTTATAAAATAAAATCTGATCTTTTAAAAAAAGTAGGACAGGCTTCCATTGAATAATAAAAAAATCAGCCATAAGCTGCACCCTGTGTGCCCATCTTATGGCTGATTTTTTATGTTCTAATTCTCACTATTGTTCCATTTGTCTTCCCAGAAACCCTGCTGCCGTCTGTGCCAACTTCACTTCTACATCTGTAAAGGTACGTCCCCCTTCTTTTTCCAGAATAATCACTGCCCCAACAGCATCTCCTGCACAAGTAATCGTCCAAATTACTTCAGAAGCATATTCCCCTTTATCGCCATTAATAATTCTGACAGAATCCTTTTTTTCTTTTACACAGATATTTCTTCTATCTTCAATAAGTTCTTCCAGCTCTCGATCAATTATTTTCTGCTCATACTCTTTCCATCCATTTCCTGCTGCTGCAATAATCTGATCTTTATCTGCAATGCAGGCAATACAACCGGCTGCCTGAGCCAATGCTTCTGTATACTCTTTTGCAAAAGTATTTAACTCACCAATCGGAGAATATTTCTTTAAAATAATCTGGCCCTCTCTATCTGTAAAGATTTCCATGGGATCACTTTCTCGAATTCTTAATGTCCTTCTGATTTCCTTGGGAATTACCACTCTGCCTAAATCATCAATCCTTCTTACGATTCCAGTCGCTTTCATCAAAAACACCTCCATTTTACAAAAATGACAAATTGGATAGATAGCACTATTATTTGTAAAATGGAGGAAAATATACCTTTTTATTTCAATTCTCGTTCTTCCTTATACATTCGAGGACTCATTCCACAATGTTGTTTAAACACCTTTGAAAACGCCAACTGATCTGCATATCCTACTGCATTTGATACTGCATTAATAGATAAATCCGTCTCCTCTAACAAAGACTTTGCTTTATCCATACGCAAATTCACTAAAAATTCTTGTGGGGAGCATCCAATGATTTTTTTAAAACTACTTGTTAAATAACTTCTGTTCACACCAATGAAATCTGCCAGCTCACTAATTTTAAGTTTTTCATTATAATGATGGTTAATATATTCCATAGCATGTTTTACATATACCGATCCGGGATACGCACGTGTTTTACTGACTCCTCCGCCAAAATTTTTACGATAATCCTCTATAAGAGAGGAAAAACAAAGCATTAACAAAGCATTTCTCTTTAACTCATCTTCATAAGACAATTTATGTGTTTCCAACATCTGATCAATGCATTGAGAAAGTTCTTTTGTGCAATTTATTTTTCGTATGGGGTTTTTGTTTGAAAATCCCGCGCGACTAACACACTCACCAGCTCTTAGCCCTACGAATCCGAACCACTTATAATACCATGGGTCATCTCGATCTGCTTCATACCACGCCTCCACTCCCGGCTCAAGTAAAAAAGCATCACCAGCTTCCAGCTTATAAATCTTCTTATTTATTTCCAGCGTACCTTTTCCTTCCAAGATCATATGAAAAACATAAGTATCTCTTTTATTAGGGCCATATCGATAACAAGGATGACAATACTCCCAACCGCAGTATGTTAAACATAAATCTACAGAATCTTTTTTTAAGTCTTCCAGAACTTTATATCTAAGTGAGCTACTATATCTTACTAAATAATTCAACAAATTCCCCCTTTATTGTATGCTTACTTTTAGTCTGCTTTCTGCAAAACATAAAGCAGTGAAGCAAAGTCTCCGCCTTTCTGGTTTAAAACTTCTCGATCAATAGGAATACCTACATACATCAGTTCATCACCATAAGCCTGATATACTTTTTCTCCACATTTTACATCATAAAGAACTTGTTTGTCCAATCCCTGCAATTTTAATCTTAACCAAGATCCATTGATTTTATTTAATCTTTGATAAAATCCTACTATTGCCTGTTCCTTATCTTGTGAAACTACCATCCACGCTGTTTCATTTCCTTCAAAAGGACTAAGTATTCTATAAAAATCTCCTTCAACCTGAATCAGATTTCGATATTCTTTCATAAATGCAATCTGCTGTTTTACTTCTTCCATCTCTTCTTCGCTTAAAAGATTTAAATCTAACTCATATCCAAAGGTTCCAAAATAAGCCATGTTCCCTCTGGTGGAAAGAGGTGTGGTACGTAATAATTGATGATTTGGTACGGCTGATACATGAGAACCCATACTTACTAATGGATATACATAAGAGGTTCCATACTGAATTTTTGCTCTTTCGCCGGCATCCGTATCATCACTGGTCCATGTTTGTGGTGCAAAGAATAACATAGCTGGATCAAAACGAGCGCCCCCACTAGAGCAGGATTCAAAAAGAATTTCCGGAAATTCTTGTGTTAATCTTGTGTATAAATCATATACACCTAAAATATATTTATGCATCACCTTGCCCTGTTCGCTGCTGGAAGCACCTCTGCTATATGGCTCTGTCATATAACGATTCATATCCCATTTTATATAGGAAATAGAAGATTCTCGAATCACTTTAGAAATCATTTCGTAAATATAATCTACCACTTCTTTTCTGGAAAAGTCCAAAACATGCTGATGTCTTCCATGGGATTCAAATCGACCTGGTACACCAATAATCCAATCTGGATGTTCTCTATATAAATCACTGTCTTTATTTACCATTTCCAGTTCTACCCAAAGACCGAATTTTAATCCCATTTCTTCAATCTTTTGTGAAAGTCCTGAAATTCCATGAGGCAATTTATTTAAGTTTACAAACCAATCTCCCAAACCACTGTAATCATCATTTCGAACACCAAACCATCCGTCATCTAAAACAAACAGTTCTACTCCTGCTTCTTTTGCTTTTGCAGCAATATTCAGAATTTTTTCTTCATTAAAATCAAAATAAGTTGCTTCCCAGTTATTTAAAAGAATTGGACGAGGCTGATCTCTCCATTTGCCTCTCATAAGATTTTTTCTATACAATCTGTGATATACCTGACTCATTTTATTCAGACCTGCATCACTGTACACCATAACACCTTCTGGTGTCTGGAAGCTTTCTCCCTGTGCCAGTTCCCAACTAAATCCTTCTGGATGAATTCCCATCATCACTCTGGTCATGTCAAAGGTAGATACCTCCGTCTGTGCCAAAAAGTTTCCACTATAAACCAGACTAAATCCATAGACTTCCCCTTGATTTTCTGTTGTATGAGGTCTTTTTAAAGCTAAGAATGGATTATGTTCTGCACCACAGCCTGTTCCATTAATTCCCTGAATAGACTGAATTCCCATTTCCAGTTTTCTCTCTTTTACATAGCGCTCTCTTGCCCATGCACCAGACAGATGAACCATCTCAAAATCCATATCCTGAAATTCTACGCTTAAACTCATGGCTCTTTCTAAGGTTATCTTTTCTGTTCCTTTATGCGTAATTTTTGCATTTCGGGTAATAACTGGATAAGCTTCAAAAATAGTGTAAGAAAGCGTTAAATCTGTATCCATTACATCATCATGTAATAAAACCTCTAAGGTGCATGCTTCTTCTTCTCTTTCTACATAAACAGCAGGCAATGGTGTCAGTGCCTTTTTCCCTTTATATATTTCATGAGAAACATAAGTAAAATTCACTACTTGACTGCCGTTTTCCTGTTTTACCGTAAACGCAGGACTTCTATAATCTCCTGTACCATATACTGGGTATTCCTGTTTTGTATATTGCATGGACAAAACTCCCGGTTCTGGTACACAAACTGCCATTAATGCACGCTGCATTTCTTCATGTAAATGAGTAAAATCTTCTCGATCTGCTATTTTCTTTCCATAATATAAGTTTTCCAACTGTCCGTTTTCCATAATACGGATAATATAACTAATTTCATCATTAAAAAGATGAAATACCTTTGTTTGTTCATGAAATGTAATTTTCAAAATTTAATCCTCCTGCTAAACTTTACTTTTTTTAAAAAAGCTGGCGTAAAATTGATTACGCCAGCCTGTACAATTTCTTTTATACTTCTATAATTTACCACCGCTGGTAGCAATACCTTCAATAAATTGTTTCTGGAAAATGATATAAATAATAATCATTGGAATACAAGCAATTAAAGATGCTGCCATTAATTCAGGGAACTTAGACACATACTGTCCCTGCATCTTAGCCAAAGCTGAAGATAACACCAGCATTTCTTTATCTGTATTAACAATCATTGGCCACATCAAATCCTTAAATGCAAATACTGCTGTGAAAATTCCAAGAGCCACCATGCTGGATCTTGTCAGTGGCGCCATAATATAAAGGAACGTCTGTCCTATATTACATCCATCAAGTCTGGCTGCTTCCTCTAAATCATTTGGTAATCCCATATAACCCTGACGAAGCAAAAATGTTCCAAATGCTGTTACCATACCCGGAAATACCAGTGCAAAGATTGTAGTCAGCATTCACATTTTACTAACCATCAAATACTGTGGAATAATGAAGATTTGTACTGGTACCATCATCTGGAATAACACCAATCCAAAACAAAAATCTCTTCCTTTAAAATGCAGACGTCCAAAAGCGTAGCCTGCCATTGTAGCTGTTAAAACCGCACATAATACACGGAAGAAAATTAACAACAATGTATTTTTATATAAAACAAGAAAATTCATATTTTTAACAACGGAAGTAAATGCTTCTGTTCTCCATACCTTTGGAAAGATTACAAAAGGATCTACTGATGTTGCTTCTGTAACAGATTTAAAAGCTGTAAGTATCATCCATAAAAAAGGCACCAGCATCGTAATTGATACAAGGATTAGCACAAGATGTATGACAGCATTAATGATCTTCTTTTTTGTTTCCATACTATTCATTCTGCTCTCCTCCTTAATTATAGAATACCCATTTTTTCTGTCCAATCATCTGGAACACTGTAATAATCATGGTGATTACAAGAAGAAGAACTACAATTGTTGCACCATAGCCCATATTCTTGTTAACAAATGCATATCGATAGAATAAGTATACCAATGACTGAGTTTTATTTAATGCCGGGTTACTCTTATCCATTACCATATAAATCAGATCAAACACCTGAAGTGATCCAATAATACGAGTTACAAGCACAAAGAAAATAGTTGGAGATAATAACGGAATTGTAATATGGAAAAAGCTTTTTATTCCCGTTGCTCCATCAATCTCAGCTGCCTCATAAAAGTCATGTGGTATTTCCTGAAGTCCTGACAGAAAAAGTACCATATTGTAACCAATAATGGACCATACTCCAATGATTGCAATAGAAAATACTGCAATTTTAGGACTGGAAACCCATTTTACATTTAAATCAAAAACATTATTAAGAAGACCGAAATCAGAATTAAACAACCATCTCCATACCATTGCAACTGCTGCGGGAGCGGCTACCATAGGAAGGAATATGATTGTTCTATAAACGGAACGACCTTTCATTTTTCGGTTCAAAAGCACTGCCAGAACCAATGCAATCATAATGGAAAAAGGTACTTCCACAATTGCGTATTTAAATGTGTTAACGAGAGCCTGCCATACCTCTGCATCTCCGAAAACTTTCGTATAATTTTCAAATCCAATAAATACATTTCCTCTTCCAAAGTCTCCTGTCTTAAAGAAACTCTGGTAAACCGTTTGAAAAATTGGAATTATATTTAAAATAATTAATCCTATTACCGTTGGAAGAATAAACAGCCAGCCCCACAAGAATTCGCTTCGTTCTCGACTTGTATGTGCCACCTTCTTTTTCTTTGCCACGTAAAATCACTCCTTTTTTTAATATAGGCAGATCCTTTCGAATCTGCCTGCTATTTTACATTCTTGTTATTTAGATTCCTCTGCTAATTTTTCATTCATCTGTTCAGCCATTTCTTTGCAAGCATCTTTCATAGTCTTCTGGCCAGTATAAACACTCTTTAAAATTTCGTTATTTTCATTTTCCCATGTTACTGTAGATTTAGAATATGGTCTGATTTCCATATCATCCATCATATTCAGATAAGCCTGAAGATTGAAATCTGCTGATTTTGCCCAAGCATCAGATGTTCCTTTAAATGCAGACATTGTAATACCAAGTTCCGCCTGTTTTGTCTGTGCTTCTTCAGATCCAAGATATTCAATCAATTTCCAAGCATTTTCTGTATTTTTTCCATTTGCTGATGCAGCCCATCCAAGTCCATTATATACAGAAGCTCTTCTTCCTGTCTTAGCATTTTTAGGAAGTTCTACTAAATCACAGTTTTCTGCAGTATATTCATTATCTCTGTAAGCAGCAACCATCCAAGATCCCTGAGGAACCATCGCTACTTTACCGGACTGGAACAGTACATCTTCTGCGTTTTCAGACATAGTTTCAATAGAAGGCATAACGCCATCTTTAATCCAGCCTTCTAATACTTCCATAGCCTCTACTGTTTTTGGATCATCCATTCCTGATTTTGTTTTATCATCATTAATGATATATCCACCATTATCATAAATCATATTATAATATCCAGACTGTGTATTATCATTTCTTAATGCAATACCATACTGACTTCCATCTTCTTTTGTCAGTTTTTTAGCTGCCTCTGTTACATCGTCCCAAGTCCATTCTGGAGTAGGATATTCAAGTCCGGCTTCATCAAACATTTTTTTGTTATACCACAGAGCAATGGTATCCACATCTTTTGGAACTGCATAATATTTATCTTCATAAGTATACAGACCCCAAATATCTTCTGGATAATTTTCTGTTTTAATCTTATCGCTTTTAGCAATTTTATCTGTTAAATCAAGAAGCATGTCATTGGACATATATCTCTGGCTTTCATTAGAATGCATCCAGAATACGTCAGGAAGGGAACCGCCCTGTGCACCTGCTTCTAACATTGTCCAGTATTCATCCCATTTAACAACAGTAAGTTTTGTTTTGATTCCTGTTTCTTTTGTGAAATCTGCAAGGATTTCTTTAATTCCAGGCTCCTGATTTGCGTCCCAAATAGAAACAGATAACTCTCCGCCTTCTGATTTAGAATCTTTATCGCCGTTTCCCTTTGAATCAGAAGATCCGTTACCACAAGCTACCATTGAAAATGTCATTACACTTGCTAATGCCAATGCCATTACTTTCTTAAATTTCATATTGTTTTCCTCCTTTAATAGCTCTTTAGTCATATTTCCATTCTTTTATGACTCGTCAACTGTTGCACTTATTATAATTGTATATGGAAATTTGTTAAATAGATATATGTTTTTATTATATGGAAAAATGTTATCTATTTGTATGGATTGCATAATTTTTCCTGTTTTATAGCGTATTATAGTTCTATTTACCCAATTTAATCTCCATTATATTTTTTATATCCCATTGTTTCACCTAATAAATTGCTACTTTTTTTCTATATTTTTACACATTTTCATCATTTCACCATACTTTAATCACTTTATTCCATATAGCTTATTTTCTACATACCAAAAATAATTTTTCTTTGCATTCTTTACAAATAAATGCTAGAATACCTCATAGAATTTTATGGCATATGCCGGAAAGGACTCTTCCTTATGAATTTACTTAATGAAAATAACCCTGTTCATATTTTCTTCAACAAACTGGGAGACATTATTATTGCTAATTTACTTTTTCTTTTATGCTGTATTCCTATTATTACCATTGGACCTTCTCTTACCGCACTGTATCATTGCATGCTTCGGTCTGTAAAAGGTAATAATAACGGGACAACAAAAACGTTCTTTCGTGCTTTTAAACAAAACTTTATACAATCTCTGATTATTTGGCTGCTTCTTCTGGCAAGTGGATTTGTTCTATTTACCAATATGCGCTTTTTGCAGAATAATATAACTTCTATGGGCAGGATATTTTTCTATCTTTCTTTAGGAATCAGTGGACTCTTTATTATTTTAGCCCTTTATATCTTCCCTGTTATTGCAGCATTTTCAAATACAACTTTTAATTTGATTAAAAACGCCCTGGTATTTGCCTTTATGCATTTTCCTTCTACTCTCATAATTGCTGTAATTTCTATTCTTCCGATGTTTATGACTTATCAAGATTTAAAGCTCTTGCCTCTATATGCATGTTGTTGGTTCTTTTTCGGCTTTGCTTTAACTGCTTATCTGAATTCTTTTTTCTTCTATCGAATGTTTAAACCCTTTTTAGAGAAATAAACACAAAAAGCTCCCGCAGGAGCTTTTTTGTTTTTCTTATACAATTTTCTCTATAACCAGCGGACCATTTTTCTGTTCAAAAGAAAAGTCCTCCCCACTGCTTATAAATATTTTATCCTCTAGTCTCCATTTTCCCTCTGGAATTCGTAGGACTCTGGATGTAGTTCCTGGGGTATCAATAGGTGCAACTAGAAGATTCTCTCCTATCATGAATTGATTCATGATTTTTTCCATACCCTGATTAGGAAAAACATATTCCATATGGCGAACAATAGGTTCTCCTGTCTTATATGCATTTCGAACAACTTCCATAATCTTAGGCAAATATTTCTTTCTTACTTCCATTGCAGTAAGAACTCTTTGATAATCTTCTTCATTTAAGAGTCTCCATGGTGCAGCAGAAAATTGCATAACAGGCATCAGAGAAGCAATTTCACAGTATCTTACAAATAATTCGGCGTCAAATTTTTCTTTACTGCATTCTTGAAAATTCAAATATTCTCCTCCGCCAATCATATCCGGACTTCCAAAAGGATGACCGGTAAGCCCTTGTAAAATAGTCCCCGGTATTAACCCGCCTACTCCTTTTTCATCCCATGTATGATGTTTATCACATAATCTTTGCATCAAAGAATAGCCGCCTGTTTTGAAACAAACACGTAATTCATTAAAAGCATATGGTTCTGCAAACGCCGCCCAAAGTCTGGACAATTCATCTGTACTCGCTTCCCTGTGCAAGCGATCTCCCGATGTATAGTAGTAAGAATCACCTGCATCAAATTTAAAACCGTCTACACCGATCTCCTGTAACTCATCCATCTGTTTTTTCATCCAATTTAAAGCTTCTTGGTTTGTCAGATCAATAGCCGCTGAATATCCATTCCACCACTCTAAAATTCTAGGTTTCCCTTGAGGTGTCTCTATTAATAAATGCTTGTCTCGGGTTTCTCTGTATTCTATGGTATCAGGAGTTACAAATGGACATATCCAAAGCATAACTTGGAATCCCATTTCGTGAAGCTGTTCTATCATTTTCTCTGCATTTGGAAAATAATCTTTCCGAAACTCCCATTTTCCATAATAAGGTGACCAGCCATCATCAATCATAAGGATTCCTGGGGGAAGTCCATGATCTAAGATTCCCTGTGCATATTCTAAAATTTTTTCCTGTTTTTGATAAAAAGTTAATTCTATCCAGGTATTATATACCGGTGCTTCAAAAAAACGTTCTGATAAGCGAATTTCATGAAAAGGAAAATGTTTTTTCATTGCTGCTAAATAAGCACCTCTTAAACATTCATATCCTTCTTCTAAAACAATTTCACTTTTGCCTTCTGCTTGTATTTCGCCTTCATGAAAGCAAATTTTAAATCCATCTTCACTCCAGATATATCTTCCTTTTGTAGATAAAAAGAAAGGCATTATTTGATTGGCTGTAGGATTTTCTCGAAAATCCCATTCAATAGAATCCATCTGCCCTATTGGTTGTCGGTACCCTTCATATACTGCACCGCCATACCAAAACTCATCTTCCAGAAATTTTGTAAACATTTTTCCCTACCCCTGTTACTTATTCACATACAACCAAATGTATCTGCCATGCCTGATAATCATTTTCCATAATCGGAATTGGATAACCTCCACTCATCAGTGCTCTACCAGAAAGTTTTTCCCCTGTTTCTTCTATGGAATATAATTTTTCAGGATCTAACCCCTTGATATGCACAATATGCAACATAGCATTTGCTCTTGCTCTAAGAACTACTACATTTACAAGAGCTTCTTTCTTATCCTGAGATACAAACTGCCATGCAACAAATGGTGATTTTCTTCCATCATCTGTCAGTCGATAATAATCTCCATTTTGAATTAAGTCATAATATTTCTTAAAGTCTTCAATTTGTTCTCTCACCATCTGTTTATCTTCTTCAGACATCTTTGTAACATCTAATTCATAACCAAAAGTACCTGACATTGCCACTACTCCTCTGGTTTTCATGGATACAGTTCTTCCTGTCTGATGATTAGGGCATACAGAAACATGAGAACCTACTGTTGAAATTGGATAAGCGAAAGAAGTTCCATACTGAATTTCCAAACGTTCAATGGCATCTGTGTCATCACTGCACCAGATTTGAGGATGATAATACATCATGCCTGCATCAAATCTTCCTCCTCCACCGCTGCATCCTTCAAATAAAATATCAGGAAATCTCTGAGTGATTTTCTCCAAAAAGTCATATAATCCCAGAATATAACGATGGAAAATTTCACCTTGACGCTCGGATGATACCATTGCAGACCACACATCTGTTAAATGACGATTAGCATCCCATTTTACATATTCAATATTTGCAGATTCCAGAATTTCACACATCTGATTAAAAATACAAGACCTTACATCTTCTCTTGAAAAATCAAGAACTAACTGCTGTCTTCCTCTTGTAGGCGCTCTTCCTGGAATTTGTAATGCCCAGTCCGGATGTGCTCTGTAAAGATCACTGTCTTCTGAAATCATTTCCGGTTCAAACCAAATACCAAACTTTAACCCTATTTCATTTACACCATCTACCAGATCCTTCAGTTTTCCACCTAACTTCTGTTCATTTACAAACCAGTCTCCAAGTCCACTGACATCGTCATCTCTCTTGCCAAACCAGCCATCGTCCATAACTAACATTTCAATGCCCAGATTTTTAGCTTCTTTTGCTATATCCAATAATTTTTCTGTGTTAAAGTCAAAATAAGTTGCTTCCCAGTTATTAATTAGAATAGGACGTCTTGCTGTCTTATATTTTCCTCTACACAAATTATAGCGAATGGCTTTATGATAATTTCTGGATAACTGTCCCAGTCCCACAGGGGAAAAACTTAAAAGGACTTCAGGTGTAACAAATGCTTCACCTTGCTGAAGTTCAAAATTAAACTGTGCATCATGAATTCCCATTGTAAAACGTGTACCATCAACCTGTGTTACTTCTGCCTCTGCCGCAAAGTTTCCACTATATACAAAAGAGGCTCCATAACACCAGCCAGATTCTTCTGTGGCATCCTGTTTACATAATATTACAAAAGGATTATGTTGATGACTGGAGAATCCTCTTCTACTTCCCACGCTTTGCATTCCGTGAAGAAGAGGTGTGCGCTCCATAGTTCTTTCCATTGCATGTCTTCCATAAAAATGGATAAAATCCATATCTTTATAAGTAAAATCAAGGCACATAGAATATGCTCTTAAAACATTTACTTTTTCTTTTCCCTTATTTATAATTTTACAAGCTCTTGTAATAATATCCAGATTTTCAAAAACTCCATAATATAATACAACTTCCAGATTCTTATATTCATCCTTCAACACAATTTCCAGAGTTTGAACATCTTCTTCTCCCTGATACATAGCCGGAAGTCCTTCTAAGGCATATTTTCCTTCTTTTATATCGTAAGAAACATATTTTAAATCGGTCACATGACTGCCATCTGCATACACAACTTTCAGGCAATCATTTTTAAAATCCCCTGTTCCATAAGCCGGATATTCTAAAGGCTGTGTTTCCAAAGAAAATCCCTTTTCTGTTATTCCATCTGGATTACCTGCAAATCCTCTGTCTATATTTTTAATCAAATAAGACATGTCTGTTTCTCCAACATAAGGTCCATAATACACATGAAGCAGGAAATCTCTTTCTACCTTCATCTGATATGTTGAATTTTTTGTATGAAGATAAAACATATTATTTTTATAATAAATTGCCATTTCATTTCCTCCTGACGATTCTTCTTTATACGATTGCATTTCTATACGCTTATTATATAATTCATTGCTAAGAGTTACTATATAATTTTGTATTTAAAATTTGTTAATTTGTTGCATAAAACATGGAAAATCAAAATATATCCTTATTTTCTTGAGAAATTTTCAATAGTCTAAGAATACTAATTGCCAACGCCATAACAACTACCTGGGGAATGATTACAATGAGCATGCCAAAAGACTGCACACTGTATATAAAGTAACCAACAGGAATCATTACCAGCAACGCCAAAACGCATTTAAAAACTGCATTTTTTTTAATTTTTTTTGCAAGAATCTCGCTGTAATCTTCTCTCTTTAATCTGAATTGAGTGCGATATCCTATAATCGTGTCTATTAAAAAAAGCACTAAATAAAAGATGCTCACTGCCAAAATCAGATATAACATGACCAAAGCCATTGCCATTGCACCTGCACCAAAAAGTCCGCCAACAATTTGGTACCCACCCATATAACTTTCTGCATCTGCATTTTGTACACCATCCATCAACTTTGCCATTTGATTATGGCTCAATTTAATCCCCACTGCCACAGGAATTTCTGCCAAACATAAAAAAGTTGTGTATATAACGTTAATAGCATTGGCAATGGAAAGCCTTCTTTTTATTTTATTTCTGTTTGTCCTATAATCCATGGGAACTCTCCTTTCTGTACTTTAGCTAATTTCAATATAGCATAGTTTTTATGGCAAAACAACAAGGTCAGAAATCCTTTACATCCTTTTCTTTTTGTTCTAAAATACCTCATAGAAATACGGAAATAAATAAACTTTAGAAAGGACTTTTATATATGACATCTAAGCTCTTATTTTTTGATATTGATGGTACGCTTATAACGGAAGGTCCGGGTATTATGCCTGAAAGCACAAAACTCGCTTTAAAAAAAGCTCGAGACAACGGACATCTTTTATTTATTAATACTGGCAGAACGAAAAACAGTCTTCCAACGAAAATATCCGATTTAGGTTTTGATGGTTATGTATGTGGGTGTGGTACAAATATCTTTCTTCATAATAAAGAATTATTTTCTCAAAAACTTCCAAACGATTTCTGTAAAGATCTTGTATACAAGTTACGTGAACATAATGTTCCTGTCCTTTATGAAGCTTCCCATGCTATTTACTTTGACCATACCTTGCCAAATGCAGACCAGTGGATTACTGCTGCCGAAAAACTCTTTCAGATTAAAGGGGAAAACATCGAAGATGTATTAAAAAGCGATACTCTGGCTTATGACAAACTTCTTGCAATACTGCCCCCTACACCAGAAAACGAACGCTTAAAATCCTATTTATCCCATTATTTTGAGTGTATTGACCGTTCTAATCATATGTATGAAATTATTCAAAAAGGATGTTCAAAAGCAACCGGTATTGATTTTCTATGCGAATATTTACAAAAAGATAAAAACGACTGCTATGTCTTCGGCGATAGCGAAAACGACAGAGCCATGCTTGAAGCTGTTCCCCATAGCGTTGCCATGGGCAATGCAGTAGAGCCCATTAAAAATATTTGTTCTTATGTAACTTCTTCTATTGAAGAAGATGGTATTTATAAAGCAATGGAACATTTTCAATTAATTTAATAAATAAGTAAACCAATAAGAAAGCTGCCGCTTCACGATTTTCATCATTAAAGCGACAGCTTCATAAAAAATAATCACTACTATTCAAATTTTGTGTATCTTTTTAACATACTTCTATAACGAAATCTTGCCATCTGATTTTTTTGTATTACATCTTCTTCTTTCCCTGTGTAACAACATCTAAGACAATAATATTCCTCTTTTTCTTTGTCATAAAACATATCAATATCTAAGTCTCTCATAAAACAAGATGGACAACGATAATTTAATTTTCCTTTTCCAGACTGAGCCATGTTTTTAATTTATCTCCTTTCTTCAAAGCTTTCTTCATTCCAAGTGTAAACATTGGACTAAATGCATACCCTTCTCTATAATACCCTTTCATTTCACTTTCTTCACAATTTACACTTACTCGTGTTTCAATTTCTGGGATGGATGCAGATACTTCCTGTGCTTCTTCTAATTCTGCTTCTCTGCACTTATAGGCATATTTTAATTCTTCTGTTTTTTCATGATTCTTTACAGATAAAACAACATTACTCATATCCTCCGGATATTCTGTTGTTCCATAGCATGCTGTAATATACTCATTAAACTCTACATATGCATCTGGATTACTACTGTTTGTTATTTCACGAATAATTTGTATTTTAGAACTTCCTTCTTCAAATACAAAAGTTGAAGTTATCTCCAAGGTTAAATCTGAAAATTCAATGGTTACCGGATCAAGCATTACCTGATGTATTTTACCTTCTTCACTATAATGGGCTTTGGTTCTACATAAGCATAAGTCTACTTCTTCCCCTTTATAAGTTACTTTCAGACTCTTGATTGTCCCTTCTCCTGCGTAATGAGTAAAATAACCGGCTCTATAATTTGCCTGAATCAAAAATGGATAGCTGGCATCTTGCACATGTTTTGTTCCAATTCCAACTGGCCACTCTAATTTTGCTGCATATGGCCGCAAATCAATAAGAGCACCTCCCTGATTCATATCAAGGCAAGTACGCATATATGGATCTGCATACCAGAAATATTGTTTATCTGATCCGTATAAAATGTCTCTCCAAAGGGCACATTCTGGCTGCTGATATGTATGAGTAGAACGATAGTAATCTGCAAATTCACTCATAGTCTGCTCTTCTAATAATCCCTCTTTTTTCAATTTTCCATAGTATGCCATTCCATCTTCATAGCTTTTTAAAAGCAATTCATATGGTGCTTCCCAGCGTCCCATTTTATTCATCCAGCCTGGTCCCACAAACATCATATTATAAGCATAGCCACGATTATATTTTCCTAAGCTTCTATACTGATCAATTAAATTATACAAGTATGGGTATTCTCCATCTTGATAAATCATACCACGTAAAACATTCTGTGGATGTGTCCCAAAATTAGATCCATTTCCATCAAAACAAGCAAGTAAATCTCTGGATAAATGAGGAATGGCTACAACTCCACAATCTTCCTCCTGATTTGCTGCTGGAGCATGAATATTTTGTTTGGATGGAATCCATGGATTCCATGGGCCTCCATCAAACAAGGTATACCATGAATTATTACAAGTATGATAAGCTTTTGGTCCTTCCTCCCAACAGGTTGCTACTGCACATTTTATAGATGGATATTCTTTTTTGATAAAATTCATCAGTTCTGCATCAATATAATAGCTTCCTGTAGATTCTGGATAAAATCCAAATTTCTCATAAAACTTTTCAAATACATCTTTTACAATTGCCTTTTTATCTTCCATAGAAAACATCCAGATACAAAAATCCTTTGTTTTGTATTTTTTACGAAATTCTTCACAGGGAAGTCCTAACAAGGAAAGTGCAATTTCATCTCCATATTTTTCATGATGCTCTTTTGCTATTTCAACAGCCTCATCATTAAAAAGACTGGCATATGTCATCTGAATTGTTGTCTTTAATCCATTCTTATGAGCAATCTCCTGTTGTGTCTTAAATATATCCAGACTCTCTGTTAATAAAGAATCTCTGGAAATATCCTCTTCCTTTCCATGTCCTGTAACCTTTTCTGCATACTCCGGAACCATCTCTGGACGGTGGATTACATTTAATATTAATTTTTCCATCATCTTTTCCTTTCTGAACTTTTATATACCAGCAATATTTCCAGCACTTACAATATTTTGCCAGAAATTTGACATACACAGACTATGATTTTCATCTGCAGTGTCTTTATCATAAAGAATCATTGGTTCTTCCAACTCTTCTAATTTATCTACGGCACCTTCCAAATAAGATTCTATTCTCTGTACAGCGCTATTTAAACGAATCCAAATACCACCAATACGAATATCCAGAACCTCAAATCCAAAAGGTCGACATTCCGTAAACCAGATTTTCTTTCTTTCTTCTTTTAACTTTTGAATTTCTGATGCACATGTAGTGATCTGTTCTTTTAACTCTAAAAGTTTTTCTTTATCTTCTATTTGATAAGCTCTACGCAAATTCACACCCAACATTGCTTTTTTGGAAAGAACACCTGCTAAAACTTGATAATACAGAAATACCTCATCCATACTTGTGCCTTTTTTAGAAAGGTTCTTTAACTGCTCATATAATGTTTCATAATATGTATCCAAATTCAACTTTGCAATCTGACCATCAAACAACCCCGCCAATACATCTTGATACAGTATATATTTAGAAGGATTATCTGCATTGCGATTTTCATAAAGAACTCCTGTCGGACTATCAAATGCATCTAAAAGCTCATATGCTTTTTGCTCATATCCTGTCATCTGTATAAGCCATTTATCAAATACTTCTTTTTCCACTTCTTCGTGATAACAAAGTTGAGCAAAATAAATGGCTGAATAAATGGCTGTTCTTACAGGTGTTTCTGTTCCATTGTCAAACCAAAAAGTACAAAATGCCTTGTCCACTCCTTGACTTCTACAAGACGCAAGACCTTCTTTTAATGTTGCACAAGCTTTTCTGTAATTAGGTGCGATGCCATTCCAAGTCCATCCACCCCCGGCAAATCGTAAGTTATCTGTCAGTTTTTCATGCAAACGGATATTTTTATCATAAACACTTTTCTCATGCTGATAATAATCCCAGTATACCAATGTCAAATCCTTTGGTATTGGTTGTGGAAGATTAAATTCGGTATCTTCGGGAAGATCATAATAATCACCTGTCGGTGATTTCAAGCGAAAGAACATATCGCTCCACATCATGACTTCCAGCCCTTTTTCTTTACAAATTTTATGCACCATGTCTAAATGCTTTGTCATAATTTCATATCGTTCTTTATAACCATGAATTTTTAAATACTTCCCAAGTCCCAATAAATCTGCTTCATCCATTCCCACATGTATCTTCTTCGTAGAAAATGGTCTTGATGCATGACTGATCATCAAACGAACAAATTTTTCTGTATCTTCTGATTCAGCTAAAAGAATATCTTCTGTATCTTGTAAATACTTGGTTTTTGGCCAGCGAAGATAAGTATGTAAATGTGCCAACGTTTGTATAGCCGGAATTAACTCTACACCAATCTTATTTCCGTATTGATCTAATTCTCTTAATTCTTCAAAGCTATATCTACTTCTGTATGCCCCAAAATGAGGATCTTCTGGAATCTCATACACATCTTCCATATAAAGATAAAGTTGATTCATTCCACAAGCTGCGCATAGACGTATGAATTCTTTTAACATATCTATACTAATTGTTCCGTTTCTGGAGCAATCCAGCATCAAACCTGTTTCTGAAAAATAACATCTTTCTTTGATTTCAAATGGCTGATTACATCTATTTTTATATTCCTGTAAAAAAATATGTAATCCCCTATAAAAGTGCACATCCTGATTTCCAAATATCTTGATTACTTTACCATCATACTTTACCTTCAGGACTTTTTTATCCCATTGAGAATATTCCACTATAACTCCACCTGACTTACATCGGTATCCTTGATTTTGCAGAAATAACTCTGTCATCTCTCTTCTGTTTCCATGAAGCATAGATAAATCAAATATCATATTTTCCTCCGGCCTTATAGGACTTTCTTTTTAATATTTTTTCTTTCGGTATTCCGATGGATAAACTCCTACTTTTTTCTTAAATATTTTGGAAAAGTAAAGCGGATTGGAATATCCCACCATTTCTGCAACATCTTTTGCTAAAATCTCCTCATCCAAATCCAATAAATTTTTCGCACGATCTAAACGTATTTTTTGAATATATTGTGACAATGTATATCCACTGTATTCTTTAAATAGTCTACTTAAATAGGGAGCTACAAGTCCAAATTTTGTTGCAAGAGATGCCGCTGTAATGGGTTCAGCCATATGTTCTTTAATATATAAATCTAACTTTTTCATAAGATCTTCTGTGGTCTCTGATTGTCTAGACTGCCATTTTTGATCTAATATTTTTCTGAGATTTTCAAAAAGCTGCTGCGTATTCTGTGAATACATAATCAGATTCCATACCATTTCCTCATCAACTTCATCTCTACTATCATTATTCTCCATAAAAGTTTCTAAAAATATTTGAAGCATATTAATACATTCTTTTTGACGTATCTTTTTCTTATTAAAAATATCTTCTGCTTCCTTTAAAACAATCTGTTCTTTCTCAGGAGAAATATCTGTCATTGTAGAATACAATCTCCAGAATTCATCGTTGTTATTCTGTTTACTCTTGTCATCAACAATACTACTTTCTGCAAACAAAATATTTTCTTGTACAACTTTCCTAAGGTGATGACTTATCGTTGGGATTTGCTGCATTTCAATTACTTCTTCATGGTATGCAGCGGTAACGCATATTTTATTTTCTTGCATTTTCTCTACAAATTTTACACAAAAACTTTGTAAATCAACTTTTTCTTTCGGAACAAGAAGAAAAATTTTTTCATTTGCCTGATTTTTTTCAAATGCATAAATGCTTGTATCACTTGGCAAAAGATGGGCAGCAACTTCTTCTATTTGGATATTTTTCCAGAATCCGCACTCTGCAACGCTCTCTTCCATACCTTCTCTCATCATGGGACCTGCACAAAAATAAACAATCTGAACTTTTCCTTCTCCTATTGTCTTTTTACTTGCATAAATAACGTCCTGCAACATATCTTTCTGTTTTTTTAACTGTCTCATTTTATACGTTTCTTGAATACAACCTAAAATTTTCTCTAACTCTTCCTGTACAATAGGTTTTAAAAGATATTCTTTTGCCCCACAACGCATAGCTTCCTGTGCATATTTAAAATCACTATATCCACTAATAACAACTTTCGCCGCTTCCGGATATTTTTTTTCTACAAATTTCATTACCTCAATTCCATCAGCCAGAGGCATATTAATATCTGTAAAGACTGCATCTACTGGATTTTTTTCCAGATATTCTATTGCTTCCTTCCCATTATGTGCGCATTTCACCACAGAAAACTCTGGATTAACCTTCTCAATCATGATTTTAATTCCACGAAGAAGGGGAATCTCATCTTCAGCAATTAGAACTCTGATCATTTATTTCACCTCCCAGTAATACAACTGCTCCACGCTCTTCATTATATAATTCACATACAAATGTTTTCCCATATTCTATTTTCATTCTTGTATATATATTAGGAAGACATAATCCTCCAATAGAAATGTTTTCTAACACTGATTTAATATCTCTTTTTTCCATGTTTTCTTTTTCTTCTTGAAAACGATTTAAAAATTCTTCTGAAAAACCACTTCCATTATCTTTCACTTTTATAAACCAGCGTTTTTCTTCATGCCATGCATGGATATCAATCTTCCATATTGGTTCAACATTTTTTAATCCATGCTGAAAACAGTTTTCACACAACGGCTGAACAATCAATTTAGGAATTCGCAGTTGACCTGTATGATCATCAATCTGAATACTATATTCAAATAATTCTTCATATCTTACTTTCATAAGTAACATATAGTCTTCCGCAATTGTACATTCTTGCTCTATTGTGCTATATCCATCTCCCATCTGGGAATTATACCGAAGAATATCTCCCAGTCTTCGACATATATCAGGAATCTTTCTATTTCCATCTACCTGTGATTCCATAGAAATAATAGCTAATATATTATGAAGAAAATGTGGATTCATTTGAGACTGCAAAGCAAAAAAATGAGACTTTACTTCATTTGTTTTGGCTGTAATCTGCTTTTGCATACTATCATTTAATTTCTTCAACATAGCATTAAAAGAATCATCCAACCTACGCACAAGATCTGTAGAATCTTCATCTACAATATCTACATGTAAATTATCCATAGTAACCGATTCCAAAGAGTGATTCAAATTCACAAAAGGTTTAGACAAATGTTTGACTAATATCTTTTCCAGCATAATTGCCACAATCATAATAATAATGACAACTATTGCCAAGACAAAATAAAACTGTTTCATGGCTTGCTTATATTCTGTAGGATTCTTATAAAATTTCACCACATAAGGTGCATTTTCAAGCGTTATTTCTGTTTCATAAAAATTCTTATCTTTCCGCTTTATCATTTTTCCAGTATTATAAATCATCTTATCCTGCTCATTAAACAATTCTATCCGCACGCCTGGTTCAAAATCTGCTAAAATTTCATCCAATTTTTTTGTTGATTCTTGAACTTCAATGTATCCGCATCTTGTACTATTGGAATAATAGTCTTTAATTTCCCTTACTACGGCCAGATAATCTACCCTCTTCTTTTCTCCTAAAGCCAGAATATCTGTCTCCGGCTCTCTATAATATACAAATTTATTATTCTGATTAAAAAATTTCTGTATATCCTGAAATGTACTACTTTCAAAAAACTGTATTATACCTTCCTCTGTAACGGCACGATTGGATGTACATACAAAATCATTATATTTGTTATAAAGACATATTCTGGAATGTCCATCATTTTTAAAATTGTAAGATTCCAACATTTTTTTCACGTCACCCTTCACAACAGGATGAACCATAAAATAATTTTCCTCCACCGTTCCTGAAAGCCCTTGAAAAATGCTTACAATACTGGGATTTGCCGCAATTTGTAATGCTGTCCGATCCATATCATAAAACAAAATATCCAGCTGTGTTGCGGTCTTTTCTGCAATAATTTGAAAGTCTTTATATTCTTTTTCTTTCATCTCGTCAACCAGCACACTGTAAAAGTATCCTACGGTACCGAGAATAATCAACAACATAATTCCTGTATGATATAAAAGAAATTTTGTCTGATATTTTAGTTTTCTCATGTTGTTCCCCCTGACGTTTTTTCTTTCATCATACTCTATATGTTATTTCATGAAAAGCTATAATTAACCTTTTACTGCGCCTGATGTCATTCCTTCTACTATGTACTTTTGCAAGCATAAATACAAAATAACAATTGGAAGCACTGTAATTACCAATGCAGCAAATACATAATTCCAATCTCTGGAATATAATCCATAGAAATTAAATATCATCATCGGAATTGTTGTTCGTTCAGAACTACTCATTAAATAAAGTGGAACTTGGAAATTATTCCAAATACCAATAGCTGCAATAATCAAGTTTGTAATGGTAATTGGCTTCATAATTGGCAACAATATTTTAAAAATAAGTTGAAATACATTACAACCATCCATAATTGCTGCCTCATCAATTTCTTTAGGAATTCCTTTTACATAGCTTGAAAAAGTAATGACCGCAAATGGAAGATTAATTGCTGCAAGTACCATAATAACGCTTAGGTATGTTCCATAAATATGTAACTTTAAAATCAAAGCATATGTAGTAACCATCTGCATCGTTGCTGTTAATCCAAAAACAAAGTAATAATATAAACCTTGTCCTTTTTTATCTGCTCTTCTTGAAATTACAATTCCTGTCATAGAACCAAAAATAATAATAACAGCTACTGCTGCTACAGTTATAATCAAACTGTTTATATATCCTCTTAGAATTCCTCCTGTTTCAATAACATGCAAATAATTGGAAAATTGCAAGTGTTCTGGTAATTTTAAATTCATCTGTAGGGCTTCTCCCTGAGTTTTAAAAGAACCAAATACCATCATAATAATCGGAATAATATATACACTGGAAATAAGCAGAAGAATCAATATAATCATTAACTTCTTTACTTTTTTCTTTTTCATTATGTATCTACCTCCCTAGATCTTAAAAATTTATTCAGTAAAAATGTAACTCCCACAATAAATACCGAAAGAATTAACGCACTGGCGCTGGATTTTCCGAGTAATCCCATACCAAATGCTCTGTAAGTATATGTACTTAATACCTGCGTATCAAATCCAGGTCCGCCTCCAGTCAATGAATATACAAGATCAAATACCTTTAAGCCTCCTGTAATATTTAGTGTTACAACCACTGTAAATGATGGTGCCAACAACGGAAGGGTGATTTTTTGGAATTGATGCCAGCTAGAAGCTCCATCAATCTGAGCGCTTTCATAATATTCTCGTGAAATAGACTGCAATCCGGATATAAACAAAAACATGGTAAATCCAGCCCACATCCAAACTTCTATTATAATAATCCACAAAATTGCTGTTCCATAACTTCCCAGCCAGTCTCTTGCTAAATCTCCATGTCCAATTGCAATAAGGAAATTATTAATTAGTCCATCCTTTTTCAATACACCTGTAAATAATAAACCTACAATCATACAACTTAATACACATGGAAGATAAAATAACGTTCTAAAAATACTATTGCCTTTAAACTTCTGTACAACTAATAGTGCCAAAAGTAATCCTACGATTGTTTTTAAAACTGTTGTACTAAAAGCAAAAAGCAATGTATTCCACAAGGATCGCAGAAATACTTCATCCTGAAACAGATTCACTATATTTCTCAATCCAATAAATTTGGCATCTCCCATACGATCCATATTCCAATCAGTAAAAGAATAGAAAAATGCTGTAATAATTGGTACGATAAAGAATACCGTATAAATTAATCCTGCTGGAATTCCCAACCACATTGGATAGGTCTTTGATAACTGTTTCTTATTTATAATAAACACCTCTTTCTTGAATCAAAAAGGGTTGCACATCTGGCAACCCTTTAAGTTAGACATTAAAATCCATCTGTACCCTGATCTTTCATATACTGTTCAAAATCTCCCTGGAATTTTTCCATCATCTGTTTTCCATCCATATTACCTTTTGCCGGAGCATCTACGTAATAAACATATAATGTACTTTCAAATAAAGGATTTAAATCCATTACAGAGTAATTGAACTCTGGAATTACTTTTCCAGGATCAATAAATTTCTCATTTACTTCTTTAAGATATTCTGGTACTTCGCCGCCATCTACACCTTCAAATGCTGGAAATGCTGGACGATCTTCAAAATATAAATTTGCATATTCTGGTGTAGCCCAGAGATTCAATACTTTTTTAACTGTATCCAAGTTCTTGGAATTTTTATAAACAACGAATCCTGCTGAAGACATATTTTCTGTCATTGCATCTACTCCGTCTGTCATAGACATAGCAAACATTCCAACATTTGCATCTGGATTTGCTTCCAGAACAGATGCCGCAAAAAAGTCACCGTTAAAATGCATTGCTGCTTTTCCTTCAGCCACTGCTAAAATTGCATCATCATATGTAGCAGAAGTAAAGTTATCATTGATGAATCCTTTTTTATACAAATCAAGGTATTTTTCAATTACTTCCGCAAATTCTGGAACATCTGTCCATTTTGCTTCATTTTTCATTACTTTTTCGCTGAATTCTTTTACTTTATCATTGCCAAGTGCCTTTGCAAAGTTGTCTGTCATCAGTATCTGTGGTACCCATGTATCTTTTGGCATATAAATTGGAGTGATTCCTTTATCCTTAATTGTCTGGCATACATCTAAGAATTCATCCCAAGTATTTGGTACAGCTACTCCACATTCTGCAAATACATCTTCATTGTAAGTAAATCCATGTACTCCTGGTACGGAAAGAAATGGGAATCCATAAATTTTTCCATCATCATCTGTCACATTTTCTGGAATTTTAAGTTTGCTTACCCAGTCTTCTTCTGACATATCTGCAAAATTAGCTGCAGGATCAACAATGTCATAAATAGCCGGTACATTAAAATCAATTAAATCAGGGCATTCTCCTGAATTCAATTTCATTTTTATCATATTTAATGCTTCGTCATCTGGCACTACCTGCACATCAATTTTAATATTTTCTTCTTTTTCTAATTTTTTAATCATGTTCTGCAGTCCATCAAAATTTCTTGATTGCTGAACTAACGCTGTGATTTTCTGTTTTCCATTTTCTTTTTTGTTTTCTGCAGTCCCTTTATCTTCTGTTCCACAAGCAGCAAGTGAAAGCATCATTCCTGCTGAAAGAAGAACTGCTAACATTTTTTTCTTTTTCATTTCCTTTTCTCCTCTCGGTTGATATCTATAATTTAATACTTTTTGTCTATTTAATACATATCTTTTTTGCAAATCTCACATGTCATTTTTTTAACTGTTTTCTTCTCTTTTTACTAAGAGTAATTGCAACTACAGCTGTAGAGCCTGTTGCGAATGCCAGATACACGAAAATAGTATTGCTATCTCCTGTTTTTGGGTTTTGACTTGTTCCTGGTTTTTGTTGATTTCCGCTGCTGTTTGGCTTAACACTATTTTGCTGATTGTTATCATTTGGCTTATCCTGTTCTTCTGGTTTTGATTGATTATCACCTTCACCATTATCTGGTTTCTCTTCTTTTTTAACAATTACTTTACATGTTGCAGATTGTTTCTTCTGTGTAATGGCTGTAACAAAAGCAACCCCTTCTTTTTCTGCTTTCACCATACCATTCTCATCTACAGAAGCAATGCTATTGTCAGAACTTTCCCAACTTACTACTGAATCAGCTCCTTCAGGATTTATAGAAGCCGTCAGCTGTTGCTGCATACCTTCTTGTAAAGTAATTTCTGTTGAATCTAAAGCAATACTACTATCAATATCACTAATATTTTTATACCATCTTACGTAATCAACTTTCATTTCTGCTGGAAGACACTCATCTGCAATCTTTCCAATCCAACCACCTAATCCATAACTAAGGATAAAAATTTCATTCATATTTGGAACATCATTTTTCTGTGTGGCTACTACTTCTCCATCTAACATAAAATTAATATACTCTGGAGTCCATTCCATTCCAAATTTATGCCACTGATAAGGATTTTTAATTGTTGGTTGATAATGAAATTTTTTATGAAGATCATAAGCATAATTATCATAGTGCATTGTAATCCAATATTTCTCAGTTAATCCTCCATGTTCTGGTGCACCTTCTGGATGTGGTCTTTCTAAAATATCAATCTCAGCACCAAAGTTATCTTTGTCGCCCCAAATCCATCCACCATTTTCTTCATCAGCTCTTGGCATTGTCCAAACAGCAGGATTGCTGCCCGGTACATTAGGAATTTTTACCATTGCTTCCACATAACCATACTTTTCCTCGAATTTATCTCTGGTCTGAACCATACCTGAACGATAATTACTGGTCTGTCCGCCAAACGTTGTATCTTCTTTGCTTCCTAAAAGACGCAGTGTGCCATCTTTTACATATGCATTATCCGGATGTACTGCTACTTCAGGTGAATTTCCATAGCGAAAAGGTTCCGGAGTTTTTAAATCTACACACCAATTGTTCCATTTTGTTGTATCTAGTTCTGTACCATTAAAGTTATCTTCAAACACTAACATTTTTCCTGGAAGTATCGGTGCTGATGTTGCAGAAACACTGACATCGCAAAAGGCTGCTTCGCCTTTTTCTGTAGTTCCCGTAATAGTAGTAGTTCCTTCTTTTACTCCCGTTACTGTTCCATTTTCTGAAACAGAAGCAATCTCCGAGTTACTACTTGTCCAACTGACGTTCTCCCCTGTAACATCTACCAAATTTAATTGGCTACTTTGTCCCTCTGTCAAAGCCAGAAAATCTTGATCAATTTTCGCTTCGTAAACAGTTTCATAAAATGAAAATTCCGCTGCTGTTGCTGCTGTTTCAGAATCAGAATTTCCTAGGCTTCCCTTTTTTATCTCCAATGAAACAGATTGCAATCTGTTTTTTTCATTCATGTCAACTGTTTTATCTGTAGAATCATTATTCCAAACCCCATTTTCTACAAGAACAACGTCTTCTCCTGTCTGCGTTTTTCCAGTCATAGAATATTCTAAAATCATTCCATTTGGATTATCATCTTGCCTTGGTGTATAAACAAATTTTTCAATAAGCTTAGGTGTATTAAATTTCACTTCTACACGAATCGGCTTTTCATTTAATCCTTTGTCTCCCGTTTCCCATGCAGCATCCCAAAAAGTACCTCTATTCCCATCAAATGCTTTCGCTATTTCTGCACCATTATGCTCGCTATTTGCCTCACACATAAGCTGATCTGATGAAATCACTTTGAGCACCCCATTTGTTTCTTCATTTTTCTCTGCCAATACTGGTGTTTCCATAGAGCAAAATATCATAGATGCAGCCAGTACTCCGCTTAAGACTTGTTTTTTCTTCATCTTTTTCCCTCCAAATATGTATTTGCCACTACTTTATTCTAAAAAAAGAAGATTGTACATGGTATTTTTTTAAACACTTCATGTACAATCTTAAAAAAGAAAAAGCAGAAATGCCTAAATCCACAAAAGATTTCTGACATACCTGCTTTATCCACATTTTCTTATCTTTTTACACACTCTATATCGGCATTGGCATTACAAAGAAATACATTACAATAAAATGACAAATACTGCCTCCCATAACAAAAAGATGAAAAATCTCATGAGAAC
>JARIAQ010000033.1 GCA_029257775.1 Blautia sp. | reverse complement strand
TCCAGTTTTCCTCTGCAAATTCTATTAATATTGGGCGTTTGGTACCTCAGATTGCTTATTATGTGTATGCTTACTTAAAGCTTATGGAGTCTGGAGAGATAAAAGAAAATGAACAGATTAATGTAGTGGTTCCCACAGGAAACTTTGGGAATATTTTGGCAGCTTATTATGCAAAAGAAATGGGGATTCCCATTGGTCGTTTTATTTGTGCTTCTAATGAAAATAAAGTGCTATATGATTTTTTTAAAACAGGATGTTATAACAGAAAACGTGAATTTTATCTAACCAACTCTCCGTCTATGGATATTTTAATTTCCAGTAATTTGGAGAGATTGATTTATAAAATTGCCGGAAATGATACAGAGAAAAATTCCATGTTTATGGAGCAGTTAAGTGCAGAGGGACAATATGAAATTACGGAAGGTATGAAAGAAAAACTTCAGGAATTTTATGGAAATTATGCTGATGAAGAAGAAACTGCACAGATGATACGACAGGTATATGAGAAAACGGGATATGTAATCGATACGCATACAGCAGTAGGAAAGGTTGTATATGAAAAATATAGAAAGGAAACGCAGGATTATACAAAGGCAGTGATTGCTTCCACAGCCAGTCCTTTTAAATTTACAAGAAGTGTAATGACTGCTATAAATAAGAAATACGAAGGAATGGAAGATTTTCAGTTGGTGGATGAATTATCTGAACTTGCCAAGATTTCAGTGCCGCAGGCAATAGAGGAAATCCGTACAGCAAAAGTGCGTCATCATAGAACAGCACAGATATCCCAGATGGCAGAAGTAGTAATGGAAATATTGGAAATTTAAAGAGGGAAAGTATAATGTCAGAAATTGATTTAGAGTATGCGAGAAAGAGTTTTCAGAAATATTTAAGTGTTTATGACCCAGAAGATAGTAAGATTAAATTAAAAAGGGTGCATACTTTTTGCGTAGTAAAAGCAGCAGAATATATTACATCCAGAGAAACTATTTCTGATGAAGATAGGGAGTTAGCATTGCTGATTGCTCTTTTACATGATATCGGAAGATTTGAACAGCTGAAAAAATATAATAGTTATGATGATAATATTATGGATCACGCCAAGTTTGGTGTGAAGATTTTATTTGAAGAAAGAAAAATCCGTGATTTTATTAAGACAGATAAATATGATGAAATTATTCGTGAAGCAATTTACTGGCATTCTGCTTATCAGCTTCCAAATATAGAAGATCAGAGAATCTTACTTCACTGTAAACTTATTCGAGATGCAGATAAATTGGATAATTTTCGAGTAAAGGCAACAGAGAGTTTGGAAGCCCACTTTGATGTATCAAAGGAAATAGTAGAGACGGAGGAAGTATCTGACAATATTTTAGAAGCAATTAGAGAAGAACGCAGTATTTTGCGTGCAGAAAGAACCACACATTTGGATATGTGGATTTCTTATCTAGCATTTATTTTTGATTTAAATTTTTCTTCTAGCTTTCGGTATATTCAGGAGCATGATTATATCAATACAAATATTGATCGTATGGATTATACGAATCCAAAGACAAAGGAACGGATGGAAGAAGTGCGGAAAATTTGTCTTAATTATGTAAAAGAAAGAGCTTAAGGTGTTTTTATTTTTTTATTTTTCGGTGTGCATTTTTAGTTGAAAAAATTCATATACTAGAGTATAATAATGATATGAAATCCTGGGGTGTGCGATACTCCTATTTATTTTGAACCTACATTACTTTAAACGGGATTCCTATATTGCTGGTTTAATGTCAGGCCGTCATTGCGCAGCGGAAGACAGCGAGCTGGTTGCGGTTGCCCACCTAGCATAAGCTAGGAGTCAGAAGATAGGAAACGGCACCCTGGGATATTAAAAGCCTTTCGAGGCTTATTTTTATTTCATAGAAAAGTGTGTTCTAGGAAATAAAAATGCTCCACAAGAGTTTCGTATTAAAAACAGCAAAAGACAGGAGAGATATAAAATGGGTATTACAAAACAGTCCTTCGGAAAAAGCATGGACAATCAAGAAGTGTTTTTATATGGTATTACAAATAAAAATCAAATGACAATTACGGTGACAGATTTTGGAGCAACTTTGGTACAAGTTTTTGTGCCAGATAAGAATGGAAACAAAATTGATGTGGTTTTGGGATATGATACAGTAGAAGGATATTATGAGAATCCAGGACATTTTGGCGCAATTATTGGAAGAAATGGAAATCGTATTAAAAATGCAAGTTTTTCCATTAACGGAAAAGAATATCCTCTTGCAGCGAATGATCATGTGAATAATTTACATAGTGGACCTAATTGGTATCGCACTAGGGTGTGGAACGTAATAGAGGTAAATGAAGAGAAAAATGCAATTACTTTTGGAATTTTAAGTCCAGATAAAGACCAGGGATTTCCAGGGAATTTTACTGGATATGTAACATATGAGTTGACAGATGATAATGAGATTGTTCTTCATTATCAGGGAAGTGCAGATGCAGATACTGTAGTGAATATGACAAATCATTCTTACTTTAATTTGGCAGGACACAATGCAGGAGCTGAGGTAATGTTAAATCATACTATACAGATTTTAGCATCAGAATATACACCAGTATCCAGTTCACAAGCAATTCCTACAGGCGAAATTTTGCCAGTAGAAGGAACTCCTATGGATTTTACAAAGCCAAAGAAAATTGGTCAAGATGTGGAAGCGGACTTTGAACAGTTAAAGTTTGGTGGCGGTTATGACCACAATTATGCATTATCTAGAGAAAAGGGAGAAATTAAGAAAGCAGCAGAAGCATTTTCGGAAGAATCCGGTATTGTTATGGAAGTATTTACAGATTTGCCAGGTATGCAGTTCTATATTGGAAACTTTATTGAGAAAGAAACAGGAAAAGATGGATATGTATATGGTAAACGTGATGGCTTTTGTATGGAAACACAATATTATCCAGACGCTTGTAATCAATCTGCTTTTCAGAGTTCTGTGTTAAAGGCCGGGGAAAAGTATGATACAACAACGATTTATAAATTTTCTATGAGAAAATAATATAGGAGGCTGTGACATGAAACAGTGATTAAAATATTTCATGCCACAGTCTTTTATCTTGCTTTAAAGTTTTGCATGAATACGGAAGAAAAAGCATATATTAGAGATATGAATTGGAAAGAAAAGTTAAAGTGGAAATTTTTAATTGTTCTTATTGCTCTAATTGGAATTTTGGTGGTATGGTGTGCCAGAAAAGCAGAAGTTAGAAAAGAGGTCACAGAAAAAGAAATTCTGAAAGAGCATGTACAAAAGGAAAATGAGTGGGAAAGTATAAAAGTAGAGATTCCCCAGCAACTACAAGTAAAACAGGAACTAGAAACTACAGAAGAAGTTTTGCAAGAAGATTCTATTCGAGTTGTTTTAATGACAAATGATTATGAAAGCTATTATCATTCAGAAGTTTCTATGGAATTTTATGGGAATTACGAAATGAGCGGAGCTATTGGGCAAAATTTTTCTTCTGGAGATAAAATGGTTTTAAAAACAGGCTGCCAGGAACTTGCAAATGGCAGCCTAACCCTTTCACCTGAAAATGAAGAATGTAGAATTTTTCTTACTTCTTTGAAAAGAGGGCAAGGAGTACCTTCGTATAGAGGAACGTTGGAAATTTATGAGGACTCGAATGGCTTGCATCTTGTCAATGAGCTTTTGTTAGAGGATTATCTTTGTGGAGTCGTACCTAGCGAAATGCCAGCATCCTATCCTAAGGAAGCGTTAAAAGCCCAAGCAGTATGCGCTAGAACATATGCCTGTGTTCAGCTTGAAAGTAAGAAATTAGAAAAATTACATGGACAAATAGATGATAGTGTGTCTTATCAAGTGTATCAAAATACAAAGGAGTCCCCTTTGGCAAGTGAGGCAGTAGCAGAGACAAAAGGAGAAATTCTTTTAAAAGATGGGAAACCTATTCAGGCATACTATTTTTCTACTTCCCATGGAAAGACCAGTACAGATGAAGTGTGGGAAACTTCTGCACCATCGTCATATTTAAAAAGTGTAGATTGTAATTTTGATTCTGGAGAACCTTGGTATCATTGGGAAGTGTTTGTGTCCGCTGAAAATATTTTGCAGAATATACAACATTTGATGCCGGAAATAAATCAAATAGAAAATGTAGAAATTGCAGAAAAGGGAGAAGGAGAAGCAGTGCTTCATTTGAAAGTCGCAACTGATCAAGGAGGAAAAAGTTTTCATAGTGAATATGATATTCGATCTGTATTGGCACCTGTTGGAGCGATGATTACCAGACAAGATGGCTCTACCATAAAAGGAGGCAAATTACTTCCCAGTGCATATTTTACGATGGAAGAGCAGATAGATGAGAAAGGTAGGTTAATCGGTTATCAGATAAAAGGTGGAGGCTATGGGCATGGTGTAGGAATGAGTCAAAATGGCGCAAAAGGTATGGCAGATGCAGGAAAAACTTATAGAGAAATTTTAAATTATTTCTATAATGAAGTGGAATTTGGGCAGGTACAAGATGTTGTCAAGAAATAAAATACATGATACAATTTTTCATATTACAAAAGAGAAAATGGAGGTGAGAGTATGATAAAATCTTTTATTGGTGTAATTAGAGGATTTATAAACAGCATGAATAAACGTCATGTAACTGCGTATGCAGCCCAAGCAGCGTATTTTATTATACTCTCTTTTATTCCATTTATGCTTCTTTTGATGACTTCTATTAAGTATACTCCTTTGACAGAAGCTGAAGTAGTAAATGCGTTACTTCAGGTGTGTCCTGAAAATTTTGAAACATTTATACAAAGTATTGTAAACGAAGTATATGAAAAATCATTGGGAATTGTATCCGCATCAGCTGTGATTGCCATGTGGTCTGCAGGAAAAGGGATTCAGGCGTTAACGAGAGGTTTTAACAATATTTATCAAGTAAAAGAAACAAGAAATTTTCTGCTAAGCAGAATCCGGGCAATTTTTTATACCTTAGTTTTTGTAATATCTATTATATTAACGTTGATTTTACAGGTATTTGGAAATAGTTTACAGCGAGAATTGAGTAGTCATTTCCCTTTTATGGATAAAATTGTAACTATGATTATTAGTATGAGAGTAATCATAACACTTAGTGCATTGTGTATTGTTTTTCTATTGATGTATAAATTTATTCCCAATAGAAAGGCGACATTTAGAAGCCAATTTCCTGGCGCAGTTCTCTGTGCTGTATGCTGGTCGGCTTTTTCTTTTTGTTTTTCTTTATATATCGATTTTTTTAATGGTGCTGCAAATATGTATGGAAGTATGACAACCATTGTACTGATACTTTTATGGCTATATTTTTGTATGATGTTTGTTATGCTAGGAGCACAGGTGAATCACTATTTTGAAGAAAAAATTGAACGAGTTCATCAAATAGCTGCGCAAACGATTCGAAAGGAATACTATCAGCTTTTAAAAAGTGATGAGGAAGAAGATGAAAGAAAATCTTGACAGCAGATAAGAAAGCAGATACAATAAAGAACAGATATGAAAAAGCAAAGAAAGTGTCAGTAGATATCTGTTTTCTGCCAGAGATGGGAAGCCGTTGGCTGTAAGCTTTCCTCAGTCCAGACAGATGTTGAAATTCCCACTGGAGCTGCATTTCTGAACTATGTTTCACATTAGAGTAGGAAGTGACGTGGCTGTGCGTTAAACAGATAAGAGTGCCTGTCTTATATTTGATAGGAACAAGGGTGGTACCGCGAGCTTATAATGACTTCGTCCCTTTATGGGATGGAGTCTTTTTATTTTGCAGAAAGTTGTGTTGCCCTTGCAGGGAATATTGTTCTTTGTATTTAAATATAGAAATAAAAGGAGAAAGTCATGAAAGAAAAATTACAGCATATTCAGGAAGAAGCTGCAAAGCGTATTCAAGAAGCAAATTCTTTGGATAAGTTAAATGAAGTACGAGTTGCATTTTTAGGAAAAAAAGGTGAGTTAACTGCAGTTTTAAAAGGAATGAAAGATGTTGCACCTGAAGATAGGCCGAAAGTAGGTCAATGGGTAAATGAAGTAAGAGCTGAGTTAGAAGGACTTTTGGAGAAAACGAAGAAGAAGTTAGAGACAGAGGCATTAGAAAAAAAACTTACAGAAGAAGTCATTGACGTGACACTTCCTGCAAAAAAAATGGAAATCGGACATCGTCATCCAAATACAATTGCTTTGGAAGAAGTAGAAAGAATTTTCATTGGTATGGGATATGAAGTAGTAGAAGGCCCTGAAGTGGAATATGATTTGTATAATTTTGAAAAACTCAATATTCCTGATGGACATCCTGCAAAAGATGAACAAGATACTTTCTATGTGAATAAAAATATTGTTCTGCGTACACAGACTTCACCAGTACAGGCACGTGTGATGGAACAGGGTAAGCTCCCTATTCGTATGATTGCGCCAGGTAGAGTATTCCGTTCCGATGAAGTAGATGCAACGCATTCTCCATCTTTCCATCAGATTGAAGGTTTAGTTATTGATAAACATATTACATTTGCAGATTTAAAAGGAACATTAGAGGAATTTGCCAAAGAATTATTTGGACCGGAAACAAAGACAAAGTTCCGTCCCCATCATTTCCCATTTACAGAGCCAAGTGCAGAGGTGGATGTTTCCTGTTTTAAATGTGGTGGAAAAGGTTGTCGTTTCTGTAAAGGATCCGGTTGGATTGAAATTTTAGGTTGTGGTATGGTACATCCACATGTATTGGAAATGTGCGGAATTGATCCAGAAGAATATACTGGATTTGCGTTTGGCGTAGGTCTTGAACGTATTGCACTTTTGAAATATGAAATTGATGATATGCGTCTATTATACGAAAATGACACAAGATTTTTACGTCAGTTCTAGGAGGAGAAAAAGAAATGAATACATCGTTATCATGGATCAAAAAATATGTGCCAGATTTAGATGTGAGTGCACAGGAATATACAGATGCAATGACTTTATCAGGTACAAAGGTAGAAGGATTTGAAGAGTTAGATGCAGATCTTGCGAAGATTGTTATTGGGCAGATTGAAAAGATTGAAAGACATCCCGATGCAGATAAGTTGATTGTTTGTCAGGTAAATATTGGTACAGAGACTGTTCAGATTGTAACGGGTGCTTCTAATGTACAGGAAGGAAATAAAATTCCGGTTGTATTAGATGGAGGAAGTGTTGCAGGTGGAACAAAAATCAAAACAGGAAAACTTCGAGGTGTAGAATCTTGTGGTATGATGTGCTCCATTGAGGAATTAGGATCTACTACAGAATTTTATCCAGAAGCAGCAGAAGATGGTATTTATATTTTTCCGGAAGATGCAGAAGTTGGAGCTAGTGCCATTGAAGCTTTAGGTTTTCATGATGTGGTATTTGAATATGAAATTACTTCCAACCGCGTGGATTGTTATAGTGTAATTGGTATTGCAAGAGAAGCAGCAGCTACTTTCCAGAAACCATTCTATCCACCAGTGGTAGAGGTGAAAGGAAATTCTGAAAATGTAAATGATTATATAAAGGTAACAGTAGAAGATGAAGATCTTTGTCCTCGTTACTGTGCAAGAATGGTGAAGAATGTAAAAATTGGACCATCACCAAAATGGATGCAGCGTTGTTTAGCAGCAAATGGTATTCGTCCTATTAATAATTTAGTGGATATTACTAATTATGTTATGGAAGAATTTGGACAGCCAATGCATGCGTATGATATGGATACTATTGAAGGGCAGGAAATTATTGTTCGCCGTGCACACAAAGATGAAAAATTTGTTACTTTAGATGGACAGGAACGTGTATTAGATGATTCTGTATTGATGATTTGTGATGGAAAGAAGCCTATTGGAATTGCTGGAATTATGGGTGGAGAAAATTCCATGATTACAGAAGAAGCAACAACAGTTCTTTTAGAAGCAGCATGCTTTGATGGTGTTAATATTCGTTTGTCTAGTAAAAAAGTAGGACTTCGTACAGATGCTTCTGGTAAATTTGAAAAGGGATTAGATCCAAACAATGCACAGGCCGCTATTGATAGAGCTTGTCAGTTGATTGAAGAATTTGGCTGTGGTGAAGTTGTAGGTGGTATGGCAGATGTATATTCAAAAGTAAAAGAACCAGTACGTGTTGCTTTTGATGCAGATAAAATTAACAGTCTTTTAGGAACAGAAATTTCTAAAGAAGAAATGTTGGAATATTTAAGCAGAGTAGAATTAAAATACGATGAAAGTACAGGAGAAATCGTAGCGCCTACCTTTAGACATGATATTTTCCGTATGGCAGATTTGGCTGAGGAAGTAGCTCGTTTTTATGGATATGACAATATTCCTACAGCATTACCTAAAGGTGAAGCAACTACAGGAAAGCTTCCATTTAAATTGCGCATCGAGCAGGTTGCCAGAGATATGGCAGAGTTTCATGGCTTTTCTCAGGGATATTGTTATTCTTTTGAAAGTCCAAAGGTATTTGACAAACTGTTAATTCCAGAAAAGGATAATTTAAGGAAAGCTGTTGTGATTTCTAATCCTTTGGGCGAAGATTTTAGTATTATGAGAACACTTTCCTTGAATGGGATGCTTACATCTTTGGGAACAAACTATAAAAGAAGAAATAAAGATGTTCGTTTATATGAATTGGGAAATATCTATTTGCCAAAAGAATTACCTTTAACAGAACTTCCAGAAGAGAGAATGATGTTCACTTTAGGTATGTATGGTGCAGGGGATTTCTTCTCCATGAAAGGTGTGGTCGAAGAGCTCTTAGATAAAATTGGTATGTATAAAAAAGAAGAATACAATCCAAAAGCAGGTAAGCCATTCCTTCATCCAGGACGTCAGGCAGAAATTATTTATGATAAGACAGTAATTGGATACTTGGGAGAAGTTCATCCAACAGTTGCAGCAACTTATGGTATTGGGGAAAAAGCGTATGTAGCAGTTTTGGATATTCCGGCAATTTTAGAGTTTGCAACTTTTGATAGAAAATACGAAGGAATTGCAAAATTCCCTGCTGTAAGCCGTGATATTAGTATGGTAGTACCAAAAGAAGTTCTGGCAGGGGAAATTGAAGCAGTGATTGCACAAAGAGGCGGAAAAATTCTGGAGAACTATCAGCTGTTTGATATTTATGAAGGAAGTCAGATTAAAGAAGGATATAAATCTATGGCATATTCTGTTACTTTCCGTGCAAAAGATAGAACTTTAGAGGATGCAGATGTAAATGCAGCCATGAAAAAAATCCTCAATGGTCTGGAAAAACTTGGTATTGAACTGCGTAAATAATTATGAAATTATATATTCTTAGACATGGAGAAACTCAGTGGAATGTGGAGAAAAGGCTGCAAGGGGCTTCTGACACTGAGTTGAATGAAAATGGAATTGCGCTGGCAAAAAAAACAGGGGAAGCATTGGAAAAAATCCCATTTTATTGTTGTTATACAAGTCCATTAAAGAGAGCAAAAGATACAGCAAAATTGGCGCTTCATAATAGAGAAATTCCAATGTACGAAGATGAGCGAATACAGGAGATTTGTTTTGGAGAGTGGGAGGGGGAAAATTCTTCCCTGCTTCCTCAAGATATGTTGTATAATTTTTTTCATAATACAAAGGATTATATAGCACCAAATGGAGGAGAAGAACTTTCTCATATTTGTGCCAGAACAAGAGATTTCTGGGAAGATATTACTACCAGAGAAGAATTGCAAGATAAAAACATTCTGATTACTTCTCATGGTTGTGCAGTTCGTGCTCTTTTGCAGAATGTATACACGGACACAGGGATTGCAAATTTTTGGCATGGCAAAGTCCCTCCTAATTGTAGTGTGAATATTGTAGAAATAAAAGAGAACAAGGCTATACTTCTTGAAGAAGATGTGGTATATTACTAATTGGATATGTAAAACAGGGAAAGACTGCAAAAGCAGTCTTTTCTTTCGTCAGATAATAGAGAGGAGAAACTATGAGAACAGCAGATTTTTATTATGATTTGCCAGAAGAACTGATTGCTCAGGATCCGTTATTGGATAGATCATCTTCCAGGCTGATGCATTTAGATAAAAGAACTGGTGAAATTTGCCATACAGACTTTAAACATATTATTGATTATTTAAATCCAGAAGATTGCCTTGTTATTAATGATACAAGAGTAATACCAGCTCGTCTATATGGAAGTAAGGTTGGAACGGATGCAGGAATTGAAATTCTTTTATTAAAAAGAAAAGAAAATAATATTTGGGAAACGTTGGTAAAACCAGGAAAAAAGGCAAAACCAGGAACTAAAATTAGTTTTGGAGATGGAATTTTAATTGGAGAAGTATTGGATATTGTAGAAGAAGGAAATCGTCTTATTCAATTTCAGTATGAAGGAATTTTTGAAGAAATTCTAGATCAACTAGGAGAGATGCCGCTTCCACCTTATATTACACATAAACTTCAAGATAAAGAACGTTATCAAACTGTTTATGCAAAGAATGAAGGAAGTGCAGCAGCGCCTACGGCAGGATTACATTTTACAAAAGAGTTGCTGGAAAAGATAGAAAAAAAGGGTGTAAAAGTAGCACATGTAACCCTTCATGTAGGATTGGGGACCTTCCGTCCTGTAAAGGTAGATGATGTAGAAAATCATCATATGCATTCTGAATTTTATGTGGTAGAAGAAGAGCAGGCTAAAATCATTAATGAAACAAAGGCAAAGGGTGGTAGAGTTATTTCAGTAGGAACTACCAGTTGTAGAACTCTAGAGTCTGCCACAGATGAAAATGGTATTTTGCAGGCAAAAAGTGGCTGGACGGATATTTTCATTTATCCTGGTTATAAGTTTAAAATGATTGATGCGTTAATTACAAACTTCCACTTACCAGAATCTACGCTTTTAATGCTTGTCTCTGCACTGGCAGGGAAAGAGAAGATTATGCATGCTTATGAAGAAGCGGTAAAAGAACGTTATCGTTTTTTTAGCTTCGGTGATGCTATGTTGATTGAATAAGAAAAAAGAGGTAGTTGGCTGAAAATCAGCCACTACCTCTTTTGCTATATTCAGAATTATTCCTGAGGACCAGCAGAAACTAAAGCTTTACCAGCTTCATTGCCTTCATATTTAGCAAAGTTTTTAACAAATCTCTGTGCTAAATCTTTTGCTTTTGTTTCCCATTCGGAAGCATCAGCATAAGTATCACGTGGATCAAGAATGTTTGTATCAACACCTGGAAGTTCTGTAGGTACTTCGAAGTTGAAGTATGGAATTTTCTTTGTAGGAGCATTTAAGATATCTCCGTTTAAGATAGCATCAATGATACCACGAGTATCTTTAATAGAGATACGTTTACCTGTACCATTCCATCCTGTATTTACAAGATAAGCTTTTGCTCCACTCTGTTCCATTTTCTTAACAAGTTCTTCTGCATATTTTGTAGGATGTAACTCTAAGAAAGCCTGTCCGAAGCAAGCGGAGAATGTTGGTGTAGGTTCTGTGATTCCACGTTCTGTACCAGCTAATTTTGCTGTAAAACCAGAAAGGAAGTAATACTGTGTCTGTTCTGGTGTTAAGATAGATACTGGAGGTAATACACCAAATGCATCTGCAGATAAGAAGATAACTTCTTTTGCAGCAGGAGCAGAAGATACAGGGCGTACAATATTTTCAATGTGATTGATTGGATAAGATACACGAGTATTTTCTGTTACACTCTTATCTGTAAAGTCAATTTTTCCTTCTGCATCTAATGTTACGTTCTCAAGGAGAGCATCACGTTTGATTGCATTGTAAATATCTGGTTCGGATTCTTTGTCTAAGTCGATAACTTTTGCGTAGCATCCACCTTCGAAGTTGAATACACCATTATCATCCCAACCATGTTCATCATCACCGATTAAGAGACGTTTTGGATCTGTGGAAAGTGTTGTTTTACCTGTTCCAGAAAGACCAAAGAAAATAGCTGTATTTTCACCATTTAAGTCTGTGTTTGCAGAGCAATGCATGGAAGCAATACCTTTTAATGGAAGGTAGTAGTTCATCATAGAGAACATACCTTTTTTCATTTCTCCGCCATACCATGTGTTTACAATAACCTGTTCACGGCTTGTAATATTAAACATAACAGCTGTTTCAGAGTTTAATCCTAATTCTTTGTAGTTTTCAACTTTTGCTTTAGAAGCATTATATACAATGAAATCTGGTTCGAAGTCTTTTAATTCTTCTTCTGTAGGCTGAATAAACATATTTGTAACAAAATGTGCCTGCCATGCTACTTCTACGATAAAACGGATAGCCATACGAGTATCTTTGTTTGCACCGCAGAAAGCATCTACAACATACAGTTTTTTATTGGACAGCTCTTTTAAAGCAATATCCTTTACAGTATCCCAAGCTTCCTGTGAAGCAGGATGGTTATCATTTTTGTATTCATCAGAAGTCCACCATACAGTGTCTTTAGAATTTTCGTCCATAACGATGAATTTGTCTTTAGGAGAGCGTCCTGTGTATACGCCTGTCATTACATTGACTGCACCCAGTTCACTTTCCTGACCTTTTTCAAAACCTTCTAATTCTGTTTTTGTTTCTTCAGCGAATAATAATTCATAAGAAGGATTGTGAACAATCTCAGTTGTTCCAGTGATACCGTACTTGCTTAAATTCAATTCTGCCATCTTACATGTACCTCTTTTCTCTTATAATTACGATAATCTTACCTATATAAATAGGCTTGTGATATCCTTTTTGAAGGAAGGGGAAACCCTACTTCCTTTCTATATTATACATATTTACTACAATAAATCAATAAAAAAATATATAGAAATTCTAAAATTTGTTTAAAATTTAACAACAAGTAGAATCGCTAAGTCGTGCCAAATCTCCATAGAATTCCGGATAAGAAATATCTACACAAGAAGCATTTAATATTTCAGTTGCCCCATTAGATACCATGCCTGCAATTGCAAAGGACATGGCTATGCGATGGTCGAGATGACTATCTAAGGTAGTGCCTTTTAAAGGATTTCCGCCTCTGATTTCCATGCCGTTTTCTAAAGGCGTGATATCAGCACCCATGGAAGTTAAGTGTTGTATGATAATATCTAAGCGATTAGATTCTTTTACCTTTAGTTCCTCAGCATCGCGGATTATAGTTGTGCCTTGTGCACAAGCTGCCATAACAGCAATGATAGGAAGTTCATCAATCAAGGTCGGAATACGGGAACCTTCTATAATGACAGATTTTAAAGGGCTGTATTTTACTAAAATATCTGCAACAGGTTCTTGGCAGTATTCTCTTTTATTTAAAAGTTGAATATCAGCTCCCATTTCTTCGCACACTTTTAGAATTCCATTTCGTGTAGGATTTATACCTACATCTTTAATTAAAAGTTCAGAACCAGGAATTAAAAGTGCTGCGGCAATAAAATAAGCGGCAGAAGAAATATCTCCTGGAACGACAACCTTTTGTCCTTCTAAAACGGGATTTCCTATAATAGTTGCAGTTGTTCCTTCTGATGTAACCTGTGCACCAAAAGCACGCATCATAAGTTCAGAATGGTTACGAGAGAGAAAAGGTTCTGTAACTTTTGTAAAACCATCGGCATACATGCCAGCCAACAAAATACAGGATTTCACCTGTGCAGAACTAACCGGAGAAATATAGTGTATTGGAGTTAATGAATGTCCGGTTATTTTTAAGGGGGCACATCCGTTGTTAGAAAGACTTTCGACTTGTCCGCCCATCTGGGAAAGAGGGGCAATAATACGTGTCATGGGTCTTTTTTTGATAGAAGCATCTCCGGTGAGGGTAGAAGTAAAAGATTGACCGGCTAAAATACCGGCTAAAAGGCGTGTGGTGGTTCCACTATTTCCAGCATCTAGAATTGCTTTGGGAGGCTGTAAACCGTGGAGACCTTTTCCGTGTATAAGGATTTCAGAGGGAAGTTGTTCAATTTCAATTCCCATTTTTTTAAAGCAAGATATTGTAGACAGACAATCTGCACCGTTTAAAAAATTTGTAATGGAAGTAGTGCCTTTTGCCAAAGAGCCTAGCATAACAGCCCTATGGGAGATAGATTTATCACCGGGAACTGTAATTTCTCCTCGCAAAGGAGCAGATTTTTTAAAAATCATAGAAAAAACCTCCTATCTCTCATAAATTTTATAGTTTCGTTTTGTTAGTTGAGAAGAGGCTTGTTTTAATGCATCTTCATCATAAAATTCTATTTTTAAGACACCATCTTCAAATTCTCTGTTATGAAGAATACCAATATTTTTAATACTGATATTATTCATAGAAAGAATAGTTGCGATGGTTGCGATAGAACCTGTTTCATCAATAATATCACAATAAAGAGCAAAATCTTTTTTGATAGGTCCGCTAGGCACGTCGTTGAAGGAATTTCGGTATTCTTTAGATTGTGCAAACATATCATAAAGACCTGTAGCATCTTTTTGATCTACCAAATATTTTGCCTGTACAATTAGGCGTATATATTCGTCTAAAACTTTTGAAATGTATTCTGGATTTTCAAGACAAATCTGCTGCCACATATGTGGAGAAGAGGATGCGATACGAGTAATGTCTTTAAATCCTCCGGCAGCAATGGTTTTCATATGTTCTAAAGGTGAATCCAATTTTTGTACTACGTTTACAAGAGATGCAGCTACAATATGAGGTAAATGGCTGACTGCAGCTGTAATAAAATCATGCTCATCCCAAGTAAGAATCATAGGTAAAGCACCAATAGAAGTTACCAGTTCTGTATATTTTCCGATTTTTTCAAGACCAACTTCTTCAGAGGGGGTGAGGATATAGTAGGCATTTTCAATTAAGTGATCGGAAGAGTGTTCATATCCTGTGTTTTCACTTCCTGCCATGGGATGGCCGCCGATAAAATTATAAGCCATATTCAGTTCTGTGATTTTTTGATGAATTTCTCCTTTGACACTGCCTACATCTGTGAGAATACAACTAGGGCGTATTACTTGCTTTAACCAAGGAAGACATTCTAAATTATAATCTACTGTGGCGCATAAAAAGATATAGTCGCAAAGTGCAAAACGTGGATCTTGTTCATTGCAGGGAATATCTACAATTCCATCAAATACCGCATCTTTTAGTGTATCCTTTGTGCGATTGTAAGCAATAATTTGATAATCCGGGTGAAATTTTCGTATTGCTTTTGCAATTGAGCCACCAATAAGGCCCAGACCAATAAAACCAATAGTTGTGGTTTCCATATATTTCCGTACTCCTTCTAATTAAAATGCTGTCAAACAGTATCATTTTATGACAGGTTTTTACAATTGTCAATTCTATCGATGCAATGGGAGAGTATAATAAAAAAACTTGTTTAATTTGAATAAAATACTTGAAATATATTACAACTTTTAGTAAAATATACACATAATATATTTGGGAGGTATTACATATGGACGTTTTTAGAACCGACAGAATTAGAAATGTGGTCCTGCTTGGGCATGGGGGTGCCGGAAAAACAAGTCTGGCAGAAGCTATGGCTTATTTATCAGGTATTACAAGCCGATTAGGAAAGGTAACAGATGGAAACACAATCAGTGATTTTGATAAAGAGGAAATAAAGAGAAAATTTTCAATTTCTACATCTGTAATTCCAGTTGAATGGGGAAAAGTAAAAATTAATGTATTGGATACGCCGGGGTATTTCGACTTTGTGGGGGAAGTCGAAGAAGCGGTAGGAGCTGCAGATGCAGCTATTATTGTCGTTTCCGGTAAAGATGGTGTTCAAGTAGGAACACAGAAAGCATGGGAACTTTGTGAAAAATATAATCTTCCAAGGATGTTCTTTGTTACAGAAATGGATATTGACGATGTGAGTTATCGTCAGGTAGTAGAGCAGTTGACAGAATTGTACGGAAAGAAAATTGCTCCTTTACATATGCCAATTAGAGAAGATGGGAAATTTGTAGGATATGTAAATATTGTTAAACAGGCAGGTAGAAGATACGTTGAAAAAGGACAAAAGAAAGAGTGCGCTGTTCCAGAATACTTAAATGAGTATTTAGAGAAATATCATGAGACTTTAATGGAATCTGTGGCAGAAATTAGTGAAGAATTTATGGATCGCTATTTTGCAGGAGAAGCATTTTCTGTGACAGAAGTTTCTGCTGCATTAAAGACAAATATTTCTGATGGTAGCATCATTCCAGTATGTATGGGATCTACAGTAAATATCCAAGGTGTTGCCAATCTTTTAGATGATATTTGTGGATATTTTCCAAGTCCAGATCAAAAAACATGTGCTGGCATGAATACAAAAACCAATGAAATTTATGAGGCAAATTATGATTTTACAAAAGCAAAATCTGCTTATGTATTTAAAACAATTGTAGATCCGTTCTTAGGTAAGTATTCTTTAGTTAAAGTATGCTCAGGTGTTATTAAGGGAGAGGATGTCCTTTACAATGTATCCAAAGATTCTGAAGAGAAATTAAATAAATTATATATCCTTGAGGGTTCTAAACCAATTGAAGTTTCGGAACTTCATGCAGGAGATATTGGAGCTATTGCGAAGCTGAGTACCGTAACTACTGGAGATACGCTGGCTACTAAGAATACACCAGTTCTTTATGGGAAAACAGATATTTCAGTTCCTTATACTTATAAACGTTATCAGACTGTTAATAAAGGTGATGATGACAAAGTATCTCAGGCACTGTCAAAAATGATGCAGGAAGATTTAACATTAAAAGCTGTAAATGATGCACAGAATAGACAGACTTTATTATACGGTATTGGTGAACAACATCTGGATATTGTAGTAAGTAAATTAAAAGAACGTTATAAAGTAGATATTGTTTTATCAGAGCCTAAAGTTCCATTTAAAGAGACTATTCGTAAGAAATCAGATGTAGAATATAAATATAAAAAACAGTCCGGTGGACATGGCCAGTATGGTCATGTAAAGATGACATTTGAGCCATCCGGCGATCTGGAAACTCCTTATGTTTTTGAACAGACAGTAGTAGGTGGGGCTGTTCCGAAGAACTACTTCCCAGCAGTGGAAAAAGGTATTCAGGAATCAGTCATAAAAGGTCCAGTTGCTTCTTATCCCGTAGTAGGTGTAAAAGCTACTTTATATGATGGTTCTTATCATCCTGTGGATTCTTCAGAAATGGCGTTTAAAACAGCGGCTATTCAGGCATTTAAGAAAGGATTCATGGAAGCATCTCCTGTACTGTTAGAGCCAATTGTGTCCATGAAGGTAAGTGTATTGGATAAATTTACTGGAGATGTTATGGGTGACTTGAATAAGAGAAGAGGACGTGTACTGGGGATGAACCCAGATACTGCACGTAAGGGCTATACAGTTATAGAAGCAGATGTTCCAATGCTTTCCATTTATGGATATTCTACCGATCTTCGCTCCATGACTGGAGGCAGTGGTGAATTTTCATACGAATTTGCCCGCTATGAACAAGCGCCTTCTGATATTCAGGAAAAAGAAATTGCAGCTCGTGCAAAATCAGAAGATGAATAATTAAAAATAGAAAATTTAAGAAGGAAGTTCTGGCATTATCTTTAGTCAGAACTTTCTTTTTTTGTTGTAAGTAGGTAGAAACAATGTTACAATACTAAACAAAATAAAATAGCTTGGAAAGGTTGGTAGAAAGTATGAAAAAAATTGCAGCAGGATTAGGCATACTGCTTTTGGCTTTTGTTTATTATTATATTACATTGCCGGCAATTAACATTCACGAAAGTGGATTTTGGTTTTTTCTTGGTGGATTGGTTGTTTTAATACTGATCATTTATGGTATCCGCAAGAGATTTCGTAGTCCTCAGGAAATTAAAAATAGTAAGGTTATAAAAGCGGGATTATTTTTAGTTCTTGTAATTATTGTTGTCTACGGAGTAGGAACATTATTATCTTCCCCAATTGTTAATGCTAAGAAATATCAGCAGTTGGTAACACCGGAAGAAAGAGATTTCGCAGAGGATATTAAAGAAATTAGTTATGATCAAATTCCGTTGTTAGACAAAGATTCTGCAGAACTTCTGGGAAACAGAAAAATGGGAAGTATGGTAGATATGGTATCTCAGTTTGAAGTAAGTAGTTTGTATTCACAAATTAATTATCAAGGACAACCTTATCGTGTAACTCCTCTTGTATATGCCAGTGGAATTAAATGGCTGACAAATCAGAAAGAGGGAATTCCTGCATATATCCGCATTGATATGGCTACTCAGAATACGGAGCTAGTGAAATTAGATAAACCAATTAAGTATTCAGAGTCAGAATATTTTAATCGTAATATCTATCGTCATTTACGTTTTAAATATCCTACTTATATGTTTGATCAGTTAAGTTTTGAAATTGATGACGAAGGAACCCCCTATTGGATTTGTCCTGTAAAGAAATATAATATTGGTTTATTTGGTGGACAGACTATTGGTAGAGTAGTACTTTGTAATGCACAGACAGGTGAAACAAAGGATTATAAAATCGAAGATTGTCCACAGTGGGTAGACCGGGCATATCCCGCAGATTTGCTTTTAGAACTTTATAATTATCATGGAATGCTGAAGAATGGTTTCTTTAACAGTGTTTTGGGACAGAAAGGCTGTTTGAAAACAACAGATGGAAATAATTATTTGGCGCTTGATGATGATGTGTGGGTATATACAGGTGTAACATCTGTAAGTGGAGATAAATCCAATGTAGGATTTGTATTGATGAACCAGAGAACAATGGAAACAAGATATTATGCTTGTGATGGAGCACAGGAACGTTCTGCTATGGATTCCGCAGAAGGTCAGGTACAGAACTTAAAATATCAGGCAGCATTTCCATTACTTTTGAATATATCGGATCAACCAACTTATTTCATGGCACTAAAAGATGGGGCAGGACTTGTTAAGAAATATGCCATGGTAAATGTGCAAAAATATCAAAATGTGGCTATTGGAGACACTGTTGCAGAATGTGAAAAGAATTATGAAAAAATCTTAGGGGATAATGGCATTACATCCGCAAGTGATTCAAAAGATAATGTTTCCATGACTGGAACCATTGAAAAAATGGCACAGGCAGTTATTGAAGGGAACTCTCATTTCTATATTACGTTAAGCAGCGAAGGTGCAGTGGTAACAGGAATTGAATCTAGTCAGTCAGAGAAGAAATTTGTCTTTGACATTCCAGTAACAGAATATCCGGAAATTGTAGCTTATGATATAGGTGATACTTTGACTGTGCATTTTATTCCAGGAAATCCGATTTCTTCTGTAACAGCTTTGGGAGATAAAAAACCAGATACAGGGGTTGACAAAAAAGAAACCACTGAGTAAAATATGAGTAGTTTCATACTGACAGACGTAGAAGAGGAGTATTAAGAAAAACTGCGTATAAAGAGAGCTGCCGTTTGGTGCAAGGCAGATGCGTAAGATTCCCAACTCGCCTCGGAGTTCCTAAATTGAACAACTTTTTGGTTTAAGTAGGTTTAGGCGGGATTTCCCGTTATAGAAAAATGAGTGCACAGGTTTTGAAAATCTGTGAATTGGAGTGGTACCGCGGAATGAAAGCCCTTTCGTCTCTGATTATCAGGAGATGAAAGGGCTTATTATATTTAGTTTAGATACAGGAGGAAAAGAAAATGGCAGTACCTTATAATCATAAGGCAATTGAGCAGAAATGGCGTAAAAACTGGGAAGAAAATCCAGTAAACGTAGATGATGGGAAAAAACCAAAATATTATTGTCTGGATATGTTTCCATATCCTTCAGGAAATGGTCTTCATGTTGGACATTGGAGAGGTTATGTAATCTCTGATGTATGGAGTCGTTTCAAAATGATGCAGGGATACTACTTGATTCATCCAATGGGATGGGATGCTTTTGGTCTTCCAGCAGAAAACTATGCGATTAAAATGGGTGTTCATCCTTCTAAATCCACAGCAGAAAACGTAAAGAACTTTAAACGACAGTTAAATGATATTTCTGCTATTTATGACTGGGATAGAGAAGTAAATACCACAGATCCAGAATTTTATAAATGGACACAGTGGATTTTTGTTAAAATGTTTAAAGAAGGTCTGGCTTATGAGAAGGAATTCCCAATTAACTGGTGTCCGTCCTGTAAAACAGGTCTTGCAAATGAAGAGGTTGTAAACGGAAAATGTGAACGTTGTGGAGCAGAAGTAACAAAGAAAAATCTTCGTCAGTGGATGCTTAGAATTACAAAATATGCAGATCGTTTATTAAACGATTTAGATAAACTGGATTGGCCAGAAAAAGTTAAGAAGATGCAGGCTGAATGGATTGGAAAATCTTATGGTGCAGAAGTGCAGTTCCCAGTAGATGGAAGAGATGAAAAGATTACAGTTTATACTACAAGACCGGATACACTTCACGGTGCAACTTTTATGGTACTGGCTCCAGAACATGCTATGGCAAAAGAATTGGCTACAGATGAAACTAGAGAAGCGGTGGAAAAATATATCTATGATGCTTCCATGAAATCTAACGTAGACCGTTTGCAGGATAAAGAAAAAACAGGTGTATTTACAGGTAGCTACGCAATTAACCCAATTAATGGCAAAAAAGTTCCAATTTGGCTGTCTGACTATGTATTGGCTGATTATGGTACAGGTGCCATTATGTGTGTACCTGCTCACGATGATCGTGACTTTGAATTTGCCACAAAATTTAATATTCCGATTATTCAGGTTATTGCAAAAGACGGAAAAGAAATTGAAAATATGACAGAAGCATATACAGAAGCTTCCGGAACAATGATTAATTCTGGGGAATGGAACGGAATGGAATCAGCAGTTTTGAAAAAAGAAGCTCCTGAGATGATTGAAAAAATGGGTATTGGACATAAAACAGTTAACTTTAAGTTGCGTGACTGGGTATTTTCCCGTCAGCGTTACTGGGGTGAACCAATTCCAATTATTCATTGTCCGAAATGTGGAAACGTGCCTGTTCCAGAAGATCAGTTGCCATTAACATTGCCAGAGGTAGATTCTTATGAACCAACAGGTACAGGAGAATCACCATTGGCAGGTATTGAAGAGTGGGTAAACACTACTTGTCCATGTTGTGGCGCACCTGCAAAGAGAGAAACAAATACTATGCCTCAGTGGGCTGGTTCTTCTTGGTATTTCCTTCGTTATGTAGATAATAAAAATACAGAAGCGTTAGTTTCCAAAGAAAAAGCAGAAAAATATCTTCCAGTGGATATGTATATCGGTGGAGTGGAACATGCGGTATTGCATCTTTTGTATTCTCGTTTCTATACAAAATTTTTGCATGATATAGGTGTAGTTGATTTTGATGAACCATTCTTAAAATTATTTAATCAGGGTATGATTACTGGTAAGAATGGCATTAAGATGAGTAAATCAAAAGGGAACGTTGTTTCTCCGGATGATTTGGTAAGAGATTACGGATGCGATGCATTAAGACTTTATGAATTATTTGTAGGTCCACCGGAATTAGATGCAGAATGGGATGATCGAGGTATTGACGGTGTATATCGTTTCATCAATCGTTTCTGGAAATTGGCAATGGACAGCAAAGAAGCAAATGTTGTTGAAACAAAAGAAATGGTAAAAATGCGTCATAAACTTGTTTATGATATTACACAGCGTTTGGAAAGCTTTAGCTTAAATACAGTTATTTCTGGATTTATGGAATATAACAATAAGCTTATTGAGATTGCGAAAAAAGAAGGCGGAGTAGATAAAGCGACAATTGAAGCATTTGTACAGCTTTTAGCACCATTTGCTCCTCATGTAGCAGAAGAATTATGGCAGGAATATGGACATACAGATTCTGTGTTCCATACACAGTGGCCAACAGCAGATGAAGAAGCAATGAAAGATGACGAAATTGAAGTTCCTGTTCAGATTAATGGAAAGACAAAAACAGTTATTTCTATTAGTGCAGAGGCAACAAAAGAAGAAGCCATTGCAGCAGGTAAAGAAGCTATTGCAGATAAATTGACAGGAACTATTGTAAAAGAGATTTATGTTCCAAAGAAAATCATTAACATTGTTCAAAAATAGAATGAGAATATGGTGAAGGTTGAGGATATATTGCGAAAGCAATATGTCCTCTTTTTTAATAAATAGTGTTAGGTGATAAGAAATGTGATATATTAAGAGAAAATAAAGAAAGAATGGTGAAGTAGATGAGGGTTAAAAAGATTGGAGTCGTTAGCCTATCCAGTGGGATTATAGGAGAAGATTTTATAAAACATGAACTTCATATTGGAATGAATCGATTATTAGAATTTGGTATTGAAGTTAAATTTTTACCTAATGCATTAAAAGGAATTGAATATATAAAAGATCATCCTAAAAAGAGAGCTGAAGATTTAATCAAAGCTTTCAAAGATGATTCTATTGATATGATTTTATGTGCAATTGGAGGAGAAGATACTTATAGATTATTGCCCTACTTATTTGATAACAATGAATTGAATCATGCTGTAAAACAAAAGATTTTTTTGGGGTTTTCTGATACAACAATGAATCATTTTATGTTGAATAAAGTTGGAATAAAGACATTTTATGGACAAGCATTTTTACCGGATATTTGTGAGCTTTCCAGTGAGATGCTACCGTACACAAAAAGTTATTTTGAAGAATTAATTAACACTGGAAAGATACAGGAAATACGGCCAAGTGAAGTCTGGTATGAAGAAAGAGAAGATTTTAGTGAAAATAGTATAGGGATTTCTATGAAAAGTCATATTAACAGAGGTTTTGAATTGATAAATGGTGATCCAGTTTTTGAAGGAGAAATATTAGGTGGATGTTTGGATTCTATATATGATATTTTTGATAACTCGAGATTCGAAGATACGGTTTCTATATGTCAGAAATATGAATTGTTTCCCAATTTAGAAGAATGGAAAAATAAGATACTTCTTCTTGAAACCAGTGAAGAGAAGCCGACACCAAAATTGTACAGAAAGATGATTCACACATTACAAGAATTTGGAATATTTCATGTTATATCAGGGCTTTTAGTAGGGAAACCTCAAAATGAATCCTATTATGATGAATATAAATCAATTCTATTAGACGAGATTTCTAATAAAGAATTATCAATTATATATAATGTAAATATTGGTCATGCAACTCCTAGATGTATTATTCCATTTGGAGTCCATGCAAAGGTAGATGCAAATCATCAAATCATCAAATTTAACTATGATTAGAATTTTATCATTATAGCTTAAAGATTGGATGAAATCTCAACTTATTAGGAATTTAGATAAGGGAGGCAAAGAATGATTATAGTAATTGAAACCGTAGTTTTATGCATTATTTTTTTTCTTATATGTTTTTGGGGAACAGGTACAGATGAGAAAAATCTTAAAAGTTATTCTTCCTATCCGGACGAAGTACAAAGTCGGATAAAAAACATGGTAGAATATCAAGGACGATTTAAGGATGATAGTAAAGTGGCAAAATTCATATCAAACTTTTTACTGTTTTTGGTTTTATTCTTTGTATTGGGATTGTTGATAAGAGAAAATAATTTCTGGCATAATTTCTTTTCTTTAAATATTTTAGGGCAAGGACTGAATATTTTCGATTTACTGATTATTGATCTTTTATGGTGGAGGAGTACAAAACGTATTCGTTTTACAAAAATACCAGAAAAGGAATTGTATCAAAATCCGAAAAAGCATATAGAATCATTTGCAAGAGCGTTTGTTATGTATTTGTTAATTGCTCTGATAGATGGATATGTATTGACATTATTTTAAGTGGTTTGTAGAGTGTGCAATATAGAGATGGAGGTATTGACAATGAAATTAAAGAATATTTTGATTGTTGTTAAGGATATTGAAAAATCAAAACAATTCTATCATGATTTATTCGGCCTTGATCGGGTACTTGATTATGACGGAAATATGATTTTGACAGAAGGTCTTGTACTTCAAGATGAAAAAATCTGGAGAGAATTTTTGGGAAAAGATGTGATTACGAAAAATAACTCCTGTGAGCTGTATTTTGAAGAACGAGATATAGAATCATTTATTGAAAAATTGGAAAAATTATATCCTTCTATTCAATATGTTAATCCATTGATAACCCATAGTTGGGGACAGAAAGTAATCCGTTTTTATGATTTAGATGGTAATTTGATTGAGGTAGGAACACCTATGTAATATTGTGAGTTTAAAATCGTAAATGTTGATGTAGACTGGATGATGAAAATACTGTAATTTTCTTCATCCAGTTATAAAATTTAATCCTCTACCAGAGTAAGACCAGAAATATCCGGCTCAATCATGAGAGAATAGTTTGTATAATATACTACAAAACCAGGTTTGGAGCCATTGGGCTTTTTAACATGTTTTTTCTGAATATAGTCAATTTCCACTTTTGGTGCAGTACGCCCACTGGAATAATAAGCCGCCAGTCTTCCTGCTTCTTCAAAGGTAGAGTCAGGCAGTTCTTCATTATTGCTCTTTACAATGACGTGAGAACCAGCCATTTTTTTTGCATGAAACCACCAGTCATTTCCTGTAGCAAATTTAAAAGTCAATTCTTCATTTTGATAATTGTTTTTACCCACATAAATATGGTATCCATCACTGGAAACATAATGGAGTGGTTTCGATTTTTCAAGTGCTCTTTTCTTTTTTGAATAGTGTTTTTTTAGATATCCACATTCTGTTAGTTCCTCTTTGATTTGTGATAAATCGCTTTCACCAAGAGCAATATTCAGAGCAGTGCTGACAGATTCTAAATGAAGGATTTCATTTCGAGTATCTGTAATTTGTTCTTCTAAAGCCTGGGCAGTTCTTTTTAGTTTATTGTATTTATCAAAATATTTTTTTGCATTTTCTTGAGGTGTGATGGTACTATCTAAAGGAATGGTAATTTCTTCATTAGTGTAATAGTTTAAAGCAGAGAAAGACTTACATCCGGTTTCTAAATTGTAACCATAAGTGTTGATAAGCTCTCCGTAAACTTTATATTTATCCATCTTTTTAGTGTCGCGCATTTGCTTTTCTTGTAAATCTAGTTTTTTTCTATTTCGTTCAAGAGCAGTCTGTACAATGCGGCGTAAGTCAGAAGATTTTTGGCGGATGCGGGTGATTTTATCTTTTTGCGCATAATAAGCTTCTAACACTTCAGAAATGGATGCAAATTCTTTAACAGGGGCAGTACCATACTTTGTAAGAGAAATAGAAGCATATTCTAAAGGTTCTTCTTCCTCGTTATAGACAATATTCGGTAGAAAGTTTCCTGCTTGAATATCTTCCATGATCCTGACAAAAGTGTGATACAGATGTTCTTTTGCCGATTCTGATAGGGATTGTACAGCATCTCCTCCGTCAATGGAAGCCCGATAACAGATTTCCTCTGCAATACAGGGACTGATACCGGTTAAGGAAGTATAGAGACTTTTCGCTATGGATACGGGCTTTGTGAAGATATTTTTAAAAAAGGTTTCCTGTGTAATGGTTAGAGGATTTTGTTTTTCTTGTGTCTGGGGAAGGAAGTAATCTCTTCCGGGAAGAACTTCACGTACAGAACTAACATTACAGGAAATATGTTTAATACTGTCTAAAATCATTCTGTTTTCATTGAGAAAAATAATGTTGCTGTGTTTTCCCATGATTTCAATTACAAGTGTTTTAAAGCACAAATCTCCTAATTCATTTAGATGCTCAATACGCATTTCAATTACACGTTCCATATCTGGCTGTGTTACAGCAGTAATTTTTCCGCTTCCGATATGTTTTCTTAATAGCATACAGAAATTGGGAGCTGTTAAAGGACTCACTTTGTTTTTATCTGTAAAATATATCAAAGGAAGAGAAGCACTGGCAGAAATCAGAAGGCGGTATTGAGTTTTATTGTTTTTTATGGTTAATAAAAGTTCGTCTGTTTCTGGTTGGGCGATTTTGTTGATTTTCCCTCCTACAATGGTTTCGTTTAATTCTTTTACTATATTTGAAATGGTAATTCCATCAAATGCCATAATTCTATCTCCTTTTTAAGAAAAATCGTCAAGTATATTATATTTTAGCATAAATTTTTCATAGAGGCAAAAAAATATTTGACTGGCATGTGTCATTGGCTTATAATAATCATGTATGTTTATGCCTTAAGGCAAATCAAAAACATAAGAAAGAGTTCAAAAATGATTAAAAGCATGACTGGCTTTGGCAGAGCCGAGCTAATAGATGAAGAAAAGAAGATTACGGTGGAGATGAAATCGGTAAATCATCGTTATCTGGATATCAATATGAGAATGCCAAAGAAGTTCAGCGTTTTTGAAGCTTCTATTCGCTCTTTGTTAAAGGAATATATCCAGAGAGGAAAAATTGATGTGTTTATTACCTGTGAGGATTATACACAGAGCAGAGTTTCTGTAAAATACAATCGTGAAATTGCACAGCAATATCTGGAATATCTTCAAGAAATGAGTAAAGATTTTCAGCTGGACGGTGAGGTAAACGTAGCATTACTTTCTCGTTATCCGGAGGTTCTGACTATGGAAGAACAATCAGAGAATGAGGACGAAATGTGGGAGGCACTGGAAGATGTAATCCGAAGAGCTGCTGTTCAGTTTATAGAAGCCAGAACAAAAGAAGGAACAGAACTGAAAAGAGATATTCTTGACAAACTTAAAAATATGGAAGAAAAGGTGGAATTAATTGAAAATCGTTCACCTGATATTATAAAGGAATATAGAGAAAAGTTAGAAACTAAGGTAAAAGAGCTTTTAGTTGATACACAAATTGAAGAAAACCGCATTGCGGCAGAAGTTATTTTATATGCAGATAAAATATGTACAGATGAAGAAACTGTTCGTTTAAAGAGTCATATTAAGCATACAAAATCCGTATTGGAAGAAAAGGAAGGGATTGGTAGAAAGCTTGACTTTATTGCGCAGGAAATGAACAGAGAGGCAAATACTATTTTGTCTAAAGCAAATGATTTGGAAACATCTAATCTTGCTATTGATTTGAAAACAGAAATTGAAAAAATTCGAGAGCAAATTCAAAATATTGAATAAAGGCAGGATGTGCTATGGCAAAACTGTTAAATATAGGATTTGGAAATGTGGTAAACATGGATAAGGTGGTTGCAGTAGTCAGCCCAGATGCTGCGCCGATTAAGCGTTTAGTACAGGCTGCTAAGGAGTCTGGAAGAGCAATTGATGCAACGCAGGGAAGAAAGACAAAGGCAGTGCTTATTACAGATGGAGAAATGCTGGTATTATCTGCTTTGCAGCCAGAGACAATTGCAAAGAGGTTTGGAATTTTTTCAGAGAATGAAGCAAAAGGGGAATACGATGGCTGATAGAGGAATTTTAGTAGTAGTTTCCGGATTTTCAGGTGCCGGAAAAGGGACATTGATGAAACGATTGATGGAAAAATATGATAATTATGCGTTATCTGTTTCTGCTACGACCAGGAATCCAAGACCGGGAGAAGAGCATGGTAGGGAATATTTTTTCCATACAAAAAAAGAGTTTGAAGAACTAATTTTAGAAGATGCATTGGTTGAATATGCACAGTATGTAGACAATTATTATGGAACACCCAAGGCTTATGTAGAAAAGCAATTAAATATGGGGAAAGATGTAATTTTAGAGATTGAAATACAGGGAGCTTTAAAGGTAAAGAAGAAAATGCCAAATACCCTATTGCTTTTTGTGACACCTCCAAATGCAGAGGAATTAAAAAGGCGATTAATTAATCGTGGCACAGAAAGTTTGGAAGTTATTGAATCAAGACTCAGCAGAGCCTCAGAAGAAGCAAAGGGAATGTCTGAGTATGATTATATATTGATTAATGATGTGATTGAAGATTGTGTTGATCATATGCATAGCATTATTCAGAGTCAGCATGATGCAGTCAGAAATCGTCAAGAATTTATAAAAGAGATCACAGATGAAATTGCTGTATTTAAGAAAGGAGAATAACTATGATACATCCATCTTACACAGAACTTATGGAAGTTATTAACGGAGGGGCAGAAATTGATGATGAACCATTAGTAACTAGCCGTTACTCTGTTGTACTTGCTACAAGTAAAAGAGCAAGACAGTTAATTGCAGGAAAAGAAGCAATGGTTCCAAGTTCAGGTAAAAAGCCACTTTCCACAGCAGTAGAAGAAATCTACAAAGGAAAAGTGCACATTTTGCCAGAAGAAACAGAAGTAGAAGTGGAAGAAGAAATTACAGAAGAAAATGAAATCTAATTAAAAATTGGGACTGCTGACAGATGTTGCCGGCGGTCCTGTGTTGCAATTAAGGAGGATACATGAGAAAAGTATTATTTATTTCCTTGGGATGTGACAAAAATTTAGCAGATTCCGAGGAAATGCTGGGTATGCTGGTGGAAAACGGTTATACCCTTACCAATGATGAAACAGAAGCGGAGGTTATTGTAGTAAATACTTGTGCTTTTATTCATGATGCAAAAGAAGAAAGCATTAACAGCATTCTGGAGATGGCGCGTTATAAGACAGAGGGAGCATTAAAAGTGCTTCTAGTGACAGGATGTCTTGCGCAAAGATACAAAGAAGAGATTATAGAGGAAATTCCGGAGGTAGATGCGGTTCTGGGGACAACTAGTTTTGGGGATATTATTAAAGCTCTGGATAAAGTATTTGAAGGGGAACGTTATCTAGAATTTAAAGATATCAATGCCCGAACAGAAATTAGTAAAAAACGAGTTCTTACAACAGGCGGTTATTATGGATATTTAAAAATTGCAGAAGGTTGCGATAAAAGATGTACTTATTGTATTATACCAAAGCTCCGAGGCAATTATCGGAGTATTCCAATGGAGCAGTTGCTTTCTCAAGCCGAATATTTGGCAGAGCAGGGAGTTCGGGAGCTGATTTTAGTAGCTCAGGAAACAACTGTGTACGGAAAAGATATTTATCAGGAGAAATGTCTTCATAAACTGTTAAAGGAACTTTGTAAAATTCCGGGAATTCAGTGGATTCGTATTTTGTACTGCTATCCGGAAGAAATTTATCCAGAGCTTATTCAGACCATGAAAGAAGAAAAGAAAATTTGTCATTATCTGGATTTGCCTATTCAGCATTGTAGTGACAAAATTTTAAAGAAAATGGGTAGAAAAACGACCAAGGAGGAGCTTATTGATATTGTGACCCTTCTAAGAAAGGAAATTCCAGATATTGTATTAAGAACTACTTTGATTACGGGATTTCCAGGGGAGACAGATGAAGATCATCAAGAACTTATGGAATTCATTGATACAATGGAATTTGATCGATTAGGAGTATTTACTTATTCAGCAGAAGAAGACACACCGGCTGCCAATATGCCAGATCAGATTGCAGAAGAAGTGAAACAAGATAGGCAGGCAGAACTTATGGAATTGCAGCAAGAGATTTCTCTCGACAAAGGCAATGATAAAATAGGCACCTGTGTAGAAGTGATGGTGGAAGGTAAAGTTGCAGATGAAAATGCTTATGTGGGCAGAACTTATGGAGATGCACCCAATGTAGATGGGTATATTTTCATTAACACAGATACAGAGTTAATGTCAGGTGATTTTGCTAGAGTTCATGTGACAGGAGCCTTGGAATATGATTTGATAGGAGAGTTAGAAGATGAATACACCGAATAAATTAACGATTGCAAGAATCATTATGATTCCGTTTTTTGTTGCATTTTTAATGTACAATATTACAGGAAATGCAGATAAATGGATTGCACTTACCATTTTTATAGTTGCAAGTTTGACAGATTTATTAGATGGTTATTTGGCAAGAAAATATCATCTTGTTACAAATTTTGGAAAATTCATGGATCCATTGGCAGATAAACTCTTGGTTTGTTCAGCTTTGATTTGTTTTACCTCTACAGGGCAGTTACCAGCATGGATTACGATTATTATTATTGCAAGGGAATTTATTATCAGTGGGTTCCGTTTGATTGCGGCAGATAATGGGATTGTAATTGCTGCAAGTTATTGGGGGAAATTTAAAACAGTTTCTCAGATGATTATGATTATTTTAATGATTATGAACATCCAAAATACAGTATTTCAAGGGGCAATTACTGTATTTATCGTAGTTGCTGTAGCTCTTACCATTATTTCTTTGGTAGATTACATTATAAAAAATAAAAGTGTATTGAGCATGCAAGATTAAGAAGAGGGTGATCGCATGGAATTAGAAAAAGTTGTTGTAGAGTTTTTGAAATTACATCACTTAAAATTGACTACAATAGAGTCTTGTACAGCAGGAGCAATGGCAGCTCGAATTGTAGATGTTCCTGGAGCCTCAGAAGTATTTGAACAGGGATTTGTGACTTATTCTAATGAAGCAAAAATGCGTGCTGTTAAAGTAGAAGCAGAAATTCTGGAAAAATATGGAGCAGTAAGTAAAGAGTGTGCCATAGAAATGGCAGAAGGTGGAATTGTAGTAGCAAAAGCGGACGTGGCAGTGTCTATTACTGGTTTTGCAGGTCCATCCGGTGGCTGGGAAGCACCGGTTGGAACTGTCTTTATTGGTTGTGGTTTGAAGGGGAATTTGCAGGTGAAAGAGTATCATTTAGCAGGTGGACGAAGTCAGGTGAGAGACGAAGCAGTTAACTGTGCTTTGAAGCAACTATATTGTTATCTGTCAGAGCATTTTAAAAATTTGTAGGATTTTATCCATGCGGGCAACTTGATCCGGAGATTTACCAGTTTTTAGTACTTGGATAATGGCTTCTATTTCTTGGGGAGAAAAATGAACCCCTTTTGACTTATTGGCGGAGGCAGCAGACATGAGAAATGGTAGAAGTTCCTGAGGTGTTTTTTTGGAAGAACCTTGTTCTGCTAGTGCATTTAACATGGCAAGTTTAGATTCATCCATACCTGCAAGTTTAGGATTATTCATCCAAGAGGAAGTTGTTTTTGAGACAGCTTCTTCTTTTTTTTGTTTTTGATTTAACTGAGAAGAAAAATCACTCATGAAAGGGGACACCTCCTTTTTGAGGATTATCCAAATCTAACATTTGCATCATTAAAAAGGTGTTGGTGATATTTTCTAATTTTTCTTTTAATGGTCCATGGCACACTTTGCTGCAGGCAGAGAGCATTTCTAGCGGATCTGTTTTTTCTTGCGCCTTGGTACAAATTTGCATAGCATTTTCGGAGGAGTGTAGAAGTTTTAAAGTATTTTGTAATTCTAGAAACTTTGCGAATATGCATACAAAAGACTGCCCTTTTGAAGGTAAATAAGGAATGGCGGCTTTTAAAATTCGTACAGAATCTTCATTTACCATTTCGTCTAATAAAGATTGGGAATTCATATTAATACTCCTAGAATGAAATCCATAAATTATATGTTAAGAGATATAAGGCTATGTCAAAAATTAGATATAAGCATAAAATAAAAAAGAAAGGAGTTGCTTATGGAAACAGAAAAAACAAGGTTAATAGAAGATGGAAATACCATCTATGAAATAGATTTAGACTGTATGAAAAGAAAACGAATGCAAAGACAAAAAGATGAGGCAAATAAAAAAAACAAGAAAAGACAAACACTACAGAAAAGAGGAAAGTGATTTTTTCTTGAAATACATTTCACACTGTGCTATCATAAAAAACAATGATTATCTTATCAGATATACCATCAGGAGGGAAAAACGTGCAAAAATACGGAGTAAACGAACTTAGAAGAATGTTTTTAGAGTTCTTTGAAAGTAAAGAACATTTGGCTATGAAAAGCTTTTCGCTGGTTCCTAGAAATGATAAGAGCCTGCTTTTAATTAACTCAGGAATGGCGCCTTTAAAGCCATATTTTACAGGTGCAGAGATTCCACCAAGACGTAGAGTTACAACTTGTCAGAAGTGTATTCGTACAGGTGATATTGAAAATGTAGGAAAAACTGCACGCCATGGTACTTTTTTTGAAATGCTTGGTAACTTTTCTTTTGGAGATTATTTCAAGCATGAAGCTATTGCATGGTCTTGGGAATTTCTTACAGAGGTAGTAGGATTGGATCCAGAGCGTCTCTATCCATCTATTTATGAAGAAGATGAAGAAGCTTTTGAAATTTGGAATAAAGAAATGGGAATTCCGGCAGAACGTATTTTCCGTTTTGGTAAAGCGGATAATTTCTGGGAACATGGTGCAGGACCATGTGGACCATGTTCTGAGATCTATTATGACCGAGGTGAAAAATATGGATGTGGCAGTCCAGATTGTACAGTAGGTTGTGAATGTGATCGTTATATGGAAATCTGGAATAATGTATTTACACAGTTTGAAAGTGACGGAGAAGGGCATTATACAGAATTAGTTCAGAAAAATATTGATACTGGTATGGGATTAGAACGTCTGGCTTCTGTTGTACAGGATGTAGACTCTATTTTCGATGTAGATACATTATGTGCACTTAGAACAAAAGTATGTGAATTGGCACATATTGAATATAAGAAAGATGCAGCAAAGGATGTTTCTATTCGTTTGATTACAGACCATATTCGTTCTGCAACTTTTATGATTTCCGATGGTATTATGCCTACTAACGAAGGAAGAGGATATGTGCTTCGTCGTTTAATTAGACGTGCAGCACGTCATGGACGTCTTTTGGGTATTGAAGGAAAATTCCTGGCAGCATTAAGTGCGGTTGTGATTGAAGGTTCTAAAGATGGATATCCGGAATTGGAAGAGAAGAAAGACTTTATTTTCCAGGTTCTGACAAAGGAAGAAGAACAGTTTAATAAGACAATTGATCAGGGATTAAATATTCTATCGGAAATGGAAGCTGCTATGAAAGCAGAAGGAAAAACAGAACTTTCCGGTGAAGAAGCATTTAAACTTTATGATACTTACGGATTTCCACTGGATTTGACCAAGGAAATTTTGGAAGAAAAAGGTTGTACGATTGACGAAGTAGGATTTAAAGCTGCTATGGATGAACAGAGAGAAAAAGCTCGTGTTGCAAGAGGCACAACCAATTATATGGGGGCAGATGCTACTGTATATGATGAAATTGACGTAAATGTTACAACAAAATTTGTTGGTTATGATTCTTTGGTCTGTACTTCAAAAATTACTGTTTTAACAACAGAAGAAGAAATTACAGAAGCTCTTACAGAAGATCAGAGAGGGACAGTTTTTGTAGAACAGACACCATTTTACGCAACTATGGGTGGACAGCAAGGAGATAAAGGTGTAATTACTCTGGGTGATACAGAATTTAAAGTAGAAGACACAATCAATTTAAGAGGTGGAAAAGTAGGTCATGTAGGTGTTCTGACAAAAGGTATGTTAAAAACAGGCGATGTGGTAACTTTACAGGTCTGTGAAAAATCCAGAATGAATTCTTGTAAGAACCACAGTGCAACTCACCTTTTACAAAAAGCGTTAAAAACAGTTTTGGGTTCTCATGTAGAACAGAAAGGTTCTCTGGTAACACCAGATAGATTGCGTTTTGACTTTGCGCATTTTCAGTCTATGACAGCAGACGAATTAGCGGCAGTAGAAGAAATGGTAAATAGAGAAATTCAGGCTGGTTTGCCTGTTAAGACAGAAATTATGAGTGTAGACGAAGCAAAAAAAGCTGGAGCAATGGCTTTATTCGGAGAAAAATACGGGGAAGAAGTTCGAGTAGTTTCCATGGGAGATTTTTCGAAGGAACTTTGTGGAGGTACTCATGTTGCAAATACAAGTACAATTACTACTTTTAAAATCATTTCTGAAAGTGGTATTGCAGCAGGTGTGCGTCGTATTGAAGCGCTTACTGGTGATGGTGTATTTGCTTATTACAAAGAAATTGAGAAGAAACAGTCAGAGATTGCTGCTATGTTAAAAACATCTCCTGCAGAAATCGAAGAAAAGATCGCACACCTTCAGGCTGAAGTGAAAGCACTCCACAGCGAAAATGAGTCACTAAAAGCGAAAATGGCTCAAGATGCCGTGGGTGATGTGTTAGATCAGGTGCAGGATGTAAAAGGTGTAAAACTTTTGGCAGTATCTTTAACAGATGTAGATATGAATGGTCTTCGAGATTTAGGTGATCAGCTAAAAGAAAAATTAGGTGAAGGCGTTGTTGTTTTGGCAAGTGTTGTAGGAGGAAAAGTAAGTCTTCTTGCGATGGTAACAGAGCAGGCACAGAAAGCAGGTGCCCATGCCGGGAACTTAATTAAAGGAATGGCTTCTATTGTAGGCGGAGGCGGCGGTGGACGTCCGAACATGGCTCAGGCAGGGGGTAAAAACCCTGATAAAGTGCCGGAAGCACTGGAAGCTGCAGCGAATATTTTGGCAGACCAGATAAAATAATGAAACTTTTTAAGAAAAATCATTTAAAATAGTTGACGAACTGTAAAAATCTGATATAATATCAGTTGTGCAATAAAAATACCCAGACAGTTGTATTATGCACAATTTACAGCTGGAGGGAGGTTAGGTGTGAGCTTATGTCAAATGTAATCGTAAAAGAAAACGAGACTTTAGATAGCGCTTTACGTCGTTTCAAGCGTAGCTGTGCAAAAGCAGGTATTCAGCAGGAAATCCGTAAAAGAGAGCATTACGAAAAACCAAGTGTTCGTCGTAAGAAAAAATCTGAAGCAGCTAGAAAACGTAAATATAATTAATGTGCAGTAAAAGCCTCTGGACAATTACCAGAGGCTTTTTTACCATATTACAGACGGGAAAAAGAAATTTTATGAAAAAGATTATTGATTTAATATCCAATCGGATTTTTGTTACAGTGATAGCAGTTCTTTTGCAGTTAATTTGGATTTTTGCAATGCTTTGGGGATTAGGTGCTTTTTCCGGGCATATTATGAATTTGATTAGTCTGCTAAGTCTTCTTATGGTATTGTGGATTGTAAATAAAGAAATTAATCCTTCATATAAATTGGCATGGACCATATTGATTTTAGCAGTTCCTGTTTTTGGTGTGATTATTTATTTGTTATTCGGACAATCTCGTGTCGCAAAGAAGATGACCCAAGATTCGAAAGAGGTAGTAAAGGAGATTGAAAACTACTTTAAGGAAAGTGTAGGAACTAGAAATGCTTTGACAAAGGAAAGTTTAAGTGCTTCTAATCAGTCTGTATATATTAGGGATTTTGCTGGATTTCCGGTTCATAGAAATACGACTACAAAATATTATCCAGTAGGGGATGATATGTTTGTGGATATGTTGGAGGATTTAAAAAAAGCAGAACATTTTATTTTCTTGGAATATTTTATTATACATGAAGGGAAAATGTGGAATGCGATTTTGGAGATTCTTGAGGAAAAGGTAAAACAGGGTGTAGATGTAAGACTAATTTATGATGATATGGGTTGTGTAACTACTTTACCTTATCGTTATTATAAGAAACTTCAGGCAAAGGGGATTAAATGTGCGGCGTTTAATCCTATAAGGCCGATTTTAAATATTGTACTAAATAATAGAGATCATCGAAAAATATTGGTGATTGACGGACATACGGGATATACGGGAGGCATTAATCTGGCAGATGAATATATTAACCAGCAAATCCGTTTTGGACATTGGAAAGATACAGGCGTGCGGCTTTGTGGAGAAGGTGTTTGGAATTTGACGGTTATGTTTTTACAGATGTGGTCTGTAATTACCAGAATGAAGACCCATTTACCAGCTTATGGGCCATATGTGTATCATCCGGAAGAATTTGAAAATGATGGCTTTGTGCAGCCTTATGGTGACTCCCCGTTAGATGGTGAAGTTGTGGGTGAAAATGTTTATTTGAATGTTATTAATCAGGCAAAAAAATATATTTATATTACTACCCCCTATTTGATTATTGATAATGAAATGATGACAGCACTTTGTTTAGCCTCTAAAAAAGGGATTGATGTTCGGATTATTACACCGGGAATACCGGATAAAAAGCTGGTATTTTTATTAACTCAATCCTATTATCAGCAGCTTTTAGAAGCAGGAGTGAGAATTTATGAATATACACCAGGTTTTATTCATGCGAAAAATTTTGTGTGTGATGATGAAATTGCAGTGGTAGGAACAATCAATTTAGATTATCGAAGTTTGCATTTGCATTTTGAATGCGCTGCATGGATGTACCAGTGCCAAGCAGTGGGACAGGTGAAAGAAGATATGTTAAATACTTTTGTGAAAAGTAAAGAAGTTTGTCTGGATTCTTGCAGAAATCAAAATGTATTCCGCAGAGGATTACAGAGTATTCTTCGCCTTTTTGCTCCTATGCTTTAAAATAGAAATCCAAGGAGGAGCTTTTATGTGGACAAGAAATTTTTTTGGAATTGAATTATATTATATTATTCAATGGTTTTTAATTTATAGTATGTTAGGGTGGTTGGTAGAATCTATTTATATGTCTATTTGTAATCGGAAATTGACAAATAGAGGATTTGTAAGAGGCCCTTTTTGCCCTATATATGGTTTTGGGGCATTGATTGTATATTTTCTCTTAAGACCAATTTGCGATAATATTTATTTATTGTATATTTTTGGATGCTTAATTCCTACGGCATTTGAATATGTTACTGCAAAAATTATGATTAAGGTATTTGGTGAAGTATGGTGGGATTATTCGGATAAGCCGTTTAATTATAAGGGAATTCTTTGTTTAGAGAGTACAATTGCTTGGGGATTTTATACTGTAGGTTTATTTCTCTTTCTTCATAAGGGAGTAGAGTTTATTGTGAGTAAATACTCTATTCATACAGGAAAGTGGTTGGCAAGTATTTTAATGCTTTTATTGGGTATGGATTTCCTTTGGAATATGTATCTTCAGAAAAAAGAAAGTATTTTATCAGTAAAAGAGAAAATACAGAAACATATTTAAAGAGAAAGGCTATTGTGCAAATTATATTTGGCAATAGCCTTTTTGGTATATTTTTCTCTTTTTATGCTTATAATGCCGTAAGAGGAATTTTGGAGTATGTGTATGTTTGAGAAAGCAACAAAAAAGATTCTTGCAGGAATTTTAATCTGTTGTTCGTTATTTATGATGCCACTTACGGTAGAAGCAGAGGGAGAGGAATTAATCACAGCGCCTCACGGTGTTTTAATGGAGGCATCTACTGGAAAGATTATTTATGAAAAAGATATGGATACCAGAGTAAAGCCTGCCAGTATTACAAAAATTATGACATTGATTTTAATTTTTGATGAATTAGAAAAAGGTAATTTACATATGGAAGATGAGGTAGTAACAAGTGCTCATGCCAAATCTATGGGAGGATCTCAGGTGTTTTTGGAAGAAGGGGAAAAGCAAACAGTGGAAACTATGATTAAGTGTATTGTTATTGCTTCGGGAAATGATGCCAGTGTAGCTATGGCAGAACATATTGCAGGAAGTGAAAGCGAGTTTGTGAAAAAAATGAACGAAAGGGCAAAAGGTCTTGGTATGCAAAATACAAACTTTGAGGACTGTTGTGGCCTTACAGAATCAGATAATCATTATACAAGTGCTCATGATGTGGCAATTATGTCCAGAGAGTTAATTACCCATTATCCTAAAATTTTAGAATATTCTTCTGTGTGGATGGAAAATATTATTCATGAAACAAAAAAGGGGACTAAGGAATTTGGGCTTACCAATACGAATAAGCTTATTAGAAGTTATGAAGGATGTGTAGGTTTAAAAACGGGGAGTACCAGTGTGGCGAAATATTGTGTGTCAGCAGTGGCACGTAGAGAGGGGATTACTTTAATTAGTGTAGTTATGACAGCTCCAGACTATAAAATAAGATTTAAAGATGCTGCTGCTATGCTGAATTTGGGTTTTGGAAGTTGTAAGCTTTATATAGATGAACAAAGCGAGAAACTTCCTCAAGTTCCGGTGGAGGGAGGCGTTTTGGAAAAAGTGCCTTGTGCTTATGAAAAGGAATTTCGCTATTTAGATACGGAAGGAAATTCTTTTGACAATATAAAGAAGAAAGTAAATCTGGAGAAAAGTTTAAAAGCGCCGGTTAAAAAGGGGGATATAGTAGGGTCTGTGAAATATTACTTAGATGGAAAAGAAATCGGAAATGTAAAAATTTTTAGTACAAAGGGAATCAAACAGGCTCAATATAGTGATTGCATAAAGAAAGTATGGCAGTGCTTTTTGAAGAAAATATATTGAAACCAGAGTGGAATTGTACTATAATGAGTCAGATTATACAGAGAAAAAAGCAGTTTTAAGTAAGGACATTGTTGGAGAGATAGAAGTTGAAAAAATTTAAAACAACATTTTATAAGATAGAATCAGAAAAGATAAAAAATCAAGGTATTAAAATAGCGGTAATTACGGATTTACATAATGTAGAGTTAGGGAAAAATAATAAGGATTTGCTTAATAAAATAAGAATAGAATTACCAGATATGATTTTGATTGCCGGAGATTTGGTACTTGGAAAACCTTCTGTTTCTTGTAAAATTGCATACTGCTTTTTAAAGGAAGCAGTTAAAATAGCCCCAGTATTTTATGGATTGGGAAATCATGAGCAGAGGATGAAGGAAAAACCGGAAATTTATGGTGAGGAATATCTGAGATTTGAGCGTCAGGTTCGTTCTTTAGGTGTTGTATTTTTGGAAAATGAGACACAAGAATTAGAGGTACGAGGAGAAAAAATCCTAATTTCTGGTTTACTACCTCCATATCATTATTATAGAAAAGGAAAAGGGGATTTGCTAAAATGTGAAGAAATAGAAACTCTTTTGGGAAATGCATCAAAAAATCAGTTTCAGATACTTTTGGCACATACACCAAAGTATGGAGATAGCTATTTAGAATGGGGCGCTGATGTGACATTTTCAGGACATTATCATGGAGGTATGATACGGCTTCCTTTTTTAGGGGGATTGATCAGTCCGGATTTTCGAATTTTTCCTAAATATTGCAGAGGAGACTTTAGAAAAGGAAGCAGTCATCTTATTGTCAGTGGAGGGTTAGGAGAACACACACTTCCCTTGCGTATTTTTAATCCTAGAGAGTTGCTGATTGTTACCTGTAGTCCTAAGAACAATTTTGAGAAGTAGACTTTTTTTGAAAAATAGTGTAGAATGACTCGTAAGAGAAAGACGGAAAGAGGTAAAAAGCATGGGAATTCCTGTAAAACTTCAGGTGTTTGAAGGACCTTTGGATTTATTATTACATCTGATTGAGAAAAATAAAGTAAATATTTATGACATTCCCATCGTAGAAATTACAGATCAGTATATGGACTACATTCATGCCATGGAAAGAGAAGATTTAAATATTATGAGTGAATTCATGGTTATGGCTGCAACCTTGATTTCCATTAAGTGTAAAATGCTTTTGCCTAAAGAAGTAAATGAGGAAGGTGAAGAAGAAGATCCTCGAGAAGAATTGGTGCGCCAGCTTTTAGAATATAAAATGTATAAATATATGTCCTATGAATTAAGAGACCGTATGGCAGCTGCATCAAAGAAAATATATAAGCTTCCGACTATACCAAAAGAAGTCCAGTCTTATCGCGAACCCGTAGATACTAGCCAGCTTTTAGATGGACTTACATTGGAAAGGCTCAATGCGATTTTTCAGAACGTTATTCGTCGTCAAGAGGATAAGGTTGATCCAATTCGAAGTAAATTCGGTAAAATTGAGAGAGAAGAGGTTAGTTTGCCAGAAAAAATGGAAGAAATTGAGGAATACGCCAGATGCCATTCTCGATTTTGTTTCCGCGATTTATTGGAAAAGCAATCCAGTAAGGTGCAGGTGATTGTTTCTTTTCTGGCAATTTTGGAATTAATGAAACTGGGAAAAATTTCTATTTATCAGGAGCATATTTTTTCGGAAATAGAAATTAAGTCCTGCTTGGAGAGAGGGAAAGATGGAACTGAATAAGATAGAAGGAGCTATTGAAGCATTATTATTTGCTATGGGTGAGTCAGTGGAATTAAGCGCATTGGCAAAAACCATTGGACATGATATAGAAACTACAAGAAAAATAGTCAGAAATATGATGTTAAAATATCACTCAGAAGATCGTGGAATTAAAATTATAGAGTTGGAAAATGCGTATCAGATGTGTACCAAAGAAGAATATTATGATTATTTAGTAAAGATGGCATTACAACCCAAGAAAGCGGTACTTTCAGATGTTATGTTGGAAACCCTTTCAATTATTGCATACAAGCAACCAGTTACAAAGTTGGAAATTGAAAAAATCAGAGGTGTAAAATGTGATCATGCCATAGCAAAATTAATGGAATATGGATTGGTACAGGAAGTGGGACGTTTAGATGCCCCAGGGAGACCGATTTTACTAGGAACCACAGAAGAATTTCTTCGTAATTTTGATGTGCAGGGACTTGACGAACTGCCAGAAATTGATCCTGTTCAAATGGAAGATTTTAAGGCAGAGGCAGAAGAAGAAATTCAGTTACAGCTTAATTTATAAGGATACCTTTCTTAGGGTATCTTTTTTTATTTTAAAAATATAGCGAGGAATGATTTCTCTTATTCTGACATACAGTGTAGAAGAGGAGAAAGCAGAATGAAACAAAATAAATTTAAACAAATAGTAGTATTATTTTTGGTTTTTTACATGTGCCTGTTTGCTCAGCCTACATTAGCGTTTGAAAAAGGGGACGAGCCGGATTGTTTGTATGCACTTTCTGCGGTTTTAATTGACGGAGATTCTGGGCGAGTGCTTTATGAGAAAAACGGGAAGGAAAAGCGTCCTATGGCAAGTACAACTAAAATTATGACGTGTATTCTGATCTTAGAGAATGATTGTCTTGAAGAAATTGCAGAAGTTTCAGAAAATGCAGCGAAGATGCCCAAAGTACGTTTAGGAGCTATGGTGGGAGAAAAGTTTTATGTGAAAGATTTACTATATTCTCTTATGTTAGAGAGTCATAATGATTCTGCTGTGATTTTGGCAGAGCATGTTGGTGGAAGTGTGGAAGAATTTGCGGAAAAGATGAATGTAAAAGCTCGAGAAATAGGGTGCAAAGATACTTGGTTTATTACACCAAATGGTTTGGATGCGAAGGAAGAAAGAGATGGAGAGGAAAAGAACCATGAGACAACGGCCAGAGATTTAGCTCAGATTATGCGCTATTGTATTCAGCAATCTCCTGCTCGAGAACAATTTTTGAAAATTACCCAGACGCCTTCTTATACTTTTCAAGATGTAGATGGAAAAAGGGAATTTACTTGTCAAAATCATAATGCTTTTTTGTCTATGATGGAGGGAGCGATAAGTGGCAAAACAGGATTTACGGCCCAGGCAGGATATTGTTATGTGGGAGCAGTAAGAAAAGATGGAAAGACTTTAATTGTAGTACTTTTAGGGTGTGGTTGGCCGAATAATAAAAGTTATAAGTGGTCAGATGCCAGAAAACTAATAGAATACGGGTTGCAGGAATATTCACTACATTCTTTTGATGAGGTGAAGATTTCAAAATATCCATCTAAAATACCTGTGAAAAATGCCTGTAATCCAAACCTTGATAAAGATACGAATATTCCTCTTTTTAGAAAAAAAGGGGAGAAAATGAATATCTTATTAAAAGAAGGAGAACAGATAGAAGTAAGTTATTGTGGTAAAAAACAGTTGTTTGCTCCTATAAAAAAAGGAGAAAAGGTGGGAGAACTGCACTATACGGTGAATGGAAAAGTTTGGTATAAAGAAGATATTTTAACGGCAAAAGGAAAGAAAAAAATTGATTTTTCATGGTGTCTGCAACAAATTGTGAAAAGATATGGAAATATTGAAAAATATTAGAAACGTGTTAGAATGAAATTAAAAATACAGTAACAGAATGAAGAGGTGCTTATGAACACGAAGACAGTGATTATGGATTTTTCTGGCGTTTATAAGGAAGAAAATTTCTATTGTGGGAGAGATATTAACTGGATTGATTTTACGAAGATGACAGGTGTAAATTGTTATTGTACCCAAGAAGCGGAAGTAGAAATTAAAGAAAAGATACGTGAGTTTGATTTTTCAGGTATTCACTTTTTGGATTCGGGTAATTATCATTATTTAAGTAAATTTTGGGCGGAAAAAATAGAGTTTCCTTTTTCTTTTGTGATTTTTGATCATCACACAGATATGCAGGAAGCTTCTTTTTGGGGAATGCTTTCCTGTGGAAGTTGGATAAGAGATTTAATTCTCTCTAATAAGTATGTGAAAGAAGTCTGTGTAATTGGTCCTACTAAGAGTGCTTTTCTGGAGTGTGAAAAGGAAATTATGCAAAAAGTTATACCTATTAGTAGAGAAGATATGCAGCAGGGAAAAATACAGTGGTATGAATTTTTAAAGAGAAACAGAGAAATTCCAATTTATTTGTCCATAGATAAAGATATTTTGTCTTTGGAAGAGGCTAGAACAAATTGGGATCAGGGTGATGTGAGCTTTGAGGAAATAAGAAAGTGGCTGAATGAATTATTTTTGGAATGTTCTGTACTAGGAACGGATGTGTGTGGAGAACATACACCAGATATAACATCTGTTTCACAACAAGAGGATATTTATAAAAATAATGATGTTAATAAAAAACTTTTGGTATTGTTAAACGAAAAAATGATAATACAGGAAAAAAATAGACAAGACAAAGAGTTTCTAGAAACAAAGCAGGCAGATAAGAAATTATCCATTGCCCTTTCAAGATATTTTGAATTGGATGAAGAAGAAAAAAGAAAAAAAATGTATGCAGACTATCTGAAGTTACGTCTGCGTCCAGCAGTAGAAAAGTTAATAAAGAATAAAGAGAATCAAAAGCTGAGGGAGTTAATAAAAGAACAGGAAATCGAAGGAAAAATGATGGATGATTTTTTAAAAGTAGCTATAAAATATGGCAATCAAGAAGCACAGATTTTTCTGTTGAAAGAAAAGGAAACTTTAGGAAAATTTCAGGAGAAGAGTTGGGAACTTTAAGATGAAAACAAGAGAAGATTATTTATGGGAAGAAGTAAAAAACCTTGCACTTACAAAATTGTGTTGTGAAAGTCCGGGATTTTATCATATTTTTCAAATGGCATTTTCTGATTTTCAAAAAGATGTTTCTGTAGGAACCGACGGAGAAAAATTTTTTTATAAGCCTGAATTTTTTTTAAATCTTTATATGGAAAAGGGAATACAGGGAATTAATCGATTTTTTTTGCATACATTATTTCATTTATTGTATAAACAAATAAGTGAGAATCTGAAAAAACCACCGCTATGGTATTTAGCTTGTGATATGGTAGTTGAATATACCATAGATGGGTTGAATAAAGAAGAACTGACAGGAAGAATGTCAAAAACTGCCAGAGAATTTTGTAATCAGATATGGAAGCAGGGAGAAGGATTGTGTGCGGAAGAAGTACAAGAAAGACTAGAAGAAAAAGACCTTTCTTCGAAAGAAATAGATTTTTGGAAACAGTGTTTTGAGCAAGATAATCCGATTCTTTGGAAAAATGTAAAAGATGTTAAGATAGATAAATTGATTGAATGTGCTCTTTCTTTTGACATTGGTGGAGATGAAGAAATAGGAGAGGGATTTGGAAAAAGAGGTATGCAGGCAGGACGACAAAATGAATGGTATGAACTTCAAGAAGAAAGAAAAAGGAATTATTATAAATTTTTAAGACAATTTACAGTAGAAAGAGAAGAATTACAGTTGGATATGGAAATGTTTGATTATATCCCATATTTATACGGGCTTTCTCATTATAAAAATATGCCTCTCATAGAACCTTTAGAATATACAGAAGCAAAAAAGTTGGAGGAGTTCGTTATTGCCATTGATACTTCTGCATCCTGTAAAAGAAAAACAGTACAGCGTTTTTTACAGGAAACTTATGCAATTTTAGGACAGCAGGAAAATTTTTTTAAGAAACTAAGAGTACATATTATACAGTGCGATTGTTATGTACAGGAAGATGTGGAAATTACCTGTGAAAAAGAATGGAAGGAATATTTAAAGCATATTAAAATACAAGGTGGAGGTGGAACTGATTTTCGCCCAGTATTTCAGTATGTGAATGAACTGATCGGAGATAAAAAACTGAAAAATTTGAAAGCACTTTTATATTTTACAGATGGAGATGGAATTTATCCGAGAGAAAAGCCAGGGTACGAATCCGTTTTTTTGATAACAAAAGAGCCGCCTAAAGAAGCAAATGTTCCAGAATGGGCTCGATTTTTTTATATGGATGAAAGACAATAGGAGAAGAATAATGAATATTGCAGAAGCAAAACAGGAAATTATTAATACGTTTAGAGCTTATACAGCTAGGGATGAAGTGGGAAAATATAAAATTCCTATACAACATCAAAGACCAGTATTACTTATGGGACCTCCGGGAGTTGGAAAAACTGCAATTATGAAGCAGATTGCAGAAGAAGAAAAAATTGGCCTTGTAGAATATACATTAACACATCATACGAGACAAAGTGCAGTAGGATTACCGATTTTAGAAAAGAAAAGATTTCGAGAACAGGAATATACGGTTACAGAGTATACTATGAGTGAAATGATTGCAGCTGTATATGAATGTATAGAAAAAGAAGGAAAAGAAACAGGAATTTTATTTTTAGATGAGATTAACTGCGTTTCTGAGACGTTAGCACCTACTATGTTGCAACTTTTACAGAATAAGACTTTTGGTGCGCATAAACTTCCAGAAGGCTGGTGCCTTGTGGCAGCTGGGAATCCAGAACGTTATAATAAGTCGGTGCGTGAATTTGATATTGTAACACTTGATCGAGTAAAGAGAATAGAAATTGAAGAAAATCATTCTGTGTGGGATCAATATGCAGCGAAGCAAGGTATTCACTTAGGCATACGTAGTTATTTACATTTTAAAACGGAGAATTTTTATCGGATAGAGGAAAGACAAGAAGGAAGTTGTTTTGTAACTGCCAGAGGTTGGGAGGATTTATCAAGAATTTTACAAAGCTACGAAGACATGAATGTTCTTATAACGGAAGAATTAATAAAAGAATATGTACAGTACGAAGAAGTGGCAGAAGATTTTTTTGGTTTTTATAAACTATTTAAAAAATATGAAGAGAAGTATCAAAATAATTCCTTTTCAGAGATAGAGGAGATGCTTTTTCAGGCTGATTTTGAGGAAAAAATTTTGCTTATGCAACTTTTTGAAGGAGAAGTGCAAGGAAAAATAAAGGAATATAAGCATGAGAAAGAATATATAAATGGTTTGTATGAAGAATTAAAGCGAATGAAAAAAGCTATGACACAGAAACCAGAGGAAATTCAGACTATTTTTTTAGAGACTATAGAAAATAGAAAGTTTCAGGAAAAAATTTTTAAAGAAAAGGGGCTTTTAACAGAAGAAAGAATAAAGACTGATAAAAAAATCACAAAGTGGTTAAATGAAAGTAAATGGGTTTTGAAAGAAAAAGGATTTCCGGCTGTGAAAGAAGCGTTTTACAGAGAAACGTTAAATTTAAAACATCAGGAGGAAAAAATCAGAATATTATTAGATAAGGAAATTATCGCAATGAAAAAGTGCTGTAAAACAGAACAAGAACTTCCACTTTTTTTGACAATGTTATCACGGAATGAAAGTATTGCTGAATTTATTGCAGAGCACAGATGTGAAAGTTATCTAAAAGAGAGTGAGATACTTTTAACACAGGAAAGAGAAGCGGTTTTAAAGGAAAAAATTCAGGCATTTCAGAAAAAATAGAAAATCCAAAGAGTTATACTTGACTAATTTAGTTAAGAATTGTTATAATCTTAACAGATTAAAAATATTATACATATCAGGAGGATATTAAGTATGAATCAGTGTTTTGGATGCAATACATGTGCCAGTGCAGATAAACCTTTAGAAGGATTTATCCGCAATTTACCTATGGAAACTTCTCATCATAGAGTGGAAGGACAGAGTACGAAATGTGGTTTTGGTTTACAAGGAGTATGCTGTCGTCTTTGTTCAAATGGTCCATGTCGTATTACACCAAAAGCTCCAAGAGGAATTTGTGGTGCTACTGCGGATGTTATTGTTGCACGTAATTTCCTTCGTGCAGTGGCAAGCGGATCTGGATGCTATATTCATATTGTAGAAAACACAGCATTAAATGTGAAGAAAACTGCTGAAAGCAAAGGTGAAATTAAAGGAGAGAAATCTCTTGCAAGACTTGCTGAAATTTTTGGTGTTGAAGGAACAGACAAATGGGATACTGCAAAACAGGTAGCCCAAAAGGTTTTAGATGATTTATATAAGCCAGAATATGAAAAAATGGAATTAGTAGAGAAAATGGCTTATGCACCACGTTTTAAAAAATGGCAAGAATTAGGTATTTTACCAGGTGGGGCAAAGAGTGAGGTATTTCATGGAGTTGTAAAATGTTCTACAAATTTAAACTCTGATCCCGTTGATATGTATACAGATTGTTTAAAACTAGGAATTTCTACAGGTTTGTATGGATTGACTCTTACAAATTTATTAAATGATGTACTGTTAGGAGAGCCTGAACTTCGTATGGCGCCAGTTGGACTTCGTGTAATTGATCCGGACTATATTAATATTATGATTACAGGACATCAGCATACAATTTTTGTGGATTTACAGGAAAGATTAACATCGAAAGAGGCAGTAGAAAAAGCAAAAGCAGCAGGGGCAAAAGGTTTTAAATTGGTGGGATGTACCTGTGTAGGTCAAGATTTACAACTTAGAGGCGCTCATTATGAAGAAGTATTCGATGGTCATGCAGGAAATAATTATACAAGTGAGGCTGTATTGGCTACTGGAGGTATTGATGCTGTTCTTTCTGAATTCAACTGTACACTTCCAGGTATTGAACCAATTTGTGATGAGTTAAAGATTAAACAGATTTGTCTTGATAGTGTGGCAAAAAAAGCGAATGCAGAGTTGAAACCATTTGTTTTTGAAGAGAGAGAAAAACAGAGTGAAGAGATTATTGACGAAATTATTGAGGCATACAAAGCAAGACGCGGTAATGTTCCTATGAATCTTATGCCAGAACACGGAAATGATCATACTTTAACAGGTGTCTCAGAAGGCTCTTTAAAAGAATTTTTAGGCGGAAACTGGAAACCGTTAATTGATTTAATTGTATCTGGAGATATTAAAGGTATTGCAGGTGTAGTAGGATGTTCTAACTTGACAGCAGGAGGGCATGATGTTCTTTCGGTAGAGTTAACAAAAGAGTTGATTGCAAAAGATATTTTAGTATTGACAGCGGGATGTTCTTCAGGAGGCATTGAAAACTGTGGGCTTATGACACCGGAAGCTGCAAAATATGCAGGTCCAAAGCTTCGTGCTGTGTGTGAAAAATTAAATATTCCTCCAGTATTAAACTTTGGCCCATGTCTTGCTATTGGACGTCTTGAAATTGTGGCTACAGAATTGGCAGAAGCTATTGGCGTAGATATTCCTCAGCTTCCATTAGTTCTTTCAGCAGCACAGTGGTTAGAAGAACAGGCTTTGGCAGATGGATGTTTTGGATTAGCATTAGGACTTCCGTTGCATTTAGGGCTTCCTCCATTTGTAACAGGTAGTGAAACAGCAGTAAAACTTTTAACTGAGGATATGAAGAATCTTACAGGTGGACAGGTAATTATTAATCCAGATGCAAAAGAGAGTGCAGATATTCTTGATAAGATTATTGAAGAAAGACGTGCCGGCTTAAACATTTAAAATAAGTTCGATAATATAGAACGGGGGTATCTGATGAGAAGAATAATGATTGACGCTGCCAGATGTGATGGATGTAAAAATTGTTCCGTAGCATGTATGCAAGCGCATAGAAAAGACGACGGAAATGTTTATACATTAGATTTGACAGACATTACAAATGAATCTAGAAATTTTATATATAAAAATTCAGACGGAAGTTATACACCTGTGTTTTGTAGACATTGTGAACAGCCAGAATGTGTAATGTCCTGTATGAGTGGAGCTTTGAAAAAAGATGAAAAAACAGGACATGTGCAATACGATGCTGAAAAATGCGGTTCTTGTTTTATGTGTGTCATGAATTGTCCTTATGGTGTTTTAAAACCGGATGAAACAACTCATACAAAAGTCATTAAATGTGACTTTTGTATTGAGAAAGGTGAAGAACCTAGTTGTGTAAAGGCCTGTCCAAAACAAGCAATCTGGGTAGAGGAGGTGTAGGAAATGCAGTATGTGATTTTAGGAGCGGGTGCGGCCGGTATTATGGCTGCAAGAACCATTCGAAAGACCGACGCAGAAGGTGAAATTACAATAGTATCCACAGATACACAAGTTCATTCACGCTGCATGCTACATAAATTCCTTAGTCATGAAAGAAATGCGGAAGGTATTAGTTTTATTGAACCGTCTTTTTTTGAGGAAAATAAAATCACCTGGTTAAAACAAAAAACAGTAAATAGATTAGACACAGTAAATAAGCAGGTTTTTACAGATGATGGTGATGTAATCAAATATGATAAACTTTTAATTGCTACAGGTGCAGAGAGTTTTATTCCACCTGTAGGAGGGTTAAGAGAAGCTAAGAATGTTTTTGGCCTTCGTCATTTACGAGATGCTCAGGCAATTGATGAAATGGCAGCAAACGCAGAAAATATTGCAATTATTGGTTCTGGTTTAGTTGGTTTGGATGCCGCTTATGGGCTTATGGAAACAGGGAAAAAGGTTTCTATTGTCGAAATGGCAGAACAAATTCTTCCTATCCAGTTAGATAAAACAGGAGCCTTGGAATATCAGAAACGTTTTGAAAAGGCAGGGGCTACGTTTTATTTGGGAAGAAAGGCGGCAGATACCTTGATGAATCAGGAAGGAAATATTTCTTGCATTGTGTTAGATAATGGAGAGAAAATTCCGTGTGATTTGGTTATTGTGGCAGCCGGCGTTCGTTCAGCAGTAGCAGGTATGGATGGAGAAGGTATTATCATTGACAGAGGTATTAAAGTTGATGAGTATCTGGCAACAGGAGCACAAGATGTTTATGCAGCCGGAGATGTGGCTGGATTATCGGGAATTTGGCCAAATGCACAAAAACAAGGGGAAATAGCAGCGTTAAACATGTGTGGGAAAAAAACGGCTTATATAGATCGTTACGCAATTAAAAATACCATTAATTTCTTTGGGCTGGTTTCTATGTGTATCGGAGTAATTGTTCCGGAAGAAACAGATACCATAGTAGTAAGGGAAGATGCAAAAGAATATAAACGAGTAATTATTCGTGATGGAAAAATTGTAGGCGCGTTACTTCAGGGAGATATTTCCCATGGTGGAATTTGGCAATATTTAATCAAAAATCAGATTTCCGTAGAAAATATTCAAAAAAATATTTTAGACTTGAATTTTGGAGATTTCTATGGGATTAAAGAAAATGGTGAATACCAGTGGAATATATCTTGACAAGCATAGGTGAAGTTTGTATACTGTTTCTGTAAGTAAAAAAGCAAAGATGAGAAGAAGTAATTTTTAATGGAATGAACAGAAAGTTGCCGGTTGATGAGAGGCGTACAGGAAGTTAAAAATGAATACATCTCGGAGCTTCACACCGAAAAGAAATGAGTAGGCTGTGACGGAGGGATGCACGTTATAGCATTTTGAGTATCGCTTTGGCTGTACTTGCAGAGGCAGGCAGTGTGAACTGTTTGTGAATAAAGGTGGTAACACGAGAATGCATATTGCTCTCGTCCTTTTTTATAATTATAAAGAGGACGAGAGTTTTTTTGTTTTATAAGAATTCAAAACCTAGTCCTCAGTAAAACAGAAGGGAGAAATAAAATGAAAATTTATGATGAACTGGTTGCCAGAGGCTTGATTGCTCAGGTAACAGATGAAGAAGAAATCCGTGAATTAATCAACAATGGAAAGGCTACATTCTATATTGGTTTTGATCCTACAGCAGATAGTCTTCATGTAGGTCATTTTATGGCATTGTGTTTGATGAAACGTTTACAGATGGCAGGAAATAAACCAATTGCTTTAATAGGAGGAGGAACAGGATATATTGGCGATCCTTCCGGCAGAAGTGATATGCGTTCTATGATGACACCGGAAATTATTCAGCATAATTGTGACTGCTTTAAGAAACAGATGGAACGTTTTATTGATTTTTCAGATGGAAAAGCAATGATGGTAAACAATGCCGATTGGCTTTTAGATTTGAATTATGTAGAGCTTTTAAGAGAAGTAGGTGCACATTTTTCTGTAAATCGTATGTTAACTGCAGAATGTTATAAACAACGTATGGAAAAAGGTTTAAGCTTCTTGGAATTCAATTATATGATTATGCAAAGTTATGATTTTTATATGCTATATCAGAAGTATGGTTGTAACATGCAATTTGGCGGTGATGATCAGTGGAGTAATATGTTGGGTGGAACAGAGTTGATTCGAAGAAAGTTGGGCAAAAATGCTTGTGCAATGACGATTACTTTACTTTTGAATTCCGAAGGTAAAAAAATGGGGAAAACTCAGTCTGGTGCGGTATGGTTAGATCCAAACAAAACATCTCCATTTGATTTTTATCAGTATTGGAGAAATGTTGCAGATGCAGACGTTTTAAAATGTATTCGTATGCTTACTTTCCTTCCATTGGAACAGATTGATGAAATGGATAAATGGGAAGGAAGTCAGTTAAATAAGGCAAAAGAAATTTTAGCTTATGAATTGACTGCATTAGTACATGGAAAGGAAGAAGCAGAAAAGGCACAGGAGGCTGCAAGAGCATTGTTCAGTAGTGGAAATGCTGCAAATATGCCATCTGCAAAAATTGAGGAAGCAGATCTTGTGGATGGCAATATTGATTTAATTTCTCTTTTACACAAAAGTGGATTGGCAAATACTCGCTCCGAGGCAAGACGTGCTATAGAACAAGGCGGTGTATCCGTTGACGGGGAGAAAATTACAGACATCAAATATCTGGTTCCAGGTGAGAAGCTTCAGGGCGATGGAATTGTACTGAAGAAAGGAAAGAAAAATTTTAGAAAAGTAACTTTATAAAAATAAGGAGATTGGGATATTTATGTAATTTTTATATAAATATCCCAATCTTATATAGAAATTAACCATTGAGTAGAGTGGATTTTTGTAGTAAAATGGAAAAAAGACAAGTCTGTATTCAAATTCTAAATCACATCTGAATTCTAATCTTATCCAGAATCACTCATTTCAAAATTTAATACAGGCAGAAAAGAGGTCATATGAAAAGACAAGGAATTTTATTTCAAGGTCTATATTTTTCTACAAAAGTGAAAAAATCTTTTCTGAGTGAAGAATTTTCTTATAATGGAGAAATACAAACAGAAAATGGGCATTATATAGATGTTACGTATTTTCTTTTATATGCTCTTTGTAAAAAATCTATGGTTAAAAAAATGATTAAAATAATGGAGGATGACTGGAAAAGATATCTCCTATCTGTATCAGGAAAAAGTAGTTATCAAAAAAGTACATTTTGGGAATATTTAGATAACGATGAATGGGAAAAGGCTCAAATAATTTTGGGGCTTTTAGAAGAAGTTAGAAATGGTCATGTGGCAAGAGCAGAAAAGGCATGGATTGCTTTTGATTATCTATTTTATAAAAGTATTGGAAAGGAGCTTGATTTTTTATCAAGAGAAAAGTCTGTTCCTTTTGAAAAAATATGCGATGTGGCAGAAAAATATCAGGGAATCCCATTTCTTCCTTCTGCTTATATTTGCGCAGCTTTTTTATGGGCAGAGAATTTAAATATTGAGATACAGAAAAGTGGAACGTATGATTTTTTGTATCCATGTTTGAAAGAAGGGGAAAAAAATTGGGGAAGCCTGTAAATTAGAGTTAAAAGTTTGTCAAAAAAGTATTGAAAAAAAACAGGAAACAGAGTACAATTAAAATCGGCAGAAATTGGTTTTAATGATGTATTGTGATACAGTAAAAGTAATTGATTTCTGCAAGACCAGAAAAAAGCACAGCAATAGTGAAAAAATTCTGGTGAACAGCATGAAGTTTATTGATTTGCGATGGATTTTTGCTGTTAAAATAAAAATTAAATGGAGGGCTGATTAATGAGTAGTACAGCACAAACCTTAGCAGGTAAAAGAATTGCTTCTTTGCTTGATGAGAACAGTTTTGTTGAAATTGGCGGCTATGTAACAGCCAGAAACACAGATTTCAACTTATCTGAAAAAGAAACACCATCAGATGGTGTTATCACAGGATATGGTGTGATTGATGGTAGCCTGGTATATGTTTATAGTCAGGATGTTTCCGTATTAAATGGTTCAATCGGCGAAATGCATGCCAAAAAAATCACAAATCTGTATGACTTGGCAATGAAAACAGGAGCACCAATTATTGGACTGCTTGATTGTGCAGGCTTAAGACTGCAAGAAGCAACAGATGCATTAAATGCTTTTGGTGAAATTTATACAAAACAGGTTATGGCATCTGGTGTAATTCCACAGATTACAGGTATTTTTGGTACATGTGGAGGTGGGCTGGCAGTTGTTCCTGCTCTGACAGATTTCACATTCATGGAAGAAAATAAAGGAAGACTTTTTGTGAATGCACCAAATGCTTTGGAAGGAAATGAAATTTCAAAATGCGATACTTCCAGTGCAGCATATCAAAGTGAGCATGCAGGTCTTGTAGATGTAATGGGAAGTGAAGAAGATATTCTGGTGCAGATGAGAGAGTTGGTTTCTATGCTGCCATCAAATTTCGAAGATAATTCTTCCTACATTGAATGTACAGATGAGTTAAATCGCATTTGTCCGGAATTGGAAAATTGTGCAGGGGATACTTCTATTGCACTTTCTCAAATTGCAGATAATCAGGAATTCTTTGAAGTAAAAGCTGAATATGCAAAGGATATGGTTGTAGGATTTATTCGTTTGAACGGAGCAACTGTGGGATGTGTAGCAAATAGATGTGAGATTTACAATGAAGAAGGTGTAAAAACAGAAACTTTTGATAAAGTTTTATCAGCTAGAGGCTGCAAAAAAGCAGCTGAATTTGTAAAATTCTGTGATGCCTTTGACATTCCTGTTTTAACTTTAACAAATGTAAAAGGATATAAAGCTACAAAATGCTCTGAAGCTAATATAGCAAGAAGTGCAGCAGAACTTACAAATGCTTATATCAGTGCTACAGTTCCAAAAGTAAATGTAGTTGTGGGAGAAGCTTTTGGAAGTGCCTACCTTACAATGAACAGTAAATCTACTGGTGCAGATATGGTATTCGCATGGCCAAATGCACAAATTGGTATGATGGATGCAAAACTAGCAGCAAAGATTATGTATGCAGATGCAGATGCCGCAATCATTAATGAAAAAGCAGCTGAATATGCAATGTTGCAGTCTAGCGCACTTTCCGCTGCTAAGAGAGGATATGTAGATACAATTATTCAGGCGGAAGATACAAGAAAATATGTGATTGGTGCTTTTGAAATGTTATTCACAAAGAGAGAAAATCGTCCTAGCAAAAAACATGGCACGGTTTAAGCGAGGTGAATGAATATGAAGCAGACATGGAAAAAATTAGGTGGTTTAGTTTCAGTAGGTGTGTTGGCAGTATCTTTAACTGCTTGTGGATCTTCAAAAGCTGAAATAAACGAAAAGGTAGCTCACAATCTTTATGATAGCAGTGTGAATGTTATTCAGACATTAACACAGAGCAATCCAGATGAATTGAAAAGTGTGTTAGAAGAGAATCCAAATATTGATGATTTTTCTAAAAGTGCTTTTAGTTCATGGATTGATTCCTATGAAGAATTAGGAAGCTTTATTGATTACAAAGAAGTAGCGCCAGAAGATGCTATAAAGAAAGATGGAAGCAACTATGTTGTGACATTGGAATGTGACTTTGAAAAAAGAGATGCCGATGTACAGTTGGTTTACGACGTCAAACTTGCAGGAAAGTCAGTAGGTTTTAGTGCTGATTATTCGATGGGAGAGAAAATCCAGCAAGCAGGAACGAATACATTAATTGGTCTTGTTATTGTATTTATAATGCTTGTATTCTTAAGTTTTGTTATTTCTTTGATGAAATACATTCCAAAGTTTGTAGAAGGACTTGGTAAGAAAAAAGAAGTAGCATCAACACCGAAGCAAGCTCCTGTACAATCAGAAGTAAAAGAAACAGTTGTAGAGGATTTGACAGATGATCAGACATTGGTGGCAGTGATTGCAGCAGCAATTGCAGCATCTGAAAATACTTCAACAGATGCGTTTGTGGTACGTTCTATCAGAAAATCAAATAAAAGAAATTGGCGATAGGCTAAGCTCATAGGAGGAAAAGAATATGAAATCTTATACAATTACAGTAAATGGTGTTGCATATGATGTAACAGTTGAAGAAACAGCTGGAAATGGTGCACCGGCAGCAGCTCCAAAAGCAGCTCCAAAGACAGCTCCAAAAGCGGCTCCGGCAGCGGAACAGGCAGTAGCTTCTGCAGCAGGCGCTGTTGAAGTAAAAGCTTCTGTACCAGGAAAAGTTTGTAAAATTGAAGCAAGTGTAGGACAGGCTTTAAAAGCTGGTGATAACATTATGATTCTGGAAGCTATGAAAATGGAAATTCCAGTTGTTGCACCTCAGGACGGAACTGTAGCAAGCATTAATGTGGCAGTGGGTGATTCCGTAGATAATGGCGCTGTTCTGGCATCTATGAACTAGAATTTGCATACAGTGTAAATTCCCAAGACAGGATAAATTCCTGTGTAATATGAATAAATGGGAGGTAAAAAAATGTCTAACATTGCAGATACAGTGTCAAACCTGATTGGACAGACAGCCTTTATGAATCTGACAGTGGGAAACCTTATTATGATTTTAGTGGCATTTATCTTTTTATATCTTGCCATTAAAAAAGGATTTGAACCGCTTTTGCTGGTTCCCATTGCATTTGGTATGCTCTTGGTAAATATTTATCCAGATATTATGGCCAGTGCAGAAGAAACATCAAACGGAGTAGCAGGACTCCTTCATATTTTCTATGTTTTGGATGAGTGGAGTGTCCTTCCATCCCTGATTTTCCTTGGGGTAGGTGCTATGACAGACTTTGGTCCGTTGATTGCAAATCCGAAGAGCTTTTTATTAGGTGCGGCAGCACAGCTTGGAATTTATGTTGCATACTTCCTTGCAATTTTGTTAGGATTTAACGGAAAAGCTGCGGCAGCCATCTCTATCATTGGTGGTGCAGATGGACCTACGTCTATTTTCCTTGCAGGTAAGCTGGGACAGACAGGACTGATGGGGGCCATAGCGGTAGCGGCATATTCATATATGTCTTTAGTACCGATTATCCAGCCTCCAATTATGAAGCTTTTCACAACAGAGGAAGAACGAAAAATTAAAATGGAACAGCTTCGTCCAGTATCTAAGCTGGAAAAAATCTTGTTCCCAATCATTATTACCGTTGTTGTATGTTTGATTCTTCCAACAACAGCTCCACTGGTTGGTATGTTAATGTTGGGTAATCTGTTTAGAGAATCCGGTGTGGTAAAACAGTTAACAGAAACAGCGTCCAATGCTTTAATGTATATTGTAGTTATTCTGTTAGGTACATCAGTAGGTGCATCTACAAGTGCAGAAGCATTTTTGAAATTAGATACAATTAAAATTGTAGTATTAGGTCTGATTGCATTTGTATTTGGTACAGCCGGAGGTGTGCTGTTTGGTAAACTTATGTGCAAGCTTACTCATGGCAAGATTAATCCATTAATTGGTTCTGCTGGTGTTTCTGCTGTTCCAATGGCAGCCCGTGTATCACAGAAAGTTGGTGCAGAAGCAGATCCAACAAACTTCTTGCTGATGCATGCGATGGGTCCAAATGTTGCAGGTGTTATCGGTACAGCTGTAGCAGCGGGTACTTTTATGGCAATTTTTGGAGTTTAATCCAAAAGTTAAAAAAGGGACTAACTTTTTATGGGTTTAAAAAGTTAGTTCTGAAATGAATAAAATGGAGGAAAAAAAGATGGCAGAAGTAGTGAAAAAACCAATTAAAATTACTGAAACAATTCTGCGTGATGCTCATCAGTCTCTGATTGCTACTAGAATGACAACAGAGCAGATGCTTCCTATTGTAGAAAAACTGGATAAAGTAGGATATCATTCCGTAGAATGTTGGGGTGGTGCTACCTTTGATGCTTCCCTGCGTTTCTTAAAAGAAGATCCATGGGAAAGACTTCGTAAATTCCGTGATGGATTTAAAAATACAAAATTACAGATGTTATTCCGTGGACAAAATATCTTAGGATATCGTCCTTATGCAGACGATGTAGTAGAATATTTTGTTCAGAAATCTATTGCAAACGGTATTGATATTATTCGTATTTTTGACTGTTTGAATGATCTTCGTAATTTGCAGACTGCAGTAAAGGCTGCAAATAAAGAAAAAGGTCATGCTCAGGTTGCATTGTCCTATACATTGGGGGATGCTTATACATTAGATTACTGGGTAGATATGGCGAAAAAAGTTGAAGATATGGGCGCAAATTCTATTTGTATTAAAGATATGGCTGGTTTGTTGCTTCCATATAAGGCAACAGAACTTGTAACAGCATTAAAAGAAGCTGTTGATATCCCGATTCAGCTTCATACACATTATACTTCTGGTGTTGCTTCTATGACTTACTTAAAAGCAGTAGAAGCAGGTGTGGATGTTATTGATACTGCTATGTCACCATTTGCCCTTGGAACATCTCAGCCAGCAACTGAAGTTATGGTTGAAACTTTTAAGGGAACACCTTATGATACAGGATTTGATCAGCAGTTATTAGCGGAAATAGCTGATTACTTCCGTCCAATTCGTGATGAAGCTTTGGATAGCGGTTTGTTGAATCCAAAGAATTTAGGTGTAAATATCAAAACATTGCTGTATCAGGTACCGGGAGGTATGTTGTCTAATTTAACATCTCAGTTAAAGGAACAGCATGCAGAAGATAAATTCTATGATGTTCTGGAAGAAGTGCCAAGAGTACGTAAAGATCTTGGAGAACCACCTCTTGTAACTCCGTCATCTCAGATTGTAGGTACACAGGCTGTATTCAATGTAATTATGGGCGAACGCTATAAGATGGTTACAAAGGAAACAAAAGATGTATTAAGTGGAAAATATGGTGCAACTGTAAAACCATTTGATAAAGAAGTGCAGAAGAAATGTATCGGTGATACAGAAGTTATCACATGTCGTCCGGCTGATTTATTAGATCCAGAACTTGATACATTAAGAGGAGAAATGGCACAGTGGTCTGAACAAGAAGAAGATGTATTATCTTATGCGTTATTCCCACAGGTTGCAACAGATTTCTTCAAATACAGAGAAGCACAGCAGACAAAGGTAGATCCTAAGGAAGCTGATACAGAAAATGGAGCATATCCAGTATAATAATAAAAAGAAAAGCTCAGTGCCCTGTACGGGGTGACTGAGCTTTTCTCTTTATTTCTTTAAACATTTCAATGTCATCAGTAGTCAGCTTTAAATTTGTTTTGTAGGTATTTCCAGAAGGTGAGGTAACTTGAATATTTACAATGGTACCTTCTTGTAGTCCATCTTTTGATACAGCTTGTAAAAAAGGAAAAAAGCGAGGATGTTTTTTTTCAAAAGATTGTTTAAAACGGTGGAACTTCATAAGTGTTAGCGGATTCATAAAAGACCTCCTCTTTCGTTTTTGATACTAATAAAAATAGTATAGGAAAGAAGAAAGAAAAAGTCAACAAGATAAAGTTTTTGCTGAAACTTTTCTCTTTCTGTGCTATCATAGAGAAAGTATAAAAGAAAAGTAAAGAGAGGAAGGTTCATGAGCAATACAGAGCATCTGTTTGGTAAAATAAATGTGCAATATCAAAACTTCAGCAAAGGACAAAAAAAATTAGCGGCTTATATAAAAGAAAATTATGATAAAGCAGCTTTTTTGACTGCTGCAAAGTTAGGAGAAACCGTGGGAGTCAGTGAGTCGACAGTTGTTCGCTTTGCTACACACCTGGGATATAAAGGATATCCGGAATTTCAAAAAGAATTAGAAGAACTTGTACGAAATAAGCTAAATTCTATTCAGCGTATGGAAGTGACTTATGGAAAGGTACCACAATCTAAAATTTTAGATACGGTATTACATTCTGATATTGATAAAATAAAAATGACATTAGAAACTGTTGACCATGAAGCATTTAATCTTGCAGTGGAGATTATTTTAAATGCAAAAAACATTTATATTGTGGGGATTAGAAGTTGTGCTCCTTTAGCAGAGTTTCTTGCTTTTTATTTAAATTTAATTTTTGATAGAGTAAGGCTTTTAAATACTAACAGTTCTAGTGAACTTTTTGAACAGATGATCCGTATTGGAGAAAACGATGTGATTATTGGAATTAGCTTTCCTCGTTATTCTATGCGCACTTTAAAGGCTTTAGAGTTTGCAAATAATCGTAATGCCAAAGTCATTACTCTTACCGATAGTATCCATTCTCCTATGAACCTGTATTCTTCCTGTAATTTAATTGCCAGAAGTGATATGGCATCTATTGTAGATTCTCTTGTTGCACCTCTTAGCGTAATTAACGCATTGGTTGTGGCGCTTAGTATGCGCAAACAGAAGACTGTAGTTGCAACATTAGAGGCGTTGGAAAAAATATGGGATGAATATCAGGTATATAATAATGATGAAATTAATCTGGCAGATAATCATGAAATTGAATTGACAGATCCTAAAACATCAAAAAGTTGAGAATGAAAGGAATATTTTATGGCAAAGATATTAATTATTGGCGGTGGTGCAGCAGGCATGGCAGCAGCCGTTTTTTTAGGTGAAAAAAATCATCAAGTACATCTTTTTGAAAAAAACGAAAAACTTGGGAAAAAACTGTTTATTACTGGTAAGGGACGTTGTAATATAACGAATACTTGCGATGAAGAAACATTTTTTAAATCAGTAGTAACAAATTCGAAATTTTTATATAGTGCTTTTTATGGATACAGTAATCAAGATGTGATTTCTTTTTTTGAGAATCTAGGGCTGGCAGTAAAGGAAGAACGAGGAGGAAGAATTTTTCCTGTTTCAGATCATTCTTCAGATGTTATTCATGTTTTGGAAAAGCGTATGAAAGAACTGGGCGTGAAAGTTCATTTAAAAAGTGAGGTAGCTGACATTCTTACAGGCGAAGATCAGGAAGGCACAAAGCAGATAAAGGGAATAAGACTTCAAAATAATGCTGAAATATCTGGTGATAAAGTAATTATAGCTACGGGAGGATTTTCTTATCAGGCAACAGGTTCTACTGGAGATGGTTATACCTTTGCGAAAGAAGTGGGGCATACAATCACGCAATTGCGCCCGGCACTTGTTCCCATTGTGACTAAGGAAGAATATATAAGTAGGATGCAAGGACTTGCGTTAAAAAATATTCGATTTACTGTAAAAGATGGTAAAAAAGTACTATATGACGATTTTGGAGAATTGTTGTTTACCCATTTTGGAGTTTCGGGTCCTCTTGTTTTGACGGCTAGTTCCTATATTGGCAAAAAGTTGGAGAAAAAAGAACTTCAAGGATACATTGACTTAAAAGCTGCGTTGACAGAGGAGCAGTTGGACGCTAGACTTTTAAGAGAGTTTGAAGCGGGAATAAATCGACAGTTTAAAAACGTAATTACAGGAATGTTTCCAGCAAAGCTGTATCCAGTTATTTTGGAATTATGCAGTATTGTACCGGAAAAGAAGGTCAATGAAATAACCAAAAAGGAACGGCAAGATTTTATACATCTTGTAAAGCATTTTCCATTGACACTTGTGGAACTACGATCATTTCGAGAAGCAATTATTACGCAGGGTGGAGTAAAGGTAAAAGAAGTAAATCCAAAAACAATGGAGTCTAAACTAGTAAAGGGATTATATTTTATTGGAGAAGTTCTTGACTTAGATGCAGTTACAGGTGGATTTAATTTACAAATCGTATGGTCTACTGCAAAAGCAGTGGCTGAATTTATAGAAGGATAAAGGGAGAGAAAATAATGGCAATAAATATAGCAATTGACGGACCAGCAGGATCAGGAAAAAGTACTATAGCAAAGGCTGTGGCGAAAGAATTAGAATTTATCTATGTAGATACAGGGGCTATGTACCGTGCAATGGCATTACATTTGATAAGGAAAGGAATCTTACCTGAAGAAAGCGAAAAGATCATGGAAGCTTGTGAAAAAGCAGATATTTCTATTGCTTATGAAAATGGATTACAACAGGTAATTTTAGATGGCGAAAATGTTACAGAATATTTGAGACAAGAAGAAGTTGGAAATATGGCATCGGTTAGTTCTGCAAATTTGAAAGTCAGAGAAAAGTTGGTACAGCTTCAGAGAACACTTGCAGCAAAAGAAAATGTAGTTATGGACGGAAGAGATATTGGGACATGTGTATTACCTAATGCGGATGTGAAAGTTTATTTAACAGCCAGTGCACATACAAGAGCTTTGAGAAGATATAAAGAACTGGAGGAAAATGGTGTTTCCTGTGTCTTGGAGGAGATTGAGGCGGATATCAACGAGAGAGATTATAGAGATATGCATAGAGATATTTCTCCTTTAAAGAAGGCAGAAGATGCAGTTTTACTGGATTCTTCTAATATGAATATCATGGAAGTGAAAAGGGAAATTATCCGTTTATACAAAGAAGCAATTGCATAAGGAATAGGAGAAAACTATGGATGTAAGGGTAGCAAAAACAGCGGGATTTTGTTTTGGAGTAAAAAGGGCTGTGGAAGAAGTATATAAGGTTGCGGAAACAACGAAAGAGAAAGTGTATACTTATGGTCCCATTATTCATAATGAAGAGGTTGTATCGGATTTAGAAAAAAAAGGCGTGAAAGTTTTAGAGACAGAAGAAGAACTGAGAAATCTTACAGAAGGAACTGTAATCATTCGATCTCATGGTGTTCCAAAATATATTTACGATCTGCTCAAAGAGAAAAATATATCTTATGTGGATGTTACATGCCCGTTTGTCTTGAAGATACATAGGATTGTAGAAAGAGAAAGTGGCCAGGGGAAACACATTATTATTATAGGGGATCCGAACCATCCTGAAGTAGTAGGGATTAAAGGCTGGTGTTTGGGAAAAGCTACAATTATAAAAACAAAAGAAGATGCTAAGAGCTTTTGGGCAGAAAGTGGCGAAAAACTATGTATTGTGTCTCAGACGACATTTAATTACAATAATTTTCAAGAAATAGTTGAAATTTTGAGCGAAAAGGGTTATGATAAACTTGTTTTAAATACGATTTGCAATGCTACACAGGACAGACAGTCTGAAGCAGCTCAAATCGCTAAGCAGGTAGACGCCATGATAGTCGTAGGAGGCAAACATAGCTCCAATACCCAGAAGCTATATGAGATATGTAAAAGCGAATGTAAGGATACTTACTATATACAGACACTTGTTGACTTGGATTCTGAACGTTTTCCGTCCGTTCAGTGTGTAGGTATTACAGCTGGGGCGTCAACCCCGAATAAAATAATTGAGGAGGTTTCAAAACATGTCAGAATTAAGTTTTGAACAGATGCTGGACGAAACATTTAAAACAATCAGAAATGGAGAGGTAGTTGAAGGTACAGTTATCGATGTCAAAGAAGATCAGATTATTTTGAACATTGATTATAAAGCAGATGGTATCATTACAAGAAATGAATACTCAAATGACCAGAACCTGGATTTAAGAACTGTTGCACACCCAGGCGATACAATGGAAGCGAAAGTTCTCAAATTAAATGATGGTGATGGACAGGTGCTTTTAACTTATAAAAGACTGGCAGCTGATAAAGGAAATAAGAGATTAGAAGAAGCATTTGAAAACAAAGAAGTGCTTACAGCAAAAGTAAATCAGGTATTAGATGGTGGCTTAAGTGTTATTGTGGAAGAGGCAAGAGTATTTATTCCAGCAAGCCTTGTTTCTGATACTTATGAAAAAGACCTGACAAAATATCAGGATCAAGAAATTGAATTCGTAATTACAGAATTCAATCCAAGACGTCGCCGTGTGATTGGTGATAGAAAGCAGCTTTTAGTAGCAAAAAAAGAAGAAATGAAGAAAGAATTATTTGAAAGAATTCATGAAGGTGATGTTGTAGAAGGCACAATTAAAAATGTTACAGATTTTGGTGCATTTATCGATTTAGGTGGTGCTGATGGTCTTCTTCATATTTCTGAAATGTCTTGGGGAAGAGTAGAAAATCCGAAAAAAGTATTCAAAGCAGGAGAGAAGATTACTGTTCTGATTAAAGAAATCAATGGCGATAAAATTGCGTTGAGCCTTAAATTTGAGGATCAAAATCCATGGTTAAATGCATCTGAAAAATATGCAGTTGGTAATGTTGTAGAAGGTAAAATTGCTCGTATGACAGATTTTGGCGCATTCATTGAGTTAGAGCCAGGTGTAGATGCATTGCTTCATGTTTCACAGATTTCTAGAGCACATGTTGAAAAACCATCTGATGTGTTAAAAGTAGGTGAAGTAATTACTGCAAAAGTGGTAGATTTCAACGAAGAAGAAAAGAAAATCAGTTTAAGTATGAAAGTTCTTGAACCTGCTCAGGAAGAAGCAGAAGAAACAACAGAAGAATAGTTATATAGAGTGAAATTCGAGTAAACAGCCATTACGATAAAGTAATGGCTGTTTTTAATATTTCTTTAATATATTCTTGTTGTATGAGTTGTGATGAATTTTGAAATGGCCAAAAAGTATAGGCTTCTTTAGATGAAAGATCTTCTTTTAAAAGAGGGAGAGAACTTGCATGTGGGACATAAATAAAAAAACCAGTATATTTTTTATAGCAAGTGCTGGCCGTTGCTTTTTGTCTATGCTGTGTATCCGTATAAATAGCAACACTTTTGTGAATGGCTTCGTCTTCTAAAGGCAAATAGTAATAATTTTTATAGTCTGAATAATAAAATTTTAAAGTTCCTTCATATAGAGGAATTTTTATTTTTGCAAGATTCTTTACTACAGTCATATAGCCAAAGGAAAAATCAATAGAAAATTGAGCAGGAACTGGAACGGAAAGTTTAAGTGTAAATAATATTTCTTTTATATTGTGTTGATGAAAATTCTGTTTTTGGAGTTCTTCAATATTGGCAATTTCCCATTGTCCCTTAAGCAGTTGTTTTAGAGTTAAAAGAGAAAAGATGGAAAGCATTCCTACAAGGTCATCGTAGTTGTGTTGCAAAAGAATTTTTTCTTTTTCTTTTGAAGATGTTTTTAAGTATTCATGATAAATATTTATCATTTCTTTTCCGGATAGAAGATCTTTTCGAGGATAACAAATAAAATCTTCAAAAGCCTTTTGTTTGTGATTAGGCATTTGGCGAAAGAAGGCTGGTATCTTTAAAAATTCACGGTACAAATCTAAGGAATTTTTGCTGGAAAAAACATGGGGAAGTTGGTATTTTTCAAAGCGGGAAATGAGATAAGGAATATCAAAAGAATTCCCGTTAAAATGAATGAGGCATATCTTGTTTTCTAAGAAAGTGGAAAAGGTTTCTAGAAGTTCTCTTTCTTCTTTATCACAACTCTTTTCAGAAAAAAGCTGGGTAAGTTGCCATTTTTTTGTGTTCGGTTCAAAAAAGACAAGTCCAATTAAGAATATACGATTTGTTTTTGGGTTTAATCCTGTAGTCTCAATATCAAAAAAAAGAGCGTCTTTGGGGTTGCAGTTTAAAATAGAAAATGTGTCTGTTAAATCTGTTGTAAATTGACTAAGAATTCGCACATTTGTTATCATTTTAACAAAATCCTTTCAAATTGTTTTTAAAATAATACGAAAAATTACTAAATTTTTCTAGTGATTTATAGAAAAAAGTGTTATAGTATATAATGATAAAGGAGAAAAAATAATTATGGAAATTGCAAGTGTATCTTTATATTATATCATAAGCTGGTTTTTTGTATATAGCTTTTTAGGTTGGTTGTGGGAAACTGCTTATGTATCTGTTAAAAAGAAAAAATTTGTAAACAGAGGTTTTATAAATGGTCCACTGTGTACCATTTATGGCATGGGGGCTGTCAGTATTTATTTGATTTTAAAGCCTTTTGAAAGCAATATATTTATTTTATATATAGGTGGTGTATTGGTAGCTACCATATTAGAGTGTATAACTGGATGGCTTATGGAGAAAATCTTTCATACCCGTTGGTGGGACTATAGCCATAGGAAATATAATTTTCAAGGATATATTAGTTTAGGCACTTCTTTAGGATGGGGAGTGTTTACAGTTTTATTATTTAAAATACTTCAGCCGGCTGTTTCTTGGTTTACGCATTTATATCCTCAAAAAGTTGGAAAAATTGCATTAATTGTAATTATTATTTTGTATACGTTAGATTTTATTACTTCAGCATTTGCTGCTTTTGGTCTGACAAAGAGTTTTGCAAAAGTAGAAGACCTGATGGAGGATCTTACTCAATATCTTCATAGTAGTAAATTATATGAGACCAAAGAGGAAATCCAAGAACGCTTGGGAACAGTCCGAAATTATATACGCACACAAGAAGCAATGGAACGTTTATCTGGGAAAAGACAGGAGCTAATGGAACGCTTCGAGTTACTTTTTGAAGAAAAACGTTTTTTGGATAATGATAGTTACCTTGTTAAAAAAGCTGAGATGGAACAACGTCTAGATGAATTTGTGAAAAAATATATGGATATTCGTAAGAAACAGAATATTGTGAAAAAGCGTATGATTTATGCATATCCTGAATTGAAAAATCAGTTTAAAAAATATAGAAAGAAACATCAAAAAGAATAATCAGATTAACTGATTAGGATAAATAAAGGAGGGACAAAATATGGCGTTTTTAACCTTTAGGGGTGGTGTACATCCTTATGATGGAAAAGAACTGTCAAAAGAAAAGCCTGTACGGGAATATTTTCCAGGAAAAGAAATGGTCTATCCGCTGTCACAGCATATCGGTGCTCCAGCACAACCTGTTGTGAAAAAGGGAGATTATGTTCTGGCAGGACAAAAGATTGCAGAGATGGGAGGTTTTGTTTCTGCTCCCATACATGCTTCTGTATCAGGAGTGGTGAAAGAATTAAAGAAAGTAAGGAATAATGTAGGAGCCATGGTAGATGCAATCGTTATAGAAAATGACGAGAAGTATGAAACAGTGGAATTTACATCAGTACAATCTTTAGAAGAATTAAGTCAAGAGGAAGTTATCAATAGAATTAAGGATGCTGGAGTTGTTGGCATGGGCGGTGCAGGTTTTCCTACCCATGTAAAACTTTCACCTAAAGAGCCGGATAAAATAGAATATGTTTTAGTTAATGGGGCAGAATGTGAGCCTTATTTGACCTCTGATTATCGTCGTATGTTGGAACAACCAGATTGGATTATTAGTGGATTAAAATGTATTTTGAAGCTTTTTGATCATGCAAAAGGATACATCTGCATCGAGGATAATAAGCCAGATTGTATTCAAAAACTTACAGAAATGACAAAGGATGAACCGAGAATAGAAGTTGCTCCTTTAAAAACAAAATATCCGCAGGGAGCAGAACGTTGCCTTATTGCGGCGGTAAGTGGAAGAGAAATTAATTCTTCTATGCTTCCGGCAGATGCAGGATGTGTGGTAGACAATATTGATACAGTATGTGCTGTCTATCGTGCAGTTATGAAAGGCGAACCGGTTATGGATCGTATTGTTACGGTTACAGGAGATGCAGTGGCAGAGCCAGGCAACTTTAAAGTACGTCTTGGAACTTCTTTTGCAGAACTTTTAGATGCGGCAGGTGGACTAAAACAACCTGCAAAGAAAATTATCTCCGGTGGTCCTATGATGGGATTTGCGATGTTTGATTATCATGTTCCGATTGTGAAAACTTCTTCTGCAATGCTTTGTATGTCTAAGGATGAAGTTTCAGAAAGTGAACCTACTGCTTGTATCAATTGCGGAAGATGTTTATCTGCCTGTCCAGCAAGGCTGGTTCCATCTAGACTTGCTACATATTCTGAGAATGGCAGAGAGGATTTATTTGTAAAATACAATGGTATGGAATGTGTAGAATGCGGTTGTTGTAGTTTTGTATGTCCAGCAAAAAGACCATTGACACAATCCATGCGTTCTATGAGAAAAATGGTTCTGGCAAATCGCAGAAAACCGAAGTAGGAGGAGAAAATCATGAGTGAATTATTACATGTATCATCTTCCCCTCATGTAAGGTCGAAGGTGGACACTGGCAGTATTATGCGTACTGTATTTTTGGCATTAATGCCTGCTGCATTATTAGGAGTTTACAATTTTGGTGTAAATGCACTTTTATTAATTCTAATTTCTATAGCAGTTTGTATGGCTACGGAAGCAGGATATGAAAAAATTGTACATAAAAAGGTTACGATTCAGGATGGAAGCGCAGCTGTTACCGGTCTTTTACTGGCATTAAATCTTCCGCCAAAGGCACCTTGGTGGATTGCTGTTATTGGTGGTGTTTTTGCTATTTTAGTTGTAAAACAACTTTTTGGTGGTTTAGGACAAAATATTATGAATCCAGCGCTAGCAGCGAGATGTTTTCTTCTAATTTCTTTTACTGGAAGAATGACGGATTTTACCATTCCCAGTGGAGGATGGGGGGAAGTTGTTGATACGGTATCGGGAGCAACACCTTTAGCAGCTTTAAAAGCAGGAGAAAGTATAAATTGGGTAAATTTATTTATTGGAAATGTACAGGGGACTATCGGTGAGACTTCTGCCCTAGCAATCCTCATTGGAGCAGTAATTCTTTTGATTAATGGAATTATTGATCTTCGTATTCCACTAACTTATATTGGTACGTTTGCGGTATTTGTTCTTTTATTTGGAGGACATGGCTTTGATATAGAATATTTATTATGTCACTTATTTGGCGGTGGTTTAATGCTGGGAGCGTGGTTTATGGCAACAGATTACGTTACTACGCCCATTACTAAGACGGGACAGTTAGTTTATGGAGTGTGTCTTGGTATATTTACAGGATTATTCCGTATTTTTGGTGGCTCTGCAGAGGGTGTATCTTACGCCATTATATTCTGTAATTTATTGATACCTTTAATTGAGCGTTATACAATGCCTCGTGCCTTCGGAAAAGGAGGTAAAAAAGCATGAAAAAAAATACGATATTAAAAGATGCCATTATACTCACGATTATTACTTTGATTGCAGGGGGGCTTTTAGGTCTTGTATATGAGGTTACAAAAAAGCCTATTGCCAATCAACAGGAAAAGGCAAAACAGGAAGCATATAAGGCGGTATTTAAGGATGCAGATTCCTTCCAAGTGTGTGTGGAAGCAGAGGATGGAGAGTTGGCAGACGCTTTAAAAGAACAAGGGTTTGTGGCGCAGAAGATTAATGAAGTTATGAAAGCAAAAGATGTATCTGGAGAGACTTTAGGATATGCGGTAAATGTAACAACTTCCGAAGGGTATGGAGGAGATATAACTTTTTCTATGGGTATTCAGCTTGACGGAACTTTAAATGGTATATCTATTTTAAGTATTAGCGAAACTGCCGGACTTGGTATGAATGCTACAAAAGATGAATTTAAAAATCAGTTTTCTGATAAAAATGCTGAAGCTTTTGAAGTTACAAAATCAGGAGCTGTTGCTGAGAATGAAATTAATGCAATCAGTGGGGCTACTATTACTTCAAAAGCTGTGACCGGTGGTGTGAATGCCGGAATTTGTGCATTTAATTATGTAAAGGAGGGAGAATGATATGAAAAAAAATTCACCCGCTGAACGTCTTTATAATGGTGTCATAAAAGAAAATCCGACTTTTGTTCTAGTGCTTGGTATGTGTCCGACTTTAGCAGTTACAACAGCAGCTGTTAATGGAATTGGAATGGGGTTAACTACAACAGTGGTTTTAGCAATGTCAAATTTATTTATTTCTCTTTTAAGAAATATTATTCCGGACAAGGTTCGTATGCCGGCGTATATTGTAGTGGTGGCTTCCTTTGTAACTATTGTTCAGCTTTTGCTTCAGGGTTTTATTCCAGTTTTATATGATGCACTGGGAATTTATATTCCCCTTATTGTAGTTAATTGTATTATTTTAGGAAGAGCAGAATCGTATGCTTCTAAGAATGGTCCTATTGCGTCTATTTTTGACGGAATTGGAATGGGGCTTGGGTTTACCCTTTCTATTACGATTCTTGCAAGTTTTCGTGAACTAATTGGGGCCGGTACTTTATTTGGTTTTCAGATTATGCCACAAGCGTATGAACCAGCCACAATTTTCATTTTAGCACCAGGAGCATTTTTTGTTCTTGCATTTCTTGCAGCACTTCGTGCTAAAATGCAGGAAAAGAAACCGAAAGAAGAACAAAAACCTGTGCACTGCATGGAGGGTGGTTGTGCTTCCTGTGGTAATGAGTCCTGTAGTGGGAAATTTTATGATAATACAGTAAGAAAATAAAGGGGAGGAAGATGGAATGAAAGAATTACTGATTATAGCTGTTGGGGCGGCAGTGGTAAATAATGTTGTTTTAAGCCAGTTCCTCGGACTTTGTCCTTTCTTTGGGGTTTCTAAGAAAATTGAAACAGCCGCAGGAATGGGAGGAGCGGTAATTTTTGTTATCACTTTGTCTTCACTGGTAACCAGCTTAATTTATCAATTTGTTTTAAGTCCTTTAGATATGGGATATATGCAGACAATTGTTTTTATTTTAGTAATTGCAGCATTGGTTCAGTTTGTAGAGATGTTTTTGAAAAAGGCTATGCCTGCTTTGTACCAGAGTTTAGGTGTATACCTTCCTCTTATTACTACAAACTGTGCGGTTTTAGGTGTAGCGGTAATTAATGTGCAGAAATCTTATAATGTTTTGCAAGGGACTGTAAATGGTTTTGCTACAGCTGTTGGCTTTACCATTGCTATTGTTTTGATGGCAGGTTTACGTGAAAAGATGGAATATAATGATGTTCCTAAATATTTTCAAGGATTTCCAATTGTACTTCTAACGGCCGGATTGATGGCAATTGCTTTCTTTGGTTTTTCAGGGATTATTTAGGAGGTGTGAAGTATGATATCAGGGATTATCGTTGCGGCAGCTTTGGTAGGAGGTGTTGGGCTTTTTATTGGGCTTTTTCTAGGAGTTGCCGGAAAGAAATTTGCAGTAGAAGTAGATGAAAAAGAGATACATATAAGAGAAGAATTGCCTGGAAACAACTGTGGAGGATGTGGTTTTCCAGGTTGTGATGGCTTGGCAGCAGCTATTGCGAAAGGGGAAGCACCTGTAAATGCCTGTCCAGTAGGAGGAGCTGTGGTGGCAGCGAAAATTGCATCCATTATGGGACAGGAAGCAGGGGAAAATATTCGTATGACAGCATTTGTAAAATGTGCAGGAGACTGTGAAAAAGCTGGTAAAAGTTATGAATATACCGGTGTAAAGGATTGTAAAATGGCATCTCTTATGCAAAATGGTGGTTCAAAGGCTTGTTCTTATGGGTGTCTTGGTTATGGTTCATGTGTAAAGGCTTGTTCTTTTGATGCAATTCATATTCTTAATGGGATTGCAGTGGTGGATAAAGAAAAATGCAAAGCTTGTGGAAAATGTGTAATAGAATGTCCAAAACACTTGATTGAAATTATTCCATATCAGCAGAAACAGGCCGTAGCATGTAGTTCTAAAGATAAAGGGAAGGCAGTGATGAATGCCTGCGAGATAGGCTGTATAGGCTGTCGTAAATGTGTTAAAGAATGTCCCAGTGAGGCAATTACAGTGGTAGACAATGTGGCGCACATTGATTATGAAAAATGTACAAATTGCGGAAAATGTAAAGAAACATGTCCGCGTAAAATTATTTTGTAAGACGAAAAGAGCTTAAATATTAAATGTTATTAGAGAATAGATACATTTAATATATAAGCTCTTTTTTGCGAACATACATTTGCATTTTTTGTTTGGCTATGTTAATATAGGACACAGAAAATGAGATAGGAGAGTAATCCGTGAAGAAAAAGGATTTATTTTTATTTGGTGTTCTCTTAGCCATAGGGATTCTTGGATTTGTAATGTTTAAGGGTATTCAGAAATTTGCTGTATCAAACCATCAGATTCTTAGGATTTCTGTAGATGGAGAAGTATATGGGGAATATTCTTTGAAAGATAAACAAAAAATTAAAATTGGTGATACGAATGTATGCCAAATTGAGGAAGATGGAACCGTTATTATGACAGAGGCAGATTGTCCAGATCACCTATGTGTAAAGCAGGGGAAAATCAAACAATTTGGTGAAAGTATTATATGCCTTCCTAACAAAGTAGTTTTAGAAATTGTAGCAAATGATACGAAAGCAGAACAAATTGATAGTATAGTGAAATAGAAATGGGGATTTATCTAAATGAAAAAAACAGCATATATTGGTTTGCTTTGTGCGCTAGCAATTATTTTAGGGTATGTGGATATGTTACTTCCCGTGTTTCCATTTGCTCCAGGAGTAAAACTCGGAATTACTAATTTGGTAACAGTATTTCTTTTATATAGTTTTACTTATAAAGAGGCTGCTCTTGTGTCCTGCATTCGAATTGTGTGTATTGGCTTTATGTTTGGAAATTTATTCTCTATTGTATACAGTTTAGCTGGAGCTTTTTTGAGTTTGTTTTGTATGGTGCTGGCAAAAAAGATAAATGGATTGTCTATGATTGGCGTTAGCATAATTGGTGGTGTAACTCATAATATTGGCCAATTGATTATAGCAGCCTTGATTGTGGAAAGTGGAAGTGTCTTCTTTTATTTTCCGGTATTGCTCTGTGCAGGTTCAGTAACCGGACTTTTAATAGGAATTGTATCTTCAGAAATTTATAAAAGAATACCGGGAAGGATAGGAAATGATAGCATATTTAAAAGGTGAAATTGTTGAGATATTAGAAGATAGAGTGATTTTAGAAGTGGGAAATATAGGATATAATCTTTTTATGCCCATGACAAGTGTAGATACAGCTTTGCATGTAGGTGTCGAAGCAAAAATTTATACATATTTAAATGTAAGGGAAGATGCTATGCAACTTTATGGATTTTTAACGAAAGATGATTTAAATACTTTTAAATTGTTGTTGAGTGTAAGTGGTATTGGTCCAAAAGCTGCGATAGGTGTGTTATCTGGGATGTCTGCAGATGAATTGCGTTTTGCAGTTTTGGCAGATGATGTAAAGACCATTTCAAAAGCGCCGGGAATTGGTAAAAAAACAGCCCAGAAATTAATTTTAGAATTGAAGGATAAAATGAGTCTTCAAGAAGCATTTGAATTAAAGGCGGAGCATGTACAAGAAAGTGTAGATAGTTCAGTAAATATTTCGGATATTAAAAAAGAAGCCGTGGAAGCACTAACAGCCTTGGGATATTCTGGGGCAGATGCTCTTCGTGCAGTAAAACATACAGAAATTGTAGAAGGTATGAATGTAGAAGATTTATTAAAACAAGCACTAAAAAACATGTTCTAAACAAAGAGGAAAAGTCATGGAAAAAAGAATTATTACCACAGATGTGATGGAGGAAGATCTTCGTACAGAAGGAAATTTGCGCCCTCAGCTTCTAAAGGATTATATTGGACAGGAGAAGGCAAAAAAAAATCTTAAAATTTATATAGAGGCTGCAAAACAAAGAGGTGATGCCTTGGATCATGTATTGTTTTATGGACCTCCGGGACTGGGTAAAACTACTTTAGCAGGGATTATTGCTAATGAATTGGGGGTACACATGAAGGTGACCAGTGGCCCTGCTATTGAAAAACCAGGAGAGATGGCGGCAATTTTAAATAATTTGCAGGAAAATGATGTACTATTTGTAGATGAAATTCATCGTTTAAATAGGCAAGTGGAAGAAGTACTTTATCCAGCTATGGAAGATTATGCCATCGATATTATGATTGGAAAAGGTGCAACAGCTCGTTCTATTCGTCTTGATTTACCGAAATTCACTTTAGTAGGTGCCACAACAAGGGCAGGATTATTAACAGCTCCTTTACGGGATCGATTTGGTGTTGTACATCATTTGGAATTTTACACAGAGGAGGAACTTCAGACAATTATTATTCATTCTGCAGCAGTTTTAGGAGTGGAGATTGATTCTGAGGGTGCTTTGGAAATGGCAAAGCGTTCTAGAGGAACCCCCCGTCTTGCTAATCGACTTTTAAAAAGAGTAAGAGATTTTGCACAGGTAAAATATGATGGTAAAATTACAAAAGATGTAGCTGATTTTGCTATGAATCTTTTGGAAGTGGATCGCTATGGTTTGGATCAAACGGATAGGCGGTTGCTTTCTACTATTATTCAACGATTTTCAGGCGGACCTGTAGGGCTAGATACCCTGTCAGCTGCTATTGGAGAAGATGCAGGAACCATTGAAGATGTATATGAACCATATCTAATAAAAAATGGATTTTTGCTTCGAACTCCGCGTGGAAGAATGGTGACAGAATTGGCCTATCACCATCTGGGAATAAAATAATAGTTGTTTTTCTCTGAAATTCGATTATAATAGACAATAAGGAATGTAAGAAAAGGCGGGAGGATTAGATGGCAGTTAAAAATACAACCCAGGTGCTGATTGGAGGAAAAATCATTACTTTAAGTGGGTATGAAAGCGAAGAATACCTGCAAAAGGTTGCAAATTATATAAATGGAAAGCTAACAGAACTTGGACAGCTTCCAGGATATAATAGACAGTCACAGGAAACCAAGAATACTCTGCTTAGTTTAAATATTGCAGATGATTATTTTAAAGTAAAAAGACAGGCAGAAATGTTTGAAGAAGAACTGGAAGCCAAAGATAGAGAAATGTATGATTTGAAACATGATTTAATCAATAAGCAGATAGAACTTGAAAAAGCAGAAGAAAAGGCTCAAGAAAAAATACAGCAATTACAGCAAAAAACAACAGAATTGGAAAAAGAGCTGGACGAGCTTTTAAAATAATATAGAAAAGAGTGATGGGGTGGGCAATTTGTTGTTTGCCCCATTTCTATTACTTGAAAGAGAAAGGATATTGGAATCATGAGAGCAGAATTATTGGCACCGGCAGGTTCCTATGAAGGTCTTCAGGCAGTTATAAAGGCAGGAGCTGATGCTGTATATATTGGAGGAAGTATGTTTGGCGCCAGAGCATATGCTAATAATCCACAGCAAGATGAAATGTTAGAGGCAATCGATTACGCTCATCTACACGGGAAACAAATATATTTA
>JARIAQ010000045.1 GCA_029257775.1 Blautia sp. | reverse complement strand
AGTGCAGAATTTCTTGCTTTATTGAATAAGAATAAAGGTCAATATGGTTCAGAATGGGTAGCAGGCAGCAATGGTTATCCTGTATTAAATCCTAATACACCTGTTGTGGAAAGTGTTGATAAGGCACCATTAGAAAATGCAATAAAAGAAGCTGAGAAATTAGTTAAAAACCATTATGATACAGAAAGCTGGAAAAAGCTTCAAGATGTTTTAGCTGCAGCGAAAGAAGTACTCAAGAAAGATGGAGTAAAAGAGGCAGAAATTACAGAAGAGGCAAAGAAGGTAGATGAAGCTGTAAAAGCTCTTGTAAAGGTGCCTTATGTGTACTTTAAGTATGACAATGGAAAAGTACAGGAAATGGATGATCAGGATACCTTTACATTAAGTGCATTAGATGCAGGAACTTTTGTGTTAGAAGGAACAGATAAGACACCTGATTGGGATTGTTTTTCTAACATTGGTTATGTAAATAAACATTATTGGATCAGTGGCTCAGGACGTTATCAGCCATATGATGTACAAAAAGTAGATGCAACTGTTACAAATAAAAAGAATTCAAGTGAAGTTTTGAAAAAATTCCATATTAATAACGTTTCAAGTAATGTGGAAGAATTAAAAGTATTTGTTGGAGAACAAGAAATCTCTGTAGATAAACCTTATGAAGTAAGTGGTTCAGATTTCATAACAGTAAATGTAAAAGGAAAAGTAAATGGTGAATGGGTTTCAATTCCATCTTCAACAGCATTGCAGTACGATAAAATAGGTGGAAACGGAACAATACGTAATGGCGGTACTTTCCAAGTAGAAAATAATAGTGAAGCTACATTTGAAGTAGTTTTAGTAGAAAATAAAATGAAAGCTACTTTTAGAGCAATTTCTAAAAAAGTACCTCTTAAAAGTTTTCAGGTTACAGTTCCAAAAGTATGGTATATTCATGAATGGAATGGTCTTGGAAATTATTATGTAGGAGTTAGACAAGGAGATAATACAGCAAAAGAGTTCCAGTGTTCATTTGTACCGGAGAATGCAGGAAATAAGAAGCTTAACTGGAGAGCATTAACACCAGAAGTTGCTGAGTATATGGAAGCTTTCCATAATGGTATTATACCGAAAAAGGCTGGAATAGCAAAATTCGAAGTATCCAGTGAAGATAATCCTGCATTGAAACAGGAAGTAAGTATTGAATTTAAATATAAAAATCCACTTAAATCAGCTACGATAAAAGACGAAGTTGTATTAGAAGAAGGAAAAGATGTTAATTTAGAAATTAACACAAACCCACAAGATGCATCAGAACAAAGATTTGACTGGTCTTACAGTAAAGAAGGAATTGTAAAGATTGGAGATCTTGTTAATACAGATCCAGAAAGTGTTTTAACACCGAAGTGGACAACACACACATTGACAGCATTAAAAGCAGGGGAAGTAACAGTAACAGGTGTACCTTTTGATCAAACAGCAGGATGTAAACCAATTCAGTTTACTGTTAAAGTTACAAAAGATGGTGTAGCTCCAGAGAACAAAGATTATTTAAAACTTGCAAAAGAAGATATTCAACATGGTGTAAAAGGTCTTCAGGCACAGAAACAGCAGTCTTATGGAGATGAGTGGGCTATTTTTACAACGTTACGTGCAGGAGCAAATGTTAGTCAGGAAAATTTAGATAAATATTATGAAAACATCAAGAGTGTTTTAAAAGACGAAAAGAAAGTTAAAAGAATGCGCGCAACAGACTATGCCCGTGTGATTATTACTTTGGAAGCTATGGGTAAAGATCCTGCAGATGTAGGTGGAACAAATTTATTGGAAAAATTGTATAATAACAAGAGTATTGAAAAAGATACATCTAATTGTGCAATCTGGGCATTGATTGGTTTAGATGGTTGGAAATCAGAAATTCCATCTGATGCATTATGGACAAGAGAAAAACTGATTAACAAGATTTTGACTTTCCAAACAAAAGATGGTGGATTTGGTCTTATAGATGACAAAACATCCAGTATTGATATGACTGGTATGGCATTGCAGTCTTTGGCTCCTTATTACAATGATAGCAAATATCCATCTGTGAAAAAAGCAGTAGACAAGTCTTTGGAATATTTAAAAGGTCAGAAGACACAAAATGCAGGTTATACAGATGCTGGTACAGAAAATAGTTGTTCAACGGCACAGGTACTTACAGCAGTTACAGCATTAAAGATTGATCCAGTGAAGACAGAAAACGGATTCACATCTGGAAATAAGAATATGATTACAAATCTTGATTCATATAAAGCAGAAAGTGGATTTGGCTGGCAGGATAACAAAAAAGAAAATGGCATGGCTACACAGCAGGCAACTTATGCATTAGTGGCTTATGAGCGCATGGCAGAAAACAGAGCTGGATTATATGATTTAACGGATACTCAAACAGAGAAACCTCCAGTGGGTCCGGAAAGTGAAGATAAGAAAGCAGCTGAAAAAGTAGTACAGGCAATTGAAAAGATTGGAACTGTTACTTTAGAAAGCAAAGCAGCCATTCAAGAAGCAAGAGCAGCTTATGATGCGTTAACAGAAGAAGGAAAGAAACTTGTAACAAACTATGATAAGTTAGTAAAAGCTGAGGAAGAACTGAAAAATCTGGAAACAGATAACGGAATTAAAGGTTATGTAGTAATTTCAGTAGAACGTTTTACTATTGGACAGGGCTACATTAAAGAGCCTGTTTATGTACCATTTAAAGCTGGGGATAATGCAGCAACATTAGTAAAAAAGGTTATTGGAGCAGAAAATTTTGTAGGTAAGGACGAATATCTGGAAGCAATTAAAGGTGCAGATCTTGGAGAAGATAAGGTAAATGTTCCAAAATATATTACAGATATAAGTAATGGTGAAGTTACAACGGAATCTGTTAAAGAAGTCGGAAATGATGATGATGCTTTAGGACAATTTGACTATACAAAATATTCTGGTTGGATGTACATGGTTAACAACGAAATGGTTAATTATGGAATTAGTGCTTATAAGCCACAAGATGGTGATGTACTTCGTTTCCAGTTTACACTTTATGGATTTGGCACCGATTTAACAGGATATGAATATGGACAATCCGAAGCCGCTGTTCAGATTTCCAATAAAGATGAAGCAACAAAATTAATGGCAGAAGTGAACAAAAATAAAGACCAGTTCATGGCAAGTTCTAAAGTAAAAGCTGCTTATAATAAATTAGTAGATCTGGTATCTGCAGTAATTACACCACAGGAAGAAATTGACAAGGCAGTGAAAGAACTGAAAAACGCAATGGAAAATCATGGAAGTGACTTAGAAGCTGCTATTAATCAAGCAAAGACAGACTTAGATGCATATAAAGATATAACATTGTATCGTGAAGCACAGCAAAAAGAGATACAGCAGATTTTAAAAGATGCAAAAGCAGCTCTGGATCAGGCAAAAAATAAGGATGAGGTTGAAAAAATAACAGCCGAAAGCAAGGCAAAACTTGATCAGGTTAAAACAGAAGAACAGTTGATTAAGGAAGAAAATAAAGCAGCAGCCGAAAAAGTTGAAAAACTTATTAATAAGATTGGTGAAGTTACTTTAGAAAGTAAAGCAGCTATTCAAGAGGCAAGAGAAGCTTATGATGCGTTGACAGAAGAAGGCAAGAAACTTGTAACAAACTATGATAAGTTGACAAAAGCGGAAGAAGCATTGAAAAAACTGGAAGGTGGACAAAAACCAAAACCAGAGAAACCAGATCCAGAGAATCCAAAGCCAGAAGTTGTAACATTAGTAAATGAAAAGTATGGGGTTACATTAAAAGGCGAAGGACTTACATCTGACATGGAGTTGGTTGTTACACCATTGGAAAAAGACAGCAGTGATGTAGATTTAATGAGAAAAGCAACACCATCTAATAAATCTATTTTCCGATTATTTGATATCAAACTTATGAAAGATGGTAAAGAGATTGAACTTCCAAATAAAGCGATACTTTCTATTCCGGTAGGAGAAAAATATAATGGAAAAGAATTAGTTGTACTTTTCTGTGATGGTGCTAAAGTAGAGCAGTTAAAAGGAAAAGTAGAAGAAGGTTCTATCTCCGTAGAAATTACAGCATTAAAAAGTTTCGGTGTTGTGATTGATACACCAGCAAATGCTGATAAAAACAATAACGCCGCTAGTGGAAATAATGGAAATGGTAATAATAATACAGTAAAAGGAACAGGTCCAAAAACTGGTGATGAAGCACAGGCAGGAATCTTGTTCATGATGTTAGCTATGGCAGGTGTTGTTGTAATGGCAACAAGAAAAAAAGCAAATAAGTAGTAAGAAATATGAATGAAAAGTAACCGCGAGTCTTTTTAAAGACCGCGGTTCTTTTTGTAATTAGCAAGAAAGAGCTCCTGTTCTTGATCTGAAATTTGTTTATCCAAGTCTGTTTTGGCCATAGGCAAGCATAGGATACAAAGGGTAAAAAGAATGAGAGTAAAAAATAAGAAAAAAAGCATAAAATACCTCCTGTTAAAAAAATACTGGAATTCTTAAAAATAGAATATGTAAATGTAAAAAAAATATGTGTAAAACATCTCTGGAATTATGAAAAAAAGCGTGATAAAATAAAAAATCGTGAATAAGTGAAAGGAGTAAGAAAGTAAGATGACAAATGACATGACATCAGGAAGCCCTATAAAGCTAATTATCAGGTTTATGATTCCAATGTGTTTAGGAAATATTTTTCAGCAGTTTTATAATATTGCGGATTCCATTATTGCAGGGCAGTTTTTAGGTGTAGATGCCTTGGCAGCTATTGGAAGTACAGGGTCTTTGATTTTTTTGGTAACCGGTTGGTTAAATGGACTTACCAGTGGATTTTCTATATGGGTAGCTCAGTGGTTTGGTGCAGGAAAATTAGATAGAATGAGACATTATATTGCTATGTCTATTTATATTTGCATTGGCTTTGTTGTAGTTATGACAGGGGGTCTTTTTCTTGCCAATGAACCGATTTTACGTCTGATGAATTCACCGGAGCATTTGCTGGGGGATATTAGTAGTTATATGGCAATTATTTATCTAGGGCTGGCGGTGACTTGTGCTTATAATGCGCTTGCCGGTATTTTAAGAGCATTGGGAGACAGTAAGTCCCCGCTATATTTTTTGGTCATATCTGCCCTTATTAATGTAGTTCTGGATATTGTATTTATTGTTGTATTTCACATGGGAGTAGAAGGCTGTGGTTATGCCACTGTAATTGCTCAGGGAATATCAGCTTTGCTGTGTTTTATTTATATAGTTAAGAAATTTGATGTTTTAAAATTAAAAAAAGAAGATTTTCAATTTTCTATTGGAACCATTAATAAATTGTTGGGATTGGGAATTCCTATGGCGCTACAATTTTCCATTACGGCAATTGGAACGATTATTGTCCAAGGAGCAATTAATGTTTACGGAGCTGTAAGTATGGCAGGATTTTCTGCTGCAGGAAAGATCCAAAATATTATATGTACGGTTTTTGTATCCTTTGGTGCTACCATTGCTACTTATGTAGGGCAAAACCGCGGTGCAGGGAAGATGGACCGAGTGAAGAAAGGCGTTTATCTTACACAGGTAATGATTTTAGTCACTAGTTTGATTATGATGGTGTTGGTTCATTTCTTTGGAAAATATTTGGTCTTGATTTTTGTAAAGGCTTCAGAGACAGAGGTATTGCGAGCTTCGGGAATTTATTTTAATACGGTTGTATGGGCATATCCGTTTTTGGGCAGTATATTTCTTTATCGAAACGCACTGCAAGGAATGGGATACGGTCTTGTTCCTATGTTGGGAGGAGTCTTTGAGTTGATTGCCAGAGCGGGAATTGTTTTTTGGGTAGCAGGAAATGCCAGTTTTGCAGGAGTATGTATGGCAGATCCGGCAGCGTGGATTGCAGCGTTAATACCATTGATACCATATTATTTCTGGATTATGAGAAAAAAAGAAAATAGATAGAAAAAGATAGAAACCATAGTGTTGCGAAGCAGTGACATTATGGTTTTTTATTTTGTTTCAATTAATATTTTCAAAAAAAGAGAAAATAAGTCGAAAACTTTTTGGAATTTTTTTTGATGTGTTGCATAAATATTTTTATGTAGTTAATAAAGACTGGAAGGAGGAAGTATGAAAAGACAGGGGAAAAGGATGGGTGGTATTGTTTTCTTTTTCTGTATGATGTGCCTAGGAATGTGCTGTTCTGTACGTGCGGAAGGTATAGAGCCAGAGCATCATAAATACATTAAGTATAATGGAGATGACAACTATACTTTAACCCTAGATGTAAAAGGAATGTATGACAAGGAGGTAGATAAACCGGCTGTAGATGTGCTTTTAATTATTGATCGTTCAGGAAGTATGAATGAGGAAATGGGACAGGATAAGACCCGAATGGATGTATTGAAAGAAATCGTTACAGGAAAAGAAGGTCTTTCCAAGTCTGTTTTGGAAAATGAAAATATGGATGCACAAATGGCAGTGGTTGCTTATAGCGGAAGAAAAGATAGGGGAAAATGGAACGATGCAGAGATAGTTTGTGATTGGACAAGCCAGAAATCTAGTTTGGACGATTCAGTAAATAAAATACGAGCAGAAGGGGGAACAAACTGTCATGCAGGGCTTTACCATGGAACAGAGATGTTAAAGAATTCCAGACAGAATGCACAGAAATATGTGCTTTTCTTATCAGATGGAGAGCCAAGCTATTATTATGATGAAATGGGATATACCCAAGGCAGTGGGAATAAATATCATCAAAAGGCAGCTAATAAGGCGTATCAGCAGGCAGAAATGATACAAGGACTGGAGGGGTTTTATACAGTAGCAATTGGTGAAGCTTCAAGAGGCACATTTATGGAAACTTTGGCATGGAAGGTACCGGCAAAAAGAACTTGTGCCTATCAATCGGACAATGCAGAGGAGTTGTCTAAAGTTTTTCAGGACATTGCAGCTAATATTACAGAGTATACTTGTCGTGGCGTGGTAATAAGAGATATTCTTAGCGAATATGTAGAACTGGCATATCAAGAAGGGGAAAGTTTTCAACCAGTGGTAACAGCGGTAAATGATAGTGGACAGGCAGTAGAAGTGCCAGATATGTCAGTTCAATATCATGAAGATACACGGGAAGTTATAGTGGCATTTCCTAAGGAATATGTGTTGCCATCAGATGTAACGTATTATATTAGTTTTGAAATTAAGCCATCACAGAAAGCTTATGAAGCATACGCAAAAAATGGTTATCTTCATGTGGGAAGTGAAGGAAGTGATGCGTCTGGAAATGATACAAGTTCAAAAAAACCTGGATTTTATTCTAATACACAGGCTGAATTGGAATATATTTATGGAAAGGAAAGTTCTTCTTTATCTGTGTCAGAGTATAGAGAAAAACCGGTAGTACAGATACAGGTAGACAAGCTGAATACCACTCTTACGATTGAAAAAAAGGTGGAAGGAGAGATGGGGGATAAGACCAAGGAGTTTGAGTTTCTTTTGACTTTGAAAGATATAACTCAAACACCTCTTACAGGAACCTATCCCTATGAAAAGGTAAAAGCAGATGGTACAAAAGAGCAAGGAGAAGTTCTTTTTGAGGAAGGTACAGTCCATATTTATCTGCGTCATGGAGAGTATATAACCCTTGAAAATCTTCCTTTCCAAGGGGAATATGCATTGGAGGAAAATGCTGACGATGCTTATGGGTATCAAGTGTCTTATATAGATCATTCTTTTGGAAAATTGGAAAATCAAGATGAAAAAATTTTGGTTATCAATACTCGTAATCAAGTTCCCCCTACAGGGATTAGGGATAATTTGAGAAGCTTTTGGAGTTTAGCTTTTCTTACGTTTCTGTTAGGTATAGGAGGCGGAGTGCTTTATTTAAGAAGGCAGGGAAAAGAAAAATGACAAAAGAACTGCGTGTGGATATTATGTGTCTGGTGTGGAAAATTCTTCTAATATCAGGCATTCTTGGTGGAATGTTTTTGTTTGTTTTTGGACTTTTTAGTGTAAGAGATGGAGCTATGTTTCCGGCAATAAAAGATGGGGATTTAATACTTTTTTATCGATGGAATAAAGAGTATTGTGCTACCGATGCCGTAGTGATTAATCAAAGTGGAAAAAAGCAGGTTCGCAGAGTAGTAGCAGTTGCCGGTGATACTGTAGATATTCAAGAGGATGGACTTATTATCAACGGGGCTTTACAGCAAGAAAATGGAATTTATGAAAAAACATATAGATACACGGAGGGAATTGAATTTCCTGTTACATTAGAAGAAGGTGAGATTTTTGTTTTAGGTGATGCAAGAGAAAGAACCACAGATAGTCGAATCTATGGGCCAATTAAGGTTTCAGATACTTGTGGAACAGTAATGACTGTTGTTCGTCACAGGGGGATATAATAAAGGAGGATATGAAAATGGGAATGAAACAAAGAAAAGCAATAATAGCAGGTATGATGGCGGTAACCTTGTGTGTGGGAGCTGGTATTTCTGTACGAGGAGCAGAACCGTCTGTGCCTCAGATAGAAGTAGGGAATGCCAATATTGAAAAAAATCTGCATATTGCAGAAGGAATTGATATTCCTAATACAACCTTTCGGTTTCAGTTTGAGGGAGTAGGAGATGCGCCGAAAATTCCAGATCAGGAAATTTCTTACACGAAAAATGATAGTAATTTGTTTCAGAGCAATCAGGTAACAAAAAAGACAGAGGATGTTTTAAGTGGTGTTGTTTTTCCCCATGCAGGAGAGTTTACTTACAAACTTACTGAAACTGCAGGAAACACTGAGCTGGAAGGGGGAACGATGACTTATGATAAAGCTACATGGATGCTTTGCGTATATGTAAAAAATAGTGAAAACGGAAAGACCGAAATAAGTAATATTACGGTTTCAAAAGAGGGAAATAAGCAAGAAAAGATTGCCTTTGATAATAAATTTGAAAAAACCACTTCTTTAATTGTGGAAAAGCAAATCGAAGGAACTTTTGCAGACCGTACCAAAAAATTTGATTTTACCATTCAATTTCAAAAATCTCCTACTTTAGAAGAAAATAAAAATTCTTTCACTACAAGTGATGGTAAAGAATATGCCTATGGAAAAGTACATGAATTTCAGCTTTCTGATGATGAAAAAATAGTTTTTGATAATCTACCAGCTGGAACTACATATGAAGTCATTGAAAAGGGAGCAAAAGATAAGTATGTGCCATCAGTGAAAGTAGAAGAAAATGGAAATCCTCCTGTAGAAGCTGGTTTGACTAGGGAGACAGAGGATCAACTTTTGTCTTCCACTGCAGTTCATAAAGGAGCAAAACTGAATTTGGCAGGGGAAAAGAAAAATTACGTCGTGTTTACTAATACTTTGGATAAGAACGATGTTCCTATCACTGGTGTGATGTTAAATGAGATGCCTTATCTTTTATTCATGGGTACAGCAGCAGTTGGTTTAGGAGTATATTTTGTAATAAAGAGACGTTGCAAAGCAGATAAATAAAAATGAAAAGAAGAACAAACAGATGGAAAATCCTAATAAAATTACTGGACAATCTGGTAAATATGATGATGCTTGCTATTTTTTTATTATTCTTGGGATATAGTATTTATGTAATACAAGACTTTTCTCGAATTTATGCAGCAGCAGATTTTCATCAATATGAGGAATATAGTCCTCAAAGTTCACAAAATCCGGCTTTTGAAGAATTAACGGAAAAAAACGAAGAAGTACTTGGCTGGATTACAGTATATGATACCCATATTGATTATCCATTTGTTCAGGCAGAGGATAATGAAAAGTATGTAAATACGGATATAGAGGGGAATTATTCTCTTGGGGGAAGTATTTTTTTAGATTGTAGCAATCAAAAAAATTTTTCAGACGAATTATCCATTTTTTATGGGCATCATATGGCAAAAAGAACTATGTTCGGAGATATAGAAGAGTTTCAGAGACAGGAATATCTGGATACACATGCAGAGGGGAATTTGTATTATGAAGGAGAAAATCATGAGATTGAATTTTTTGCTTTTCTAAAGGCAGATGCGTATGATTATAAAATTTATAATCCAGTTCTTAAAAAAGAAGATAGGGAAGCATATTTGCAAAACATTTATAAACAAGCATCTTGTATGAGGCAGATAGAAATTAGCGAGGAAGAACATCTGATTATACTAAGTACCTGTACATCTGAGACTACAAATGGGCGATATGTATTAGTGGGAAAAGTGGCTGCAGAAAAGTAGCAGCCACTTTTAGAATTATTTTAGGAGATTATGAAATAAAAATAAGAATATCAGAACAAATAAACTGATAAATAAAACGAATATTAAAATATTTTGCTGCATCTTCTTTTTTTCATTTGTTTTAGAATAGTATTTAATTTTGCATATGGTAATTATGTTATATACGATTAGTATCATTAAAAAGCAGATATGTAGTATAGTTTTGGATATAAGATTGTTTTGGACTACATCAAATTGCAAAAGAATAAGAATTATGACAGAGCAAATATTAGATGCAACCAAAGCTTTGTGTAGTTTATTGAGATTATCCATTTTAAACACCATCCTTTTTTATTGCATTTTATAAAATACTGCTTGAAATAATTTTCATGTCCGAGAATTTAAAGGATATTTATAGTATACTCTGTTAAAGTAAAGATGTAAAGGAGTGTTAATTAAAAATTTTCCTATTTATTTTTTCGGGCTAGTTGGGATTATTTTTTAGATAAAAGAATGCATTTAGAGATGTTAAAAAAAATAAAAAAATTTTAAAAAAGTACTTGCATTTTTAAAAACAATGATATATAATACATTTTGTTGTGAGGCACAACACAAAACAATGGGCTATCGCCAAACGGTAAGGCAACGGACTCTGACTCCGTCATTTCAAGGTTCGAATCCTTGTAGCCCAGCTTTTAGAATCCCAGACAAATTGTCTGGGATATTTTTGTTTTATAAGAAATTTAGAGAGAATAGGGAGATGATTGTCATGAAATATTCTTTTGACAGTAGAATTCGTTTCAGTGAAACTGGAGAGAATCAATGCCTTACCTTAAATGGAATTATCAACTATTTCCAAGATTGCAGCACTTTTCAATCAGAGGATCTTGGTGTGGGGATGAAGTTTTTGGGAGAGAAGCAGCAGGTATGGGTGCTTTCTGCATGGCAGATTGTGGTGAAACGTTACCCTAAGCTTTGTGAAAAAGTTACAATATCTACATGGCCTTATGAATTTAAGCATTTTTTGGGAAAGAGAAACTTTGTTATGGAAGATGAAGATGGAGATAAAATAGCGTATGCGAATGCTTTATGGACCCTTCTGGATTTAAAGACAGGTCATCCTGTAAATATAGATGAAGTTCAGATTAAAGCGTATGCCTTGGAAACAAGGTTGGATATGGAATATGCACCCAGAAAAATTAAAATGCCAAAGGAATATAAAGAATTTCCTCAGTTTCAGGTTAAGGCACATCATTTAGATACGAATCATCATGTAAATAATGGTCAGTATGTTCTTATGGCTCAAGAATATATTCCTGGGGACTTTGCAGTAAAGCAAATGCGGGCAGAATATAAAAGTCAGGCGGTATTAGATAGTTTGATAATTCCTAAAGTACAGGAGGAAGACGGGGTATATACCGTAAGTTTGGACAGTCCTTTTGGAGAAACTTATGCAATTGTGGAGTTTCAGTAGACAAATTTATTGTGAAAAGAAAGGTTCTATGATATGCTTGAGTCGTAGTAACCCGTAGAGACAAAATAGAGGAGAATTTATGATAGAATTAGGGAAAAAACAAGAGCTGACAGTTTCAAAACTGGTAGATTTTGGTGTTTATTTAGGCGAAACAGAAAATGCAGGAGAAAAAGAAACCGTTCTTCTGCCTAAGAAGCAGGTTCCAGAAGGAACGAAGAAGGGTGATAAGCTTTCTGTATTTATTTATAAAGATTCCTTAGATCGTTTAATTGCCACAGTAAGAGATCCTAAGATCGTTTTAGGTGGAATAGGTGTTTTGCGTGTGGCACAGGTAACAAGAATTGGTGCCTTTTTAGATTGGGGATTAGAAAAAGATTTATTCCTTCCTTATAAACAACAGACGAAAAAGCTTCATGAAAATGAGGAAGTTTTGGTGGCATTATATGTGGATAAGAGTAATAGACTTTGTGCTACGATGAAAGTGTATCATTATTTGAGAACAGATTCCCCTTATGCGCAAGGAGATACGGTAACGGGTGTTGTTTATGAAATTAGTGATAATTTTGGAGTTTTTGTAGCAGTAGATGATAAGTATTCTGCTATGATACCAAGACAGGAAGCACAAGGAAATTATAAGGCAGGGGATGAACTAACCTGCCGTGTAACGGCTGTACGTGAGGACGGAAAGTTAACGCTTAGTGCTAAGAAAAAGGCATACATGCAGATTTATGAAGATGCAGAATCTGTTTACGAAATTATTCAAGAATTTGAAGGAGAATTACCTTTTGATGATAAAGCAGATCCTAAGGTTATTCAGCGAGAATTTGGACTTAGTAAAAATGCTTTTAAGCGTGCAGTGGGGCATCTTTTAAAAGAAAATAAAATAGAAATAAAAAATGGCAAAATTTCTATACGGTAAGCCTTTTCCGGTGGAGAAGATTATGGTATAATGTTTGCACGATATGTAAGTCAAGCTGATAAAATCAGTTTGTCGTTACATAAAAAATTATGATTTGAAATGTCCAGAAGGAGGAAAATAAGTGGACTCGATAGATTATTATGACCGGTATGCAGTACCTTATTATGAAGAAACAGTGGAATTTGGCATGGAGGAGCAAATTAAACGTTTTGTTGAATTGCTTCCGGAGAGTGCAGATGTTCTCGATTTAGGCTGTGGGTCAGGCAGAGATACGGTGTGCCTTGAAGAAGAAGGCTGTGTCGTTACTGCTATAGATGGTTCTGAAAAGATGTGTGAGCTGGCAAGTATTCACACAGGAAAAGAAGTGTTGCATCTTAGAGTGGAAGATATGGAATTTGAAGATGTTTTTCATGGGATTTGGGCTTGTGCTATTCTAGGGCATTTTTCACCGGACAGAGTGAAAGATATTATGGCAAAGATTCTGCGAGCATTAAAAGATGATGGGATTTTGTATTTTTCCGTTCAGAAGGGAGATAGAAACGGCAACTATAACGGCAGATATTTCTATGATTATGACAGAGAGGCTCTTAATGACCTTTTGGATTTTTTTCCAAATATAAAGGTGTTAGATATATGGAAAACCAGTGATGTCAGAACAGACAAGAGCAATCGTTGGTTTAATGTTCTGCTTCGCAAGGTAAAGCAAGATGAATAAAGGAGAGATACAGTGAATTTTACTCATTTGCATGTACATACAGAGTATAGTCTTTTAGATGGTTCAAATAAGATAAATGAATATGTAGCCAGAGTAAAGGAACTGGGAATGAATAGTGCGGCCATAACAGACCATGGAGTCATGTATGGCTGCATTGATTTTTATAGGGCAGCAAAAGCAGCAGGAATTAAACCGATTTTAGGTTGTGAGGTTTATGTTGCCCCCGGTTCTCGTTTTGATAGAGAGATGGGACAATCAGAAGATCGATATTACCATTTGGTTCTTTTAGCTGAGAATAATCATGGATATGAAAATCTTATGAAGATTGTGTCAAAAGCATTTGTAGATGGCTTTTATTATAAACCACGAGTGGACATGGAACTTTTGCAGGAATATCATGAGGGAATTATTGCATTAAGTGCCTGTTTGGCGGGGGAAGTTGCAAAAAACATTACAAGGGGAATGTATGAAGAAGCTAAAAGTGCTGCATTAAGATATGAAGAAATTTTCGGAAAAGGTAACTTTTTTTTAGAACTTCAAGATCATGGAATTCCTCAGCAGCAGAGAGTGAATCAGCAGCTTTTGAGAATGAGCCAAGAAACAGGTATCGCATTGGTTGCTACGAATGACGTGCATTATACGTATAGCGCAGATGCGGAAGCTCACGATATTCTTTTATGTGTGCAGACAAGAAAGTTGTTGAGTGATGAAAACCGTATGCGATATGAAGGGGGACAGTATTATGTAAAATCTCCAGAGGAAATGGCAGAACTATTTCCTTATATTCCAGAAGCCTTGGAGAATACTCAAAAAATTGCAGATCGATGTGAGGTTGAGATTGAATTTGGTGTAACCAAGCTTCCAAAATTTGACGTACCGGCTCCTTATACCTCATGGGAATATTTAAATAAGCTGTGCTATGATGGTTTGAAGGATCGGTATAGCGGAGATTTGACAGAATTAGAAAAACGTCTGGAATATGAATTAGGTGTTATTAAGACCATGGGATATGTAGATTATTTCTTAATCGTATGGGATTTTATCCGATTTGCCAGAGATCATGACATTATGGTAGGACCGGGAAGAGGGTCTGCAGCGGGAAGTCTTGTTTCTTATACGCTGGGAATCACAAAGCTAGATCCGATTAAATATAATCTTTTGTTTGAGCGTTTTTTGAATCCGGAACGTGTTTCAATGCCTGATATTGACGTGGATTTTTGTTTTGAAAGAAGACAGGAAGTTATTGATTATGTAGTAGAAAAGTACGGAAAAGATCGAGTAGTTCAGATTGTTACGTTTGGTACAATGGCTGCTCGAGGTGTCATACGAGATGTGGGAAGGGTTATGGATTTACCTTATGCTCAGTGTGATATGATTGCAAAAATGATTCCTGAAGAGTTGAATATTACCATAGATAAGGCATTGTCTATGAATCCGGAGCTGAAAAATCTGTATAATACAGATGAAACGGTAAAGAAATTAATAGATATGAGTAAACGTTTAGAAGGCCTTCCTCGTCATACTTCCATGCATGCAGCAGGAGTTGTTATTAGCCAGAAATCCGTAGATGAATACGTGCCCCTTGCTAGAGCTTCTGATGGTTCTATTGTGACACAGTTTACTATGACAACTTTGGAGGAACTGGGACTTTTAAAAATGGATTTTTTGGGACTTCGTACCCTTACTGTTATTCAAAAAGCAGTGAAACTTATTGAGAAAAATAAGGGAATTTCTCTTGATATGGATCATGTGGATTACAGTGACAAACAGGTCTATGATATGCTTGGAGCAGGAAAAACAGAGGGTGTTTTTCAGTTGGAAAGTGCCGGGATGACAAGCTTTATGAAGGAACTAAAACCGGAGAGTTTAGAAGATGTCATTGCGGGAATTTCTTTGTATCGTCCAGGTCCTATGGATTTTATTCCACAGTATATTGAGGGAAAGAATAATCCAGAAAGTATTCATTTCCTTTGTCCACAGTTGGAACCGATTTTAAGTGCTACTTATGGATGTATTGTATATCAGGAACAGGTTATGCAAATTGTTCGTTCTTTAGGTGGATATACTTTAGGACGAAGTGACTTAGTGCGTCGTGCTATGAGTAAGAAAAAAGCTGCAGTTATGGAGAAAGAGCGTCAGAACTTCGTTTATGGAAATGAAGAGGAAGGAGTTCCTGGCTGTGTGAATAGAGGGATTTCTGAGGAAGTTGCAAATAAAATTTATGAACAGATGATGGATTTTGCAAAGTATGCATTTAACAAATCCCATGCAGCAGCTTATGCAGTGGTGGCATATCAGACAGCTTACTTAAAGTGTCATTTTCCAGTAGAATTTATGGCAGCATTAATGACTTCTGTAATTGATAATCCTCCTAAAGTTGCCAGTTATATTTTATCCAGCCGTAGAATGGGAATTGCTATTTTGCCACCTGATATTAACAAAGGAGACAGTACTTTTTCAGTAGACAATGAAGGAATAAGATATGGATTGTCAGCAATTAAAAGTATTGGAAAACCGGTAATTGAAGCTATTGTGACAGAGAGAGAGCAAAGAGGAAATTTTACAAGCTTGCGAGATTTCATTGAAAGAATGACAGGAAAAGATGTAAATAAAAAAGCAATTGAAAACTTTATTAAAGCAGGTGCTTTTGATGAACTTCCTGGAAATCGACGCCAGAAAATGATGGTATATGCTCAGATTTTAGATGCTGTAACACAGGAAAAGAAAAATATGATGGCAGGACAGATGAGCCTTTTTGATTTTGTGTCAGAGGAAGAAAAAACGGCTTATGAGATTCATATGCCAAATGTAGAGGAATATCCAAAAGAGGCGAAGTTGGCATTTGAAAAGGAAGTATTGGGAATTTACATTAGTGGTCACCCTTTGGAGGAATACGAAACTTGTTGGCGAAAAAATATTTCTGCAACAACAACAGATTTTATTCCGGATGAAGAAAGCGGACAACCCAAGGTATATGATGGGCAGCAGGTTATTGTAGGGGGCATGATCACAGAGAAGACCATTAAATACACAAAAAACAACAAAGTAATGGCATTTCTTACATTGGAAGATTTGCTAGGTACGGTAGAAGTTGTGATTTTTCCTCGAGATTATGAAAGAAATGTAAAACTCATGGAAATTGATGAAAAGGTATTTATTAGAGGACGAGTTTCAGCAGAGGAAGAAAAAGCAAGCAAGCTGATTTGTGAACGTATGTATTCTTTTGAAGAAGTGCCAAGAGAATTATGGATCCAATTTGATACCAAGGAAAGTTTTCTTTCCAAAGAGAAGGAACTTTATGAAGAATTAAAAGAAGATGGTAAAGATTCTGTGGTGATTTATATTAAGTCACCTAAGGCAATAAAAAAACTGGGACCATCTAAAAGTATTCGTATCAATCAGGACTTATTGGCAAGACTATACGAAAAGTATGGAAAAGACAATGTAAAAGTTGTAGAAAAGAGTATTGAAAAACAGTAAAAAATGGATTAGAATAAAAAACGACCGAATGTATAGAATAAGAAACAAAAGTCTGCCAACAGTATGGAGGAAGAAAATGACTACAAATAAAGAGATTAAAACAATAGGTGTATTAACAAGTGGTGGAGATGCGCCAGGAATGAATGCTGCAATTCGTGCAGTTGTTCGAAGAGGTTTAAGCCGTGGCATTAATATGAAAGGGATTTTAAAAGGATATAGTGGTCTGATGAATGAAGAAATCATCGATATGACTGCTGTAGATGTTTCGGATACAATTCAAAAAGGTGGTACAATCCTGTATACAGCTCGTTGTACAGAAATGCGTACACCGGAAGGCCAGAAAAGAGCTGCTGAAGTATGTAAAAAACATGGAATTGATGGTCTGGTAGTAATCGGTGGTGACGGTTCCTTTGCCGGCGCACAGAAATTGGCTAATCTGGGAATTAACGCAGTAGGAGTTCCAGGAACCATTGACTTGGATATTGCCTGTACAGAATATACCATTGGTTTTGATACAGCAGTAAATACAGCTATGGAAGCCATTGATAAAGTTCGTGATACTTCTACTTCTCATGAACGTGTAAGTATTATTGAAGTAATGGGAAGAAATGCAGGGTATCTGGCATTATGGTGTGGTATTGCCAATGGTGCAGAAGATATTTTACTTCCTGAAAAATACGATTATGATGAACAAAAGATTATCAATAATATTATTGATAACCGTAAAAAAGGAAAAAAACATCATATTATTATTAATGCCGAGGGTATTGGACACTCTGAAGCCATGGCGAAACGTATTGAAGCCGCAACTGGCATTGAAACAAGAGCGACAATCTTAGGCCATATGCAGCGTGGTGGAAGACCTACATGTAAAGATAGAGTATATGCTTCTATTATGGGTGCAAAAGCAGTTGATATCCTTTTGGAAGGTAAATCTAAGAGGGTAATTTGCTACAGAGATGGTGAGTATATTGATATGGATATCAATGAAGCATTGGCAATGAAGAAAGGTATCTCAGAATATCAGTATGAAGTGAGTTATTCTTTGTCACATAATTACAGCAAGAATCATGAATAATTTCAAAGGGGCTGTTTGGACAGCCTCTTTTCTTTATGGAGTGAGAAAATGATTACAAGTGCGTCAAATGTACAAATAAAGAAAGTGCAGCAGATATTGAAAAAGGCAAAAGTGCGCAGGGAAGAACAGGTTTTTGCTGTTGAGGGGATTAAAATGTTTAGTGAAGTGCCAAAATCCCGCCTGCGGAAAGTATATCTATCTCAGTCTTTTGCTGAAAAGGAAGAATGTAGGAGAATCTTTCAGGAAAAAGGTATATCTATAGAAGAAACAGAATATGTAGAATTGGTAGATGATAAGATTTTTAAAAGTTTATCAGATACTGTAACACCTCAGGGAGTACTTTGTCTAGTGGAAATGGAAAATTTCACACTTTCTGAAATATTAAATAGACAAGAAAACCCGTTGTTAATGATTTTAGAAGATTTACAGGATCCTGGCAACTTGGGGACGATTTTACGAACCGGAGAAGGAGCTGGTGTTACCGGTGTAATTATGAGCCGAACTTCTGTAGATGTTTTTAATCCAAAAGTTATCCGTTCCACTATGGGATCAGTTTATAGAATGCCGATTATATATGTAAATTCTATTGAAGAGGAGGTACTTCCTCTCTTAAAAGAAAAAGGAATTAAGACTTATGCAGCTCATTTAAAAGGAAAAAATGATTACGATGAGGAAAGCTATATAGAAGGAACAGCATTTCTCATTGGTAATGAAGGAAACGGTCTTAGTGAGCATCTTACAGAGGAAGCAGATACCTTGATTAGGATTCCTATGGAAGGAAAAGTGGAGTCTTTGAATGCTGCTATAGCATCAGGAGTTCTCATGTATGAGGCATATAGGCAGCGCCGTAAAAATTGAATATAAAATATGTAAAGTGGTGAATATTCTATATATTTGCCACTTTTTTCTATTTTAACCTCCTAAATACTGTAAAATGTTACAAAAAATACCCGGTTGACAAGAAAACGTAATCTTGTTAGAATAAGTTTGTAACAAAGCTTAATAAATCTGTAACAAATACTAAAAAAGAAACAGACTTATCAGGAGGTTATTTTTAATGAGAAAAAAATTCGTAAAACTTTTAACTTGTTTGGGAACCGTTGGTGCGATGACTGTTGCAATGGCAGTACCAGCATTAGCAGATACAACAGATAAAGCAACTTTTGACTGGTCAGATAAAGCCGCAGCGAATGTTAATACATATGCAAACATTCGTAAAGGTTCAGATATCAGCACAGAAAGAGTAGGAAAACTTCCTGCAGGTGCTGTTGTGACCGTAGTAGGAGAAGAAAATGGATGGATTCAGGTATCTTCCAATGAAATTGAAGGTTATATTAGAGAAGACCTGTTAGTATCCGGTGAGGAAGCTCAGCAGTTATTTGAGTCTGTGCATGGTGATGGGGAGATTACAGGAGCACAGCCTTTAGATGCAGTAGTAGAAACAGCAGTAGCACCTAAGCAGAGTGGCATAGTATCTCAGTCTGATTTGGATTTGATGGCAGCCATTATTGAGTGCGAAGCAGGAGGAGAGTCTTATGAAGGGAAAGTTGGTGTTGGTGCAGTTATTATGAACCGTATTCGCAGCAGCAAATTCCCAAATACATTGTCCGAGGTTGTTTATCAGAGAGGTCAGTTTACACCAGCTGCCAGTGGAAAACTTGCATCTGTATTAAGCAGAGGTGCCAGTCAGGCATGTTATGATGCGGCAAGAGATGTTTTTGCAGGAGCTAATACCATTGGTGACCGCCTGTTTTTCCATGCAGGAGGAGGTAAAGGACTTACAATTGGTAATCAGACATTCTATTAAAACAGGAAAGTAAGAAGGGCTGTCGCAGAAAGCGACAGTCCTTCTTGCTTTATAGGGAATTGTGCATAGAAATGGATATTTTGTGTAACAAGATATGTTTACAAAAAAACAATAGAAATACAAGAAAAAAGCATTGATATTTTCAGAAAATTAGAATATAATGAGAGAACAAATCAGTAGAAACTTTACTGGTGCAGAGAATTTATAGTGAAGAAGGTGGGGTTATGGACGCAGGAACGATATCGATTATATGGCTTGTAGTTTTGGCAATTCTGCTTGTGGTAGAGTTTTTAACTCTGGGACTGACAACTGTTTGGTTTGCAGGGGGAGCCTTAATTGCCTTTTTGATTTCTCTGGCAGGAGGTCCTTTATGGTTACAGTTTTTATTGTTTATTGTGGTCTCTGTTTTACTTTTGTTATTTACCAGGCCTATAGCGGTAAAATACTTTAATAAAGATATACAGAAAACCAATGTAGACAGTATTCCTGGAGAAAAAGGAATTGTAACGGCAACAATTGATAACTTAAAGTCAGAGGGGCAGGTTACAATAAAAGGGATGGAATGGAGTGCAAGAGCAAAAAGCGGTAACATTATTGAAAAAGGAAAAGTTGTAAAGGTTATATCCGTAGAAGGTGTAAAGCTTATTGTAGAGGAGGATATGTAATATGGTATTATTTATTGTTTTGTTAGTGATTATTCTAATTATTGCAGCGTCTTGTATTAAGATTGTACCTCAGTCACAGGCATATATTTTAGAGAGACTTGGTGTGTATAAGGCGACATGGGGAAGTGGTGTTCATTTTAAAGTACCTTTTCTTGAAAGAGTTGCAAAACGCGTGAATTTAAAAGAACAGGTTGTAGATTTTGCTCCGCAGCCAGTTATTACAAAGGATAATGTTACTATGAGAATCGATACGGTTGTATTCTTCCAGATTACAGATCCGAGATTGTTTACTTATGGAATTGACAGTCCGATTATGGCAATTGAAAATTTGACAGCGACTACCCTTCGTAATATTATCGGTGATATGGAATTGGACTCCACATTGACTTCTAGAGAGATTATTAATACAAAAATGAGAGCTTCTCTTGACGAAGCTACAGATCCATGGGGTATTAAAGTAACACGTGTAGAATTAAAGAATATTATTCCTCCTGCAGCTATTCAGGAAGCTATGGAAAAACAGATGAAGGCAGAGCGTGAACGCCGAGAAGCAATTTTGAAGGCAGAAGGAGAAAAGAAATCAACGATTCTTGTAGCAGAAGGTAAAAAAGAATCTGCGATTTTGGATGCAGAGGCAGAAAAGCAGGCAGCAATTTTAAGAGCAGAAGCAGAGAAAGAAAAGATGATTAAAGAGGCAGAAGGTCAGGCAGAAGCTATTTTGAAAGTGCAGCAGGCAAAGGCAGATGGTATTCGCTTTATTAAAGCTGCCGGAGCAGATCATAGTGTTCTTACGTTAAAGAGTTTGGAAGCATTTGCTGAGGCGGCAAATGGAAAGGCTACAAAAATTATTATTCCTTCGGAAATTCAAGGGATTGCAGGTCTTGCATCTTCTTTAGTAGAAGTTGCAGCAAATAAAAAAGAAAATTAGATGTGAAAAAGGGAGCTGCTTGCAAAGGCAACGCTCCCTTTCTGCATAGAAAAGAGAGGTGTAGTATGAAGCCAGTAATCGATACTACAAAAGAGTATGGGCTGGTACTTGAAGGAGGAGGCGCCAAAGGCGCATATCAGATTGGTGCATGGAAAGCATTTAAGGAGGCAGGTATTCGTATAAAAGGGATTGCCGGAACAAGTGTGGGCGCATTGAATGGGGCATTAATTTGTATGGGCGATTTGGAAAAAGCAGAAAATCTATGGGAACATATTTCTTATTCTCAGATTATGGCAGTGGATGATAAGGCTATGGATAGGATTTTTAAACAGAAAAAAATAAGCCGTGATATTTTAAAAGATATGATGGATTATATTTCTGATGGAGGAGTCGATATTACGCCATTAAAAACATTGATTGCTGAAAGCATAGATGAGAAAAAAATTCAGAATTCTCCAATAGATTTATATATACACACCTTTAGTGTAGATGAAATGAGAGAATTGAATGTGGATTTAAAAGAAGTTGATTCAGAGTTGATTCAGGATTTTTTACTGGCCAGTTCCTATATTTTTCCCATTTTTAAAAGTGAAAAGCTTCATGGTAAAACTTATATAGATGGTGGAGCCATTAATAATGTTCCAATAGATACGCTGATTGAAAAAGATTATAAAGATATTATTGTGGTGCGGATTTTTGGTATTGGCAGAGAAAAGCGAGTAAAAATTCCGGAAGATACAACTATTTATACCATTGCACCTACAGTAAGTTTGGGGAGTATTTTGGATTTTAACCCTCGAAAAAGTAAAATGCATTTAAAGCGAGGGTATTTTGATACCATGCGTGTAATTTATGGTCTTGCAGGGAAAATATATTATATTGATGAACAGGAAAAAGAATGTTATTATTTAAGGCAGTTGACGGAGCTGAGTCAGGACATTTATGTATATCTAAGTGATGTATATAAACTGGAACTGAAGGAAAATAAAGAAGTTCGCAACTTAACTGAAATTATTTTACCAGTCATTGCAGATGAGATGAAACTTTCGAAAGACTGGACTTATAAAGAATTGTATCTGTCCATGTTAGAAGCAACTGCAAAAATATGTAGAATTCCAAAGTATAGAATTTATACTTTGGAAGAATTGCAAAGTAAAGTGCGAGAGAAGTTGTCTTCTTTAGAAAGTGAAGAGTATCCCGCCTTTGTGCAGATTATTTCAAAAAACAAACTTTTATAGAAGCGGAGGATTACTATGATGGATTTAAAAGGGCGTCATTTTTTAACACTGAAAGATTTTACCAAGGAAGAAATTGAGTATCTGGTTGATTTGTCTGCTGAATTAAAAAGAAAGAAAAAGCAGGGAATACCTGTAGATACATTAACAGGGAAAAATGTTGCATTAATTTTTGAAAAGACAAGTACCAGAACAAGAAGTTCTTTTGAGGTGGCAGCACATGACTTAGGAATGGGCAGTACTTATTTGGATCCGAAAAGTTCTCAGATTGGTAAAAAAGAGAGTATTAAAGACACTGCAAGAGTTTTGGGCCGTGTTTATGATGGGATAGAGTACCGTGGATTTGGTCAGGAAAAAGTAGAGGAACTGGCAAAATATGCAGGGGTTCCAGTATGGAACGGATTGACCAATGAATATCATCCTACCCAGATGTTGGCAGATTTACTTACAATTCGTGAGCATTTAGGAAGAGTGGAGGGCGTAAAGCTGGTCTATATGGGAGATGCTCGTTATAATATGGGAAATTCCCTGATGATTTTATGTGCAAAGATGGGAATGCATTTTGTTGCTTGTGCGCCCAAAAAATATTTTCCAAATGAGACTTTAGTTGAAGAGTGTAGAGTATTTGCAGAGAAATCTGGAGGAACGATTACTTTTACAGAAGATGTCATGGAGGGTACAAAAGATGCAGATGTAATTTATACAGATGTGTGGGTTTCCATGGGGGAACGAGAAGAGGTATGGGAAGAGCGTATTAAAGAGCTGACACCATACAAAGTTACCATGGATGTTATGAGAAATGCTGGGGAGCAAGCGATTTTTCTCCATTGTCTTCCTGCTTTCCATGATTTACAGACAGATATTGGTAAAGAAATTGGAGAAAAATTTGGAATTGAGGATATGGAAGTTACAGATGAAGTCTTTGAAAGCAAACAGTCGGTGGTATTTGATGAAGCAGAAAATCGAATGCATACCATTAAAGCAGTTATGGCAGCCACATTAGGGGCGGAAGGCTGTTAAGATGAAGAAGATATTTTGGAAAGAAAGTGTGGACTCTACTCTTACATGGGCAAAGGAAGAAGGTAGAAAAAGCACAGGAAAAGAATTAGATGGTGCTTTGTTTGTCGCAGATGAGCAGACGGCAGGAAAGGGCAGACTAGGGAGAGTATGGACTTCTGTACCCGGTGAGAATATCTACATGACACTTTTGTTAATGCATCCGGAAATAAAAGCAGAAAATGCAGCTTCTCTTACTTTGGTTATGGGACTATCTGTGGCAGAGGTTATAGAAGAAATGACAGAAAAAGTCACAGGAATTAAATGGCCTAATGACGTTGTTCTTTCAAAAAAGAAGATTTGTGGAATCTTAACAGAAATGCAAATAAAAGAACAAAATCCAGAGTTTATTTTGATTGGTGTGGGAATTAATGTTAATCAAGAGGAATTTCAAGAAGATCTTAAAGATAAAGCGACTTCTGTTTTTTTAGAAACAGGAAAGAAATTATCAAGAGAGAAAATTCTAGAAAAAGTTACAGAATGTTTCTGGAGAAATTATGAAATGTTTTTGAAAACCCAAGATTTAAGATTGTTAAAAGAAGATTATGAGAAACGACTTTTAAATAAAAATCAGCAAGTGCGGATTTTAGAAAAAGGGGCAGAAACCATTGGGACAGCAAGGGGAATTACCAATACCGGTGAACTTCTTGTAGAGGATATGCAAGGAAATATGAGAAGTATTTTTTCTGGTGAGGTTTCTGTAAGGGGATTATATAGTTATGTGTAAAGGAGAGAGTTATGTATAAGGATAAAGTAGTTTTGTGCGGAGCAAGTGCCTACGAGCAGAAGTATTATTTTAATGATGATTTTTCATCACTTCCTCAGTCCATACAAGATGAACTGCATATTATGTGTGTACTGTATACAGAAGAAATTGGTGGAGTTCTCACTTTAGAATTTGATGAAGAAGGAAGTTTACAGTTTCAGGTAGAGGCCTTAGAGGCAGATGCTATGTTTGATGAAATCGGAAGTGTATTGCGTATCAAAGATTTGCGTCAGAAGAAAAAAGAACTTTTAGAGTCTTTAGAACTGTATTATAAGGTATTCTTTCTTGGACAAGAGGTAGAAGATGAAGCTTAAAATAGGAAATGTGACGCTAGAAAATAATCTGATCTTGGCACCTATGGCAGGAGTAACAGACCTGCCATTTCGTTTGCTTTGTAAAGAACAGGGAGCAGGGCTTATTTGCACAGAAATGGTAAGTGCAAAAGCCATTCATTTTAAGAATAAGAATACAGAAAGTTTAATGGAAATTGATGAAAGAGAACGTCCTGTTTCTTTACAGCTTTTTGGCTCAGAGCCAGATTTAATGGCGGATGTTGCCAAACAGATAGAACATAGAAATTTTGATATTTTGGATATTAACATGGGTTGCCCTGTTCCTAAGGTTGTCAATAACGGAGAAGGTTCTGCTCTTATGAAAAATCCTAAACTAATACATGAGATTGTATATAAAGTGTCAAGAGCGATTAAAAAACCTCTTACGGTTAAAATTCGCAAAGGCTTTACGGAAGATCATGTAAATGCAGTGGAAATTGCAAAAATTTTAGAGGACGCAGGGGCAGCAGCTGTTGCTGTGCATGGAAGAACCAGAGAGCAGTATTATTCTGGACAGGCAGATTGGGATATTATTCGTCAGGTAAAAGAAGCGGTTTCTATTCCTGTTATTGGAAATGGGGATGTGACTTCTCCGGAAAAAGCAGAAGAGTTAGTAAGAGAGACAGGATGTGACGGCATTATGATTGGTCGTGCTGTTCAGGGAAATCCTTGGCTGTTTTCAGAAATTTTGTATTATCAGGAGAATGGAACATATAAACCGAAGCCGTCTATGGAAGAAATTAAGGAAATGATGCTTCGTCATGCAAGACTTCAATTGGATTATAAAGGAACGTATACCGGAATGAGAGAAATGCGTAAGCATGTGGCATGGTATACCTCAGGTATGCCACATTCAGCATCTGTAAGAAGGATGGTAAATGAGGTAGAGTCCTATGAAGAATTGGTAGAATTGGTTAATAGAATGTAAAAAAAACATAAATATTAGATTATAGGGAGTAATAAGCTTGACAGACGCATATCTATTATTTATAATATTATGACTGTTAAGAAGTGATATTTGTATGGACGGGCCTTTTAGGTCTGTTTTCCATTATAAATATATTGAGAAAGGGTGTAGAATTAAAATGGAAGAAAAGAAAACATTACTTACGTATGCGGGACTGACAAAATTAGAAGAAGAATTACATGATTTAAAAGTAAACAAAAGAAAAGAAGTAGCAGAGAAGATTAAGGAAGCCAGAGAACAAGGCGACTTATCTGAAAATGCGGAATACGATGCTGCAAAAGATGAACAGAGAGATATTGAAGCCAGAATTGAAGAAATTGAAAAAATTCTGAAAAATGCAGAAGTTGTGGTAGAAGATGAAGTCGATTTAGATAAAATCAGTGTTGGATGTAAAGTAAAAGTCTATGATGTAGAGTTTGAAGAAGAAATTGAATTTAAAATTGTAGGTTCAACAGAAGCAAACAGTCTAGAAGGTAAAATTTCTAATGAATCACCAGTTGGAAAAGCGCTTATTGGTGCCAGAAAAGGTGATACAGTTTCCGTTGAAATGCCTGCAGGTGTAATGGAATACAAAATTCTCGAAATCGAGAGAAATATTTAAAGATAAGGAGTGTGTACAAGGTGGCAGAACAGCAGAAGAAAGCACAAGAACAGGATTTAAACCAGTTATTAAAGGTACGCCGTGAGAAATTAGCTGAGTTACAGGAAAATGGAAAAGACCCATTTCAGATTACAAAGTATGATGTGACTCATCATAGTATGGAAGTGAAGAATGCTTTTGAAGAATTAGAAGGAAAAAGTGTATCTCTTGCAGGACGTATGATGTCCAAACGTGTTATGGGAAAAGCTTCTTTTTGTAGCATTCAGGATTTACAGGGATCTATTCAGTCTTACGTTGCCAGAGATAATGTCGGTGAAGATTCTTATAAAGATTTTAAGAAAATGGACATTGGTGATATTGTAGGTATCAAAGGTGAAGTATTTAAGACAAAAACTGGAGAAATCTCTATTCATGCAACAGAAGTGACATTGCTTTCTAAGAGTCTGCATCCACTTCCAGAGAAATTCCATGGTCTTACAAACACAGATATGCGCTATCGTCAGAGATATGTGGACTTAATCATGAATACAGAGGTTAAGGATACTTTTATTAAGCGTTCTAAAATTATTGCAAGTATTCGTAATTATTTAAATGGTCAGGGATTTTTAGAAGTGGAAACACCAATGTTGGTTGCAAATGCCGGTGGTGCAGCTGCTCGTCCTTTTGAAACACATTTTAATGCTTTAGATGAAGATTTCAAGCTTCGTATATCTCTTGAACTTTATTTAAAACGCCTTATTGTAGGTGGAATGGAAAGAGTATATGAAATTGGACGTGTATTCCGTAATGAAGGTCTTGATACAAGACACAATCCAGAGTTTACTTTAATGGAATTATATCAGGCATATACCGATTATCACGGTATGATGGATTTAACAGAAAATCTGTACCGCCATGTTGCACAGGAAGTTTTAGGTACCACAAAGATTTCCTATAATGGCGTGGAAATGGATCTGGGTAAACCATTTGAACGTATTACTATGGTAGATGCTGTTAAAAAATATGCAGGTGTAGATTTTAATGAAATTCATACATTAAAGGAAGCAAGAGCAGTAGCGAAAGAGCATCATGTAGAATTTGAAGAACGTCATAAAAAAGGTGATATTTTATCTCTGTTTTTCGAGGAATTTGCAGAAGAACATTTAATTCAGCCTACTTTTGTTATGGATCATCCTATTGAAATTTCTCCTCTTACAAAGAAAAAACCGGAAAATCCAGAATATACAGAACGTTTTGAGTTCTTTATGAACGGTTGGGAAATGGCAAATGCTTATTCTGAGTTAAATGATCCAATTGATCAGAGAGAGCGTTTCAAAGCTCAGGAAGAACTTCTGGCACAGGGTGATGAAGAAGCGAATACAACAGATGAAGACTTCTTACATGCACTGGAAATTGCAATGCCACCTACAGGCGGAATTGGATTTGGTATTGATAGAATGGTAATGTTACTTACAGATTCTGCAGCTATTAGAGATGTATTAGCATTCCCAACAATGAAGTCACAGGGCGCTTCCAAAAATGAAGCAAACAATGCATCACAGTCTGCGCCGGTTGAAAAAACAGTGGAAAAAGCAATTGTTGAAGTGAAAGAAACTTATGATTTCTCTAATG
>JARIAQ010000041.1 GCA_029257775.1 Blautia sp. | reverse complement strand
TATTCTATAATCCAAGGAGGAAAATGGACATGAAAAGTATTATGGTACAACCTGTGCATGAATTTACAATGGTGGAAAAAGAAATGCCTAAGGCATCAAAGGGGCGTGTTGTAATTCGGACAAAGTATGCTGCAATCTGTGGTAGTGATGTTATGCAGTGGCGTACAATGCCGGGAGTGGTGATGGGACATGAATTTTCAGGATATATTGAAGATCCAGGAGATTCTGGTCTTGCAAAAGGAACAAGGGTTTGTGCTGCGGAATTTAATCCTTGTGGTGAGTGTGAGTTTTGTAAAGAAGGAAAAGAACATTTATGTGCACAGATGATGCAGGATAATCCTGGCGTTAGTATTGATGGTGCATATGGTGAATATTTTACCTGTCGTGCAGATTATGTACATGTTATTCCGGATGATGTGCCTATGGAACTGGGGGCATTAACAGAACCAGTTGCTGTTTCGTTGCATGGTGTAAAATATTTAAACCTTAAAAAAGGTGATGATGTTCTGATTTGGGGTAACGGCCCAATTGGAATTTATGCTGCTGTATGCGCAAAATTGTTGGGTGCAGGACGTGTGATTATGATTGGACGTAACATGGGACGCGTAGAATTTTGCCGTAAATTTGATTTTATTGATGAGTGTCTTAGTACAAAGAGCGAGAATTTTGCCGAGGAATTGAAAGAGAAGGCACCGAAAGGCGGATTTGCTCATGTGATTGATGCAGTTGGACTTGATAGTTATGATGAATTGATCCAAAACATGAAATCTGGTGGTACAATTGTAATGATGGGTATGCATTCAGAAAAATTAACTTTAACTTCTATGCCAATGTATCTGAAGGAAATTTCTATTCGTACAGGGCTTTATTTTACAGAAGAGGATTATACGGAAGCATTCCATATGATTTGTGATCATAAAGAACAGTTTCTTACGACAATTACAAGTCATATTCCACATGATGTGAAAGCAGTGCAGGATATGTTTATTAAATTGTTTGATTCTGGTAAAAACGATGAATGCAAAGTAGTAATAGAATATGAAGGATAATTATTTCATATAGGTAGGAAGAGATATATTTGAAAATGGATTTTAAATTAATACTTGGAGCGGAATTTTATTCCGCTCCATCGTTGCGTTTTGGGACTTTTTTGTGTATTTAGCGTAATTGTAAAGTAGAGTTGCTAGTATGCAACTGCAAAATTATGTATATTTTTCTTATCAAAAGTCTGTTAAGATAGAAAATGAAGAAACATAAAGGAGGAAACGATGATATTAGCAGATAAGATTATAAATTTAAGAAAAAGAGCAGGCTGGTCTCAAGAGGAACTTGCAGAAAAAATGGGAGTTAGCCGTCAATCTATATCAAAATGGGAAGGGGCACAGTCAGTTCCTGACATGAATAGAATTTTAAGACTTTCTGAGATATTTTGTGTGAGTACAGATTATTTACTTCGCGATGATATGGAAGACCTACAGCCCTCGGTAATTTCAGATACAGAACAGATAAAAGATAACAAGGGTGAAATATTAAGCAACGTATCGTTGGAGATGGCAAACGCATATTTGGATTATTGTAAAAGAAGTTCTTTTTCTATTGCCCTGGGAGTAATGCTTTGTATTTTATCTCCGGTTTTATTGATATGTTTCAGTGTTGCGGGAGAAATGAAAAAAATTCCATTGGGAGAAGAGCAAGGTGCAATGCTGGGAATGATTGTGTTGTTGTGTATGGTGGCAGGAGCAGTTGTCATTTTTATTATTAACGAACATAGGGGCACTCCATATAAATTTTTAGAAAAGGAACCATTGGATACAGAATATGGCATTGATGGAATGGTTTGTGATAAAATGAAAAAGTATGAAAAGGTGCACATGGCGGAAATTTCAATGGGTGTGGCACTATGTATTATTTCCTGTATACCGATTTTTCTTGTACAGCTTTTTTATGGAGATGATGATTTTTCTTCTGCAATAGCTGTAGGATTTTTACTTATATTGGTATCCATAGGAGTATTTTTTATAGTTAGAACATCGATTATCTGGGGTGGATATCAGGTACTTTTAGAAGAAGGAAATTATACAAGAATTGCCAAGAAGCAGAACAAAAGTATTGGAAATATTTACTGGGGAATAGTTACAGCATTGTATATTTTAATTAGTTTTGTTACTATGAAATGGGAAATTACATGGGTAATTTGGCCGGTTGCTGGAATTTTATACAGTGTGGTAACCGTAATCTACCGTAATTATGCTAAATGAAAAGGAAAGAAGTAAAAATGAACATACAGATTTTTGGTACGAAGAAGTCCTTTGATTCGAAAAAGGCAGAACGTTATTTTAAAGAACGAGGTATAAAATATCAATTCATTGATATGAAGGAAAAGGGTATGAGTAAAGGAGAACTCAAATCTGTTTGTGGAGCAGTGGGCGGATTAGAAGTTCTGATTGATCAGGATTGTAAGGATAAAGATTTACTGGCACTTATTAAGTATATTGCTGAGGAAGACAGAATGGAAAAAGTTTTAGAAAACCAAACAGTAATCAAAGTGCCTGTTGTGAGAAATGGTAAGCAAGCAACTGTGGGATATGTACCGGATATATGGAAGAATTGGAAATAAGAAAAGAATAAGGGGAAAAGAAAATGGTAAAACCGATTGTAAAAGATATCTTTTTTTTAGCACAGAAATCAGAACCTGCAACAAAAAAAGATTTGTGGATAGGGCAAGATCTTGAAGATACCTTGGCAGCAAACAGAGAACGTTGTGTAGGTATGGCGGCAAATATGATTGGAATAAAGAAAAATATTATTATTGTTAACATGGGAGTAGCAGATGTGGTGATGTTCAATCCTGTAATTATCAAGAAAGACACACCATATGAAACCGAAGAAGGTTGTTTATCATTGGAAGGTGTAAGACCTACCATGCGTTTTCAGAATATAGAAGTCGAATATTATGATAAAAATTGGAAGAAACAAAGACAGAAGCTGTCTGGTTGGACGGCTCAAATTTGTCAGCATGAAATAGACCATTTGGAAGGAAAGATTATTTAAACTATGCAAAAATTATGCAAAGAGTATCTTTCAGAATTAAAGGGCATGGAATTATTTTATGGAATACAGGAGTCGGAAATGACAGCAATGTTTGGCTGCATTGGGGCCTATCTGAAAGAATATAAGAAGAATCAATACATTATCACATTGGAAGAAAATGTGGAAGCGGTGGGGATTTTACTTTCTGGAAAAGTAGATATGATAAAAGAAGACTTGTGGGGAAATAAAACCTTATTGGTATCCATGCAGCAAGGAGAGTTGTTTGGAGAGAGTTTTTCCTGTGGTATTGTAAAAAATTCCACAGTTTCCTTTGTAGCAGATGCACCTTCAACTATACTTTTTCTCCCTTTTTCTCGTATTCTGCGAACCTGTAACATGTCTTGTAAATTTCATCATCGGTTAATTGAGAATATGGTTACTGTAATTGCAGAGAAAAATGTTGTGTTGATGGATAAGGTAGATATTTTATCAAAAAAAACTCTAAGAGAAAAAATTGCAACATATTTGCTTCAGGAGGCTTCTAAGAGACAGAGTCTTTATTTTGATATTCCGTTGGGAAGAGTACAACTGGCAGAATATCTTTGTGCAGATCGAAGTGCATTGACTAGAGAATTGAATATTATGAAAACAGAAGGTTATATTGATTTTGATAAAAACACATTTCGTCTGTTAAAAAATTTTGAATGAATTTATAAAAAGGTTGCATATGCAACCTTTTTTACGTGGATTCTCCTGTATGATATGCCTGTAAAAAGGTAGAAGTCGAAACAAAGGAGATAGAAGATATGGATAAAAAGATGTTTTGTTTTCA
>JARIAQ010000029.1 GCA_029257775.1 Blautia sp. | reverse complement strand
ACAGGAAAGTATCTGTCCAACTGTTGTTCCTACTGTAACAAAAACTGAGTTCAAAAAATATCTTCCGAACGGTTGAGATTTCCATGCATTTACAAAATTTTCAAAATGCCACTCTGATGGAAATAATTTCGGCGGAAATGCAATTGCTTCAGATTCCGTTTTAAATGCTGTAAAAAACATATAAACAAATGGTGATAAGAAATAAACAACCATAATTCCTAAAAGAATATAAATAATAACTTTTGAAGTTTTAGACATTTTCATTATTTCTTACCTCCCTTCTTTTTCTGTGCTCCGCCAGCTTCCGTTTCATAAAATACCCATGCTGAAGATGACTTAAATACCAACGCAGTAAGAACAAGAATAATCACAAACATTACCCATGCATTTGCACTGGCATATCCAAGTTTATGATGCTTAAATGCATTATTGTATGTCATAAGGCCATAAAAATATGTAGATTTTAAAGGTCCGCCACCTGTTAAAAGCATTACCAGCGTTACCTGCTGGAAAGAACTAATAATGGATGTAATTAAGTTAAATAGAATTGTTGGTGTAATAATTGGCAACGTAATACTAAAAAATTGTCTTGCTGGTGATGCCCCATCTAAACTAGCTGCTTCATATACATCAATTGGAATATTCTTAATATCCGTATAGAAAATAAGCATCATACTACCAACTCCGAAAGCACTGGCAATAATAACTGCAAGAATTGCCCATGCTGGATCGACGAGCCATTTCGGACCTTCAATTCCAATTAGTGATAGCAAATAATTTAGTACACCATAATCTCCATTTAAAATCCATCCCCAAAGAATCGATACAGCAACACCAGAGATGACTGTAGGAATATAGTAAACCGTTCTAAAAAACTTAACTCCCTTTACTGGCTGAGTAATTAACATTGCAAGAAACAGAGCAATAATCATATTAAGGGGTACAAAAATTGCTGCATATTTCAAAGATATTATCAAAGATTTCCAAAATTGATCATCTTTCGTAAACATCTCCATATAGTTATTAAATCCAACAAATTCTGGATTTCCGATTAATGGCCAATTAAAAAAACTCATTATCAATGAAAAAATAAGTGGTCCAATTGTAAATATAAGAAATCCTATAATCCATGGTGAAATAAACAGATATGGTGTGGCTGTCTTCAAAAATTTCTTCTGTTTCATTTCGTTCCTTCCCTTCACTCAAATTCAGTACTATTTTGCTACTGATTCATCTAATACTGTTGATACGTCCTCAAGTGTGCTTGGATTAAATACTCTTTCATATGAAAGTGATAAATTTGAGGATAACTCTGACCAATCTTCAATAATAAAGCTTGCTGGTGTATAACCTGAGCTTTGTTCAAGCATTGTATAGAATGGTACATACTCCGGACTTTCCATAATACCTTCAGATTCTACAACGGATTTTAATACTGGTAGTTCCGTACCAATTCTTTCAATATTCATTTCCTCACTTGTCCAGAATTTAATAAATTCCCACGCTGCTTCTTTATTTTTAGATGTAGAAGACATTGAAATACCTGAAGAGCTTAAAATACTCACTGAATCATGTGAAGCTCCTGCAAATGCCGGAATATCAACAACACCATAATTTAACCCTGCTTCATTAAATGAATTAATTGACCATGATCCATAAACAAACATCGCTGTATTACCTGATGTAAATTCATCTGTACCTGTTTTTTCAGTAGCCACTGCATATCCCTCTTTTTCCATATCCTGGAACATTTGAAAGGACTCTTTTGCCTTATCAGAATTCAAGTTACCTTTTAACTTGCCTTCTTTATCACAGTAAGCTGTATCATTACTCCATAAATACATTTCATAATCATATGGATCCGGTTTCATCTGAAATGAAAATCCTTTTTTTCCCGTTTTTTCTGTAATTGTTTTTGCAGCCTTTTTCAAATCATCCCATGTCCAATCATTTGTTGGCTCTGCAATTCCTGCTTCTGCAAAAATATCTTTGTTATAATATAACGCATGTGTCGTAAATCCAACTGGGATACCATATACCTTTCCATCAATTGAATTGTAATCCCAAAGTGTTTCATAAAAATTATCTTTGTAATCATCTTTTTCCATATAAGAATCAAGAGGCTCAAGTCCTGCAGCATATGCTGGATAATTCCACATATACATAACGTCTGGAGTATCTCCTGCTCCCATACCTGCAGCAATTTTTGTATCAAATTCTGAACCATACGCCTCTAGCACAACTTCGATATCGTCATGTGTTGCATTAAATTTATCAACTCTAGTCTGTTGAGCATCTGCATCTTCTGCCGTATCCCATGACGCAAAACGAATTTTCGTTTTCCCATCTGCCGTTTTTCCGTCATCTTTTTTTCCACACCCAGAAAACGTAACTGTCGTTGCCATTAATACTGCCAAGATTCCAACCATTTTTTTCTTCATAATTAAGTTCCTCCTCTTATTTATATTTTTACTATACTATTAACCTAGTAAAATGTCAATATTTTACTAGGTTAATTATATTAACTTTTATTATTTTTCACATTTTCCTTGCACATTTTTTATGCATTTTGCACATATATTTATACTTTTATATACTTATATCCTAATGTAATATATATTTCTTTTACTAAAATATTTATTTTTTATATAAAAAAATTAAATTTATAACCTTATTTATTTGTATAAAAATAGGCGGTTCACACTAATTTTAAGTATGACACCACCTGTTATATTTTAATAAACTAAAAAAGGATACGGATAATAACTTTTATAGTTATTATCCGTATCCTTTTGGCTTTTCATGTATCTTCAAAACCACATATATAAAACGAAACCTTCCAACTTACCGTTTCGTGTATCTCTACACTTTTGGTCAAGCCCTCGACCGATTAGTAACAGTCAGCTCCATACATTACTGCACTTCCACCTCTGCCCTATCTACCTCGTCGTCTTCAAGGGGTCTTACTTCTTTCGAATGGGATATCTCATCTTGAGGGGGGCTTCACGCTTAGATGCCTTCAGCGTTTATCCCTTCCGGACTTGGCTACTCGGCCATGCTCTTGGCAGAACAACCGATACACCAGCGGTCCGTCCATCCCGGTCCTCTCGTACTAAGGACAGCTCCTCTCAAATATCCTACGCCCACGCCGGATAGGGACCGAACTGTCTCACGACGTTCTGAACCCAGCTCGCGTACCGCTTTAATGGGCGAACAGC
>JARIAQ010000032.1 GCA_029257775.1 Blautia sp. | reverse complement strand
CAGATGGGTAGAAGATAGCAACGGATGGTGGTTTAGACATGCAGACGGAAGCTACACTAAAAATGGCTGGGAGGAAATTAACGGAGTATGGTATCGTTTCGATAAAAATGGATATATGCTTACAGGTTGGCAGTATATTGATGGACATTATTACTACTTAAGTACATCGGGTGCAATGAAAACAGGTTGGGTAAAAGTAGGAGAGAACTGGTTCTATTTGCGTAATGACGGTTCTATGGTAGAAAATGACTGGTACAAAGAAGGAGATACCTGGTACTGGCTAAAAGCTGGCGGTTACATGGCACGCAATGAAATGCTATGGATCGGAAATGAATTGTACGCTTTTCTGGATAACGGACACATGGCAAGGACAAATGATAGAGGGGCGTTAGTGTAAAATCCTAAAATAAAAAAATATATGAAAATAAAAAAGAAATCGACATTTTACATATTGCCGATTTCTTTTTTTAATATATTGCATCATCTGTTGACAACATCAATGTGCGAACGAACTTGGGCACTTAGAAATGGTATCTACAATCGTTCATCAGTTAACACGCAATTTGTCTATGGAAGAAATAGAAAAATCGGGTTTTGCCAATTATTATGTGGATCATACAGTAGGTATCTGGCCACAGGCTGCGGGAGGGATTCCTTTTAATGCTTGCGAATTTCAGTCCAAAGGAGATCCAATAACCGATTTATTTGAGGATATGGCAGCAGAACAGAAAGCAAGGGTAACATATGATAATATCTTACGTCTTATTGATGATCCAGATATTATTGAGCCCATTAAGTTTTTACGAGCAAGAGAAATTGTCCATTTTCAGCGATTTGGTGAAGTTTTAAGAACAGTACAGGAAGAATTGGATTCTAAAAACTTTTATGCATTTAATCCTAGTTTTGATATGCCGTGTAAGGCCAGTTGCAAAGATAATTGCAATAGATAATATTTAAAGTTCAGATACAGTCTCAATTTTTCGTGAAAATATAGTAAGCGGAATATTGGGACTGTATTTAATTTTAAAAAATTTAGAAGGTATATAGTGGATAAGATTTCATATAATAAAAGGAAAAAAGAGGTTTTCTATGAAAGCGTTGAAAAAAGATATTGGGATAGGAATTATATTTTCTGTGATAACAGGTACATTAGCACATTTTGTTTATGAATGGTCTGGGAAAAACCCCATAGCAGCCATCTTTTTTCCAGTAGATGAGTCTGTATGGGAACATGTGAAGCTATTGTTTTTCCCGACACTTTTCTATTGTTTTTTTCTTATAAATAAATGGAAGAAAATATATCCTTGTATAGCATCTTCTGTACCGGTAGGTATTATAATCGGTTCATTGTCTATACCAGCGTTTTTTTATTGTTATACAGCAATTATAGGTACACATTTGCTAGTTGTGGATATTTTTATTTTTATTCTAAGCGTATTTATTACGTTTTTTTTCATTTATAAATTTACCTTGTCTTGTCAAATAACTGGAAAAATCGGTTGGATTTTACTAGCTATTATGGGAATTAGCTTTTGGGTGTAATAAAACTGTATCTATTTATCTTTATTCCATTCACCAATGACTTCATTTACAGTAGAAACGGTTACAAAAACCTGTTTTTGGGAAGTATGAAGGTAATTTAAAAGCAGGGAGTATTCCTGTTTTGTAAGAATAGTAACTAGTTCTGTTCGGTGTTTTTCATCATAGGCTCCTTGAGCAGTATAAAGGGTTACGCCACGTTTTAAATCGTTTAAAATATAGTTTTGAATATCTTTATAATCATCACATATAATACACACACGTTTTCGTTTATTAAAACCATCGATAAAGTAATCTACTGCAAGACCATTGCCATAAGTTCCCAAAATACTGATGATTAGAGTAGAAACATCATATACAAAAATAGATGTCATAGCAGTAAAAAGTCCTGCTAAAGTAACTGCTTTTCCCAGTTCTATGTGCATAAATTTATTCATGATTTTTGCTATAATATCAAGACCTCCAGAAGATGCATTGACATGAAATAACAAAGCCTGTCCAAGTCCCACAATTAGAATGTAGGCAGCCAAATCAAACACTTGATTTTGGGTAAGGGAATTTGAAATGGGAAACAGTATTTCAAAAATCCAGAGAAAAACAGGCAGTAGCATGGAGGTATAGACCGTTTTTGCACCGAAATCTTTTCCGATAAAAAGAAAACCGATTATCAGTAGTATGGTGTTTAAGATAAAGGTAATTAGGGAAATGGGGATATTGGAAAGTTGGGATAAAACCATGGACAAGCCGGATATACTTCCCACTACAATTTTGCTGGGTATTAGAAAAAAATATACAGCAACGGATACGATAAACATTCCCAAAGTGATAATAGAAAAATCTTTTATAGTATTTTTTGATTTCATGTTTTTAGACTCCTGTATTTTTATACTTTATTCTACCAAAAGAACTTTGAAATATCCATAGATATTTTCTTTGACTTGCATAAGGTATAAACTTTTTGATAGAATAAGCACTAGCATACTGAAATAAGTGAATGAGAAACGGGCGGTTAGGTACATGAAAAAAATTTTGAATGAAACATGGAAAGTCATTAGATATAATATAGGAAATCTGTTGTTATTTGAAGCGGGATATCGGGTTGCAACCTTTTTTCTTGTAATGCAGCTGGTACGTTTTTTGGTGGATTTTTCTTTAAAACAGCAGGGATTTAGTTATCTTACTCCAGAAAATTATAAGGAATTTTTGCAATATCCGTTATCCATTGTCTTTTTTGCACTGGTTTTGTTTGTGATTTTGATTTTTTATTTTATTGAGGTGGCAGCACTATTATATGGATTTGTATATTCCAATCAGGAAAAGAAGTTGTATGTAGGAGATTTTTTGATTTTAGGAATCAAGAAAACTTTTTCTTTTCTTCGATACAGTAAGGTGAGTTGGCTTATGTGTGCCGCCTGTTCGGCCCCTTTTTTGGCAGCATATTTTTTGATAAGAGAAATTTCCTATATTAAAATTTTAGAGTTTACGGCGAGACAGATTTATAAAGAGATTAAATCACCTATATTACTATATGGATTTCTAGGGGGAGTACTTGTTGTATCTTTTCTATTTGTGTTTGCATTGCCTTATTGTATTTTAAAAAAAGAAAAAAGCTGGCAAGGATTTTTAAGTGGGATTCGATTATTAAAAAAACGATGGAAAAAGATCTTGGCAGGATTTTTTTTGTTGCATTTTTGTATGTTATGTTTAATTGCAGTAACTTATGGATTTGTCATGGTAATTCTTACAGCAGGGGTATTTTTTTTAAAGCCGGAATCAATGAAAATCAGTAGTATTTTTGCTTATAGCGAATATGTAAATATGGCTCTTGGAATTTACGCTGGAGGAGTACAGTTAATCGGAAGCATAGCCTTTGTTTATGTGATATATGCAAAATTTCATGCACAGCCTAGGGAGAAGACTATTTTTTCTAAAAAGCTGGAGCAGTTTTCTTGGTATTCTAAATTGGGAAGACGAAAAATAGCACGAATTTTTACGATGGCTGTAATTTTGATAGAAGGAATTTATTTTGGGTATTTGGTAATAAATCATGATAATACTTTGAGTCATTTAGCAACAGACACAGAAATTACGGCTCACAGAGGAGGTGCATGGAAAGCGCCAGAAAATACACTTAGTGCTTTGCAATATACAATAGATAGTGGTGCAGATTATGCAGAAATTGATATACAAGAGACGAAGGATGGAGAACTTATTCTTTTGCATGATGACTCTTTTAAACGAACTGCTGGAGTGAAGAAAAATGTATGGGATATGACTTTAAAAGAAGTGGAAAAGCTAGATGCAGGAGCTAGTTTTCATAAAAAGTTTCGAGGAGAGAAAATACCAGAATTTACAGATGTTTTGAAATTTTGTAAAGGAAAGCTGGACTTAAATATAGAGATTAAGTATAATGGTAAAAATAAGGGAATTGTAAATAAGGTGGTTCGTGCTATTAAGGAGAATCATTTTGAGGAACACTGTGTAGTGACATCCATGAATTATCAATTTCTGAAACAAATTAAAAAAATAGCTCCTGAAATTCGAACAGGTTACATTATGACTATGACGTATGGTGGTGTGCAGGGAATAGAAGCAGCTGATTTTTTTAGTGTAAAACACACGTATGTAGATGAACAATTTATTACACAGGCTCATGCCCTTGGTAAAGAAGTGCATGTGTGGACAGTAAATTATAAAGGTGATGCAAAACGTATGCTAGATGTAGGAGCGGACAATATTATTACGGATGATCCTATTATGGTACGCAAAGTGCAGAACCAGGAAAGTGGTAGCAGTACCGGATACATGGAATTGCTTAAGTATGCTTTTCGCTTTTAATGGGAGGAAATAAATGGCAGAGAAAAGAAAAAGGAGATATTCCGCAAAGTCTGGATATTATGATTTTAATCTAGTTGCAGTGGTAATTCTGCTAATTTGCTTCGGACTAGTTATGTTGTATAGTACTAGTGCTTATACTGCACAAGTAAAATTTGGAAATGATATGAACTTTTTTACAAAGCAGACCGTTATCAGTATTGGAAGTATCGTAGGAGCTTTGATTTTATCAAAGTGTGATTATCACTTGTTTTATTATACGAGTAAAGCAATTTATTGGATATCCATTGTTTTAATGGCAATGGTAAAATTTACACCCTTAGGTGTAGAGGTAAATGGTGCTAGAAGATGGCTGCGTTTTGGAATACAGGCATTACAGTTTCAGCCGGCGGAGGTAGCAAAAATTGCAGCAATTACCTTTATTCCATGTTTGATCATGAAGATGGGGCGCAAGATTGCTACACGACAAGGATTTTTAAAGTTAATAGCTTATGGATTGGGTCTGGCAGTAGCAGCTTTTTATCTTACAGAAAATTTAAGTACAGCCATGATTATTGCTGGTATTACAATCCTTATGATTTTTATTGCTCATCCTAATAAGCGTTTGTTTTTAATGTGGGGAGTTATTTTGATGATTGCAGTGATTGTAGGACGGATTATCCTCCAGATTACATTGGGGGAAATGACATTGGATATGGACAATGTAGAAAGTTTCCGTCTTGCCAGAGTCTTTGTATGGTTAAATCCTGAGAAATATTCTTCTGAAGGTGGATATCAAATTATGCAAGCGCTTTACGCCATTGGAAGTGGTGGCTTTTTTGGAAAAGGGTTGGGAAATAGTGTACAGAAATTAGGTCCTGTACCAGAAGCCCAAAACGATATGATTTTTTCAATTGTTTGTGAAGAGTTAGGTGTGTTTGGAGGCATGGTAGTTTTACTTTTATTTGGTTATATGTTATACCGGTTATTTTTTATTGCACAGAATGCACCAGATTTTTATGGATCTTTAATGGTAAGCGGTATTTTAATTCATATTGCCCTACAAGTAATTTTGAATATCTGTGTTGTGTTGAACTGGATACCCACAACAGGTATTACCCTTCCTTTTGTTAGTTATGGAGGAACATCAATTGTGTTCCTGATGGCAGAGGTGGGAATTGCTTTGAGTGTGTCAGGACAAATAAAATTTGATAAATAAGGGTTGACAAATATAGGGAAAAAATATATACTTTGAACATCAAAATATTAAAAAGAAATTCCAGTATGGGGGAATTCTATAAGTTTTTTTAAAGGAGAATAAAGGTTATGTTAGAAAAAATGAGAGAGATTATTGCAGAACAGTTAAATTGTGAGGCAGAAAGCATTCAGCTTGAAACTTCTTTTAAGGAAGATTTAGGGGCAGATTCTCTGGATTTATTTGAATTGGTTATGGCTTTGGAAGATGAATATTCTGTAGATATTCCTTCTGAAGAGTTACAGGAATTAACGACAGTAGGTGCTGTTATTGATTATTTAAAGACAAAAGGCGTAGAAGAATAAAATAGGCATGAGAGTGTTGTTCATGATCTGCATGGAATGCAATACTCTCATTTTTTTAGGTAAATAGTTTGATATACAAAATATTTTAAATACAAAGGAGATAATCCATGGGAAAACTGGCATTTATCTTTCCGGGACAAGGAGCACAATATGTAGGCATGGGAAAAGATTTTTATGAAAAAATCCCTGTTTGCAGGAAAATAATAGAGAAAGCAGGAAAAATTTCCGAATTGAATTTAGAAAGAATTTGTTTTGAAGAAAATGAAAAAATTTCTATTACAGAATATACACAGATTGCCATGATAGCAGTAGAAGCTGCTATTTTAAAAGCGTTGGAGGAGCAAGGAATTTATCCTGATATAACAGCAGGTTTAAGTCTTGGTGAGTATGGAGCAGTATTGGCATCAGGGGCAATGTCTTTAGAAGATGTATTTTATACAGTGAGAAAACGAGGTATTTATATGCAGGAGGCGGTTCCACAAGGTGGTGCTATGGCTGCAGTTTTAGGAATGGAAGCAAAGCTGGTTGAAAAAATTTGCAAAGAAACTCAGGGAATGGTAAGTGTAGCAAATTATAACTGTCCGGGACAGATTGTCATTACTGGTGAAAAAGAAGCTGTGGAAAAAGGGGCCAAGAGATTAAAAGAAGGTGGAGCAAAGAGAATTTTACCATTACAGGTGTCTGGGCCATTTCATTGTGAAATGTTGAAAGAAGCTGGGGAGAAACTTTTTGAAGTACTAGAAAAAATTTCTTTACAAGATATAAAAATTCCATACGTTTCTAATGTTACGGCACAAATGGTGACAGAAAAAGTACAGATAAAATCCCTTTTGGTAGAACAGGTATCTTCCCCGGTAAGATGGCAGCAGTGTGTGGAAACAATGATAGAAAATGGAGTGGATACCTTTGTAGAAATCGGACCAGGGAGAACTTTAAGTGGATTTGTGAAAAAGATTAACCGAAATGTGACGATGATGAATATTCAGACCGTAGAAGATTTTCAAGTGGTAAGTGAACAACTAAGAGAAAGAGGGAACGGTAATGTTGAAAAATAAAGTTGCGTTGGTAACAGGAGCAAGTAAAGGTATTGGGAGAGAGATTGCTTTGACTTTGGCAAGGAAAGGTGCAATGGTTATTGTTAATTATAATGGTTCTAAAGAAAGAGCAGAGGAAGTAGTTACAGAAATTGAGAATGCTGGAGGTAAAGCAGAAGCTTATGGCTGTAATGTGAGCTGTTTTAAGGATTGTCAAGAAATGATAGATACAGTGATAAAAAAATATGGACATATGGATATTTTAGTAAATAATGCAGGTATTACAAAAGATAGTTTAATTATGAAAATGAAAGAAGAAGATTTTGATACTGTTTTAAATACTAACTTAAAAGGAACTTTTAATACAATTCGTCATAGTGCAAGACAGATGTTAAAACAAAAAAGCGGAAAAATTATTAATATTTCTTCTGTTTCCGGTGTTATGGGAAATGTAGGACAGGCAAATTATGCGGCCAGTAAGGCAGGAGTAATTGGGCTTACAAAAACTATGGCAAGAGAACTAGCAAGCAGAGGAATTACAGTAAATGCTGTGGCTCCGGGATTTATCCAGACTGAGATGACAGAAGTGCTTCCAGATAGTGTGAAAGAACGTGTCTGCACACAGATTCCCTTGGGTAGATTTGGAAAGGTAGACGATGTGGCGGAACTTGTGGCATTTTTGGTTTCAGAAAAGGGAAATTATATTACTGGTCAGGTACTTTGTGTAGATGGTGGTATGAGCATATAGGAGGAAATATGAGACGAGTAGTGGTGACAGGAATGGGGGCAATAACACCTCTAGGACTGAACGTGGAAGAATTTTGGAAAAGTTTAAAGGAAGAAAAAACTGCATTTGGAGAGATTACAAAATTTGATACTACAGAATATAAGGTACATTTAGCAGCAGAAATAAAAGGATTTCAAGGAAAGGATTACATGGATTTTAAAGCTGCTAAAAGGATGGAATTGTTTTGTCAATATGCAGTTGCGGCAGCAAAAGAGGCAATGGAACAGTCAGGTCTTTGTATGGAGGAAGAAGATCCTTATCGTGTGGGGTGTTCTATTGGTTCAGGGATAGGAAGCCTTCAGACTATTGAAAGAGAACATAAAAAACTTTTAGAAAAAGGTCCAGGAAGAGTTAATCCTTTGATGGTTCCTTTAATGATTTCCAATATGGCAGCCGGTAATGTTTCTATTCAGTTTGGACTAAAAGGAAAGAGTCTTAATGTGGTAACAGCCTGTGCATCTGGAACCCATTGTATTGGAGAAGCATATCGAAGTATTCAGGTAGGAGATGCTGATGTGATGATGGCAGGTGGAGCAGAAGCCAGTATTACCCCGGTGGGAATTGCAGGATTTACTGCTCTTACGGCGCTATCTACTTCCAAAGATCCAAAAAGATGTTCTATTCCATTTGATAAGGAAAGAGATGGCTTTGTTATGGGAGAAGGAGCAGGTATTGTTGTGCTAGAGGAATTAGAGCATGCAAAGAAAAGAGGAGCAAAGATTTTAGCAGAAATTGTAGGATATGGTGCAACCAGTGATGCGTATCATATTACGTCTCCAGCAGAAGATGGACAAGGAGCAGCCAGATGCATGGAAAATGCAATAAAAGAAAGTGGTGTCAAATTAGAAGAAATTGAATATATTAATGCCCATGGAACAAGCACCCATCATAATGATTTATTTGAAACAAGAGCAATTAAAAATTTGTTCAAAAATCATGCAAAACACTTAAAAATTAATTCTACGAAATCTATGATAGGACATCTTCTAGGGGCAGCAGGGGCAGTAGAATTTATTACTTGTGTAAAAGAAATGGAAGAAGGATACCTTCATAGAACATTAGGATATCAAGTACCAGACGAGGAATGTGATCTAAATTATATCACAGAACACGCAATAGAAAAAAGAATAGAATATGCATTGAGTAATTCTCTAGGGTTTGGTGGTCATAACGCTAGTCTGCTCATAAAATGCTTTGAATAAGGAGGTATAGAAACTATGGAATTCGATAAAATTATAAAGCTTATTCATGCAGTAGGAGAGTCAGGTTTATCAGAATTTTCTTTTGAGGAAGGTGATTTGAAAATTATTATGCGTGGTGGTGAAAAGCAGAGCAAAATGGAAAAGCTTTCACCAAAAACAGTGAAAAAAGAAGAAATAGTTAAGGAGAAAACAGTAAAGTCTCCATTAGTGGGAACCTTTTATGCAGCACCTTCTCCAGAAGCAGAAACTTTTGTAAAAGTAGGAGATACAGTGCAAAAAGGACAAGTGCTTGGGATTGTAGAGGCCATGAAACTTATGAATGAAATTGAGTCAGAATACGATGGTGTAGTAGAAGAAATTTTAATAGGAAATGAAGATATGGTAGAGTATGGACAGCCTTTATTTGTCATTGGTTAAGGAGGGTATCATGCAGCTTACAACAAAGGAAATTATGGAAATTATTCCCCACAGACATCCTTTTCTTCTGGTGGATACTATAGAAGAATTAGAACCAGGTAAAAAGGCTGTGGGAAAAAAATGTGTAACATATCACGAAGATTTTTTTGCAGGACATTTTCCAGAGGAACCTGTAATGCCAGGAGTTTTGCAGATTGAAGCATTAGCACAGACAGGAGCTGTGGCGATTTTAAGTAAAAAAGAAAATAAAGGCAAAATAGCATACTTTGGTGGTATACAGTCTGCAAAATTTAAGACAAAAGTAGTACCAGGTGATATATTGACTTTAGAGGTTGAAATCATTAAAGAAAAAGGTCCTGTAGGAATTGGAAAAGCAGTTGCAAAGAATCAACATGGAAAAGTAACTGTGGTAGCAGAAATGACCTTTATGGTGGGATAGGAGTGCATATGTTTCAGAAGATTTTAATTGCAAATCGAGGGGAAATTGCAGTTCGGATTATCCGTGCATGCAGAGAATTGGGAATAAGAACCGTAGCTGTTTATTCTGAGGCGGATAAGGAGGCTTTACATGCTCAGCTTGCAGATGAAGCTATTTGTATTGGATCTGCTTCCTCAAAAGATAGCTATTTAAATATGGAAAGAATTATAAGTGCTACTATTGCGGTAAAAGCAGAAGCTATTCATCCAGGATTCGGCTTTTTATCAGAAAACAGCCGATTTGCTCAGATGTGTGAAAAGTGTCATGTGGCATTTATTGGTCCTTCCCCTGAAATTATTCAGAAAATGGGAAATAAATCAGAGGCAAGAAAAACCATGATGCAAGCAGATGTTCCCGTGATACCAGGAACGGAGGAAGCTGTATACAGTGTGGAAGAAGCACTTTTAGCGGCAGAAAAAATTGGTTTTCCAGTTATGATAAAAGCATCTTCGGGAGGTGGAGGAAAGGGTATGCGTATAGCAGAGAGCAGAGAAGATTTTGCGGAGAACTTTCTTATGGCTCAACAAGAGTCAAAAAACTCTTTCGGGGATGATACCATGTATATTGAACGTTATGTGAGGAACCCAAGACATATCGAAGTACAGATTTTAGGAGATAAATTCGGGAATATTGTACAGTTAGGTGAGCGTGACTGCTCCATACAAAGACGACATCAGAAGATGATAGAGGAATCACCTTGTTGTGCAATTTCAGAAAAAACAAGAAAAAGACTAGGAGAAACGGCTAGAAAAGCGGCAAAAGCGGTAGGATATGAAAGTGCGGGAACAATTGAATTTCTTTTAGATGAGACGGGTGAATTTTTCTTTATGGAAATGAATACTAGGATTCAGGTGGAACATCCTGTAACAGAATTTGTTTCCGGAGTGGACTTAATTAAAGAACAAATTCGAGTTTCAGCGGGACTTCCTCTTTCGGTTTCGCAAGAGGATATTTTCCTTACTGGCCATGCTATTGAGTGTAGAATTAATGCAGAAAATCCAGAGAAAAATTTCATGCCATGTCCGGGAACAATTGAGCATTTACATATTCCAGGAGGGAATGGAGTGCGGGTAGATACGGCTGTTTACGCAGGGTATCAGATACCGAGTAATTACGATTCTATGATTATGAAAGTTATTGTTCATGACAAAGATAGAGCTTCTGCTATTGCAAAACTGAGAAGTACACTGGGAGAAGTAATCATTGAGGGAATAAATACTAATTTGGATTTTCAATACGATATTTTACAACAAAAAGATTTTATAGAGGGGAATATTACAACAGATTTTATTACAAAACATTATGCGATATAAGGAGAACTTAGCAGATGTCCAGATGGAAAGAATTGTTTAAAAAAACATCGGGTACAGAGCAGATAGAAGAAAAAACATCTGTGCCTTCTGTACCTTGGGGGCTTTGGATGAAATGCCCAAAATGCGGGGAAATGATTTACAAGGAAGATGTAGCAGGTGCTTCCTATGTATGTCCTAAATGCGGAGAATATTTTCGTATTAAAGCTAAAACTAGAATAAAACTGGTAGCAGATAAAGATAGTTTTCAGGAGTGGTATACAGACTTTTCTTTTTGTAATCCCTTGGATTATCCAGGGTATAAAGAAAAGCTTATGGCTTTAAAAGAGAAAGTTCATCTGGATGAGGCAGTGTGTATTGGAGAGGCAAAGATTGAAAATAGTCCTGTGGTGCTGGGGGTTTGTGATGCCCGATTTTTAATGGGGAGTATGGGACATACTGTAGGGGAGAAAATCACTAGAGCTTTTGAGGAAGCAACAAAAAGAAAGCTACCAGTAGTATTATTTTGTTGTTCAGGAGGAGCTAGAATGCAGGAGGGGATTGTATCTCTTATGCAGATGGCAAAGACTTCGGCAGCAATAAAGAAGCATAGTGATGCAGGCCTTCTTTATATACCAGTGCTTACAGATCCTACAACAGGAGGGGTAACAGCAAGTTTTGCTATGTTGGGAGATATTATTTTAGCAGAGCCAGGAGCATTAATCGGTTTTGCAGGCCCACGTGTAATTGCTCAGACGATTCATCAAAAACTGCCGGAGGGATTTCAAAAAGCGGAATTTTTGGTGGAGCACGGAATGGTGGATAGTATTGTAAAAAGGGATCAGCTAAAACAGACATTATCTGGAATTTTAAAGCTTCATGAAAGACAAAAAGGGTATTGCCAGTTTTCCAATATTATTCTTCCAAAAGAAGAAACTTTACCGGATGTTAGAAAGAAAAAAGTAAAAGAAATGACAGCCTGGGAAAAGGTACAGGCAGCAAGGGATAGTAAAAGACCAGTGAGTCTTGATTATATAAAAAAGATTTTCGATAGTTTTATGGAACTTCACGGAGATAGAGCTTTTCGTGATGATGGAGCCATTATCGGAGGATTAGCCCTTTTAGATGGACAGCCAGTAACCGTAATTGGTATTCAAAAAGGAAGAAGTACAAAAGAAAATATTAGAAGAAATTTTGGTATGCCATCCCCAGAGGGATATCGAAAAGCTTTGCGTTTAATGAAACAGGCAGAGAAATTTCAACGCCCTGTGATTACATTTATAGATACCCCAGGAGCTTTTTGTGGTGTAGAGGCAGAAGAACGAGGACAGGGCGAGGCAATAGCAAGAAATTTATTAGAAATGGCTGCATTAAAAGTCCCTGTTCTAAGTATTGTTATTGGAGAAGGCGGAAGCGGAGGTGCGTTGGCACTTGGTGTTGGTAACGAAGTGTGGATGATGGAAAATGCCATTTATTCTATTTTATCACCAGAGGGTTTTGCCTCTATTTTGTGGAAAGATAGTAAAAAGGCAAAGGAAGCCTCTGAGATAATGAAGATTACCGCTAAGGATTTAAAAGGTCTTGGCATAATTGATCAGGTAATACAGGAAGAAATAGCAGCATCGAAGGAAACGCTGCCTGTTTTGTGTAAAGACATGAAAGAACGAATGAAAGATTTTTTAAAGAGTATGGAGGGTATGACAGGAGAGGAAATTGCAGAGCACAGATATAATAGATTTCGTCGGATGTAGTTAGAGAAAGTTGTTTATCAGAAGGGAGAAAAGATGATAAAACCATTGGAAATTGGAGATTTAAAGGTAAAAATTCCAGTGATACAAGGTGGAATGGGAGTAGGAATCAGTTTGTCAAGACTTGCAGGAAATGTGGCTTTAGAAGGTGGAATGGGAGTTATTTCCACAGCACAAATTGGATTTCGGGAACCTGATTTTCAGAAAAATCCTTTAGAAGCAAACTTTCGTGCCATGAAAAAAGAGATAAAAAAGGCAAAAGAAATTGCAAAAGGTGGAGTCATTGGAGTGAATATCATGGTAGCAACAAGGCATTACAAAGAGTATGTGAAAAATGCTGTTTTGGCAGGCGTTGATGTGATTTTGTCAGGTGCAGGGCTTCCAATAGATTTACCAGAATATGTAAAAGAAAGTAAAGTCAAAATTGCACCAATTATCTCTTCATTAAAGGCATTTACAGTAATTAGTAGAGTTTGGGAGCGAAAATATTCCCGTTATCCTGACTTTGTAGTAGTAGAAGGACCAAAAGCTGGAGGACATTTGGGTTTTTCAAAAGAAAAAGCAAAAATGCTTACACAGGCAGAATACGATAAGGTAATAAAAGATATTGTAGAAAAAGCAGAGGAATATGGCAAAAAAGCGGGACGAAAAATTCCAGTAATTGTAGCAGGAGGAATTTTTGATAAAAAGGATATGGACCATGCTTTTTCTCTTGGCGCTGATGGAGTACAGGTAGGTACTCGATTTGTTACCACCAAAGAATGTGATGCGGATGAGCGTTATAAGGGAGCGTACTTAAAGGCAAAAAAGGAAGATATTATTCTTATAGATAGTCCTGTAGGAATGCCAGGAAGGGCGATTCATAATGCATTTATTGAAAGGGTAAAGGTACAGCCGGAAAAAATCACTCATTGTTATCAATGTATTGAGGGGTGTCAAGGAAAGGATATTCCTTATTGCATTACAGAAGCATTAGTACATGCAGCATTAGGAGATACGGAAAATGGGCTTTTATTTTGTGGAGAAAATGCATGGCGGTGTAACAAAATAGAAGAGGTAAAAGAAATAATGAGAGGATTTTCGGGAATCAATACTTGAAAATAGACGATGGTTCGAGTATAATTTTCATGGTAATGGGGTATAAGAGAAAAGCGGAATACCTCTGTTTTAAAAATAAGGAGAAATACCATGAGTAAAGTAAGAACAAGATTTGCACCAAGCCCTACAGGTAGAATGCATGTAGGAAATTTGAGAACAGCTTTGTATGCATATTTAATTGCAAAGCATGAAGATGGAAGTTTTATGCTTCGTATTGAAGACACAGACCAGGAGCGTTTTGTAGAAGGCGCACTGGATATTATTTACAGAACTCTTGCAAAGACAGGTCTGGTACATGATGAAGGTCCGGATAAAGATGGGGGATATGGTCCCTATGTACAGAGTGAAAGAAATGCACAGGGGATTTATTTGAAATATGCAAAACAGTTAATTGAGCAAGGTGATGCATATTATTGTTTCTGTACAAAAGAGCGTCTGGAATCTTTAAAGTCAAGTGTAGGAGAGAAAGAAATTGCGATGTATGACAAACATTGTCTGCATTTAAGCAAGGAAGAAATTGAAGAAAAACTGGAAAAAGGAGAGCCTTATGTTATTCGATTTAATATGCCTACAGAAGGAACAACAACTTTCCAGGATGACATATATGGAGCAATTACAGTTCCTAATAATGAATTAGACGATTTGATTTTAATTAAATCAGATGGCTATCCTACTTACAATTTTGCCAATGTAGTAGATGATCATTTGATGGGGATTACCCATGTAGTAAGAGGGAATGAATATTTATCTTCTTCTCCAAAATACAATCGTATTTATGAAGCTTTTGGCTGGGAAGTTCCTACTTATGTACATTGTCCTTTGATTACAAACGAGGAACATAAAAAGTTGAGTAAACGTTCTGGACATTCTTCCTATGAAGATTTAGTAGAACAGGGATTTTTAACAGAAGCAATTGTAAATTATGTGGCACTTTTAGGTTGGTGTCCTCAGGATAATCGTGAAATCTTCTCCTTGGAAGAATTAGTAAAAGAATTTGATTATCATCATATGAGTAAATCACCGGCAGTATTTGATATTCAGAAACTTCGTTGGATGAATGGAGAATATATGAAAGCTATGGATGATGATAAGTTTTATGAAATGGCACTTCCATATTTAAAACAGGTGATTACAAAAGATTTGGATTTAAGAAAAATTGCCGGAATGGTAAAAACAAGAATTGAAGTATTACCGGATATTGCAGATTTAGTGGATTTCTTTGAAGCAGTACCAGAATATGATATTGCTATGTATACCCATAAGAAAATGAAGACAAATCCAGAAATATCTTTAGAAGTTTTAGAGAAAATTCTTCCGGTATTGGAAGAAACAGAAGATTACAGCAATGATGCTATGTATGAACTTCTTTGTGGATTCGCAAAAGAAAATGGATACAAAAATGGTCAAATTTTATGGCCAATTCGTACTGCACTTTCTGGAAAACAGATGACACCGGCAGGTGCTACAGAAATTCTGGAAATCTTAGGAAAAGAAGAAAGTATCAAAAGAATCAAAGCTGCAATTCAGAAGTTAAGCTAATTCTATGGAGAAAAATGTAGTACAAGAAAAAGCAATTCATCATAATAAAGGACCTATGATGCTTTTGGCAGGTCCTGGTTCAGGAAAAACTACTACTATAACAAGAAGGGTAGAGATGCTTATTCGGGAGTATCATGTGAACCCTGCACATATACTGGTAGTAACTTTTACAAAGGCTGCTGCAAGAGAGATGAAAGAGCGTTTTTTATCTCTTTGTCAAAATTCTGGTTTATCAGAAAATTATCAAAGAGTGACATTTGGAACTTTTCATGGTATATTTTATGGCATTTTAAGACAGGCATATGGTTTGACAGGAAAAAATATCATTAGTGAAGAACAGCGCTATGATATGTTAAGAGAAATTGTTTATAAGCATAGAATGGAAATAGAGGATGAAAAGGAATTTTTTGAGGGCTTGGTACAGGAGATCAGTCAAGTGAAAAATAATCGAATTCCTCTGGAACATTACTATTCTAAAAATTGTCCGGACGAAATATTCCGGACAATTTATTGTACTTATGTCAATGGATGTCGACAGGCGAGGTTGCTGGATTTTGACGATATGCTGTTATATTGTTATGATTTATTGAAGAAAAGGGATGACATTTTATCAGGTTGGCAGCAGAAATTTCAGTATATTTTAGTCGATGAGTTTCAGGATATTAATCAGCTTCAATATGATATTGTAAAAATGTTGGCATGGCCTCAGAATAATCTTTTTATTGTAGGGGATGATGATCAATCTATTTATGCATTTCGTGGTGCAAAACCAGAAATTATGATGCATTTTCCAAAAGATTTTCCAATGGTACATACAGAACTTTTGCCATATAATTATCGTTGCACTAAGAATATTGTGGAAGCAGCAGGCAAAGTGATTGCATATAACAGAAAGAGATTTAAGAAGAAAATCTACACAGAAAATGAAGTGGGAAAGCCACTATGTATTAAAGAATTTGATACGGCAAAACAAGAAGAAGTTTATGTAAAAGATTGTATTTTAAAAGCTTATGAAGATGGATGTCCTTATGAGGAAATGGCAGTTTTATATAGAACAAATTCTGGTGCTAGATTTTTGGTAGAGACTTTTATGGAATATCAAATTCCCTTTCAGATGCGAGATGTTATGCCTAATATTTATGAACACTGGATTGCACGGAATATTATTTCTTATATGAAATTAGCAATGGGTGATAGGAGTAGAAGAGAATTTCTCCAGGTTATGAACCGTCCTAATCGCTATATATCACGAGCTGCATTGGAAGATACACAAGTATCTTTTGAAGCTCTCCGATGGTATTATGAAGGAAAAGACTGGCTGTGTGATAGAATTGATAAATTAGAGGAAGACTTGTATTTGATGAAAAATATGACTCCTTATGGTGGAATAAATTATATACGTAAAGGTATTGGGTATGATGAATATTTAAAAGATTATGCCGCTTATCGGAAGCTGAAAGTAGATGATTTTTATGAGATTTTGGAGGAACTGGCAGAAAGTGCCAAAGGGTATAAGACTTATTTGGAATGGTTTGCTCATATTGAGGATTATACACAAAATTTAAAAGATCAGATTAAAAATCAACCAGTGCAGAGGAATGGAGTCATTATTTCTACTTTACATAGTGTTAAAGGTTTGGAATTTGATAAAGTTTTTTTAATGAATGTTAATGAAGGAACAATACCGTATCACAAAGCAGTTACAGACAGCGATGTGGAAGAAGAACGGCGACTATTTTATGTTGGTATGACAAGAGCAAGAAAGGAACTTTCTCTTTTGTTTATTAAAGAACACCATGAAAAGCAGTTAGAGCCTTCTCGCTTTTTAAAGGAATGTGGTTGGCAGGAGGAAAAAAATGAATCTGCCTCAAATTAAAATTTATGTTGGAAAACTTAGCCAGTGGAGAAAGATATATATAGGGGAAGAACATACGGAGACAATCTGCGGAAGACTTCTGCTTTTATATGGGTTGCTTCAAATACAGGAAGAATACGAGTTTTTTATGTCAGATGATTTTCAAAAATCCTATCATAAACTAGAAAAGTGTCTTGTATATGGAATACATGGAAAGCCAAGTCTTTTAGGAAAGTCTCACATACATTTTAATATTAGCCATTCAGGGAAATATGTTGTGTGTGCCATTTCCAAAATTCCTTGTGGAATTGATGTTCAAGAAAAGAAAGTGTTGAAAAATTTGCGTATTTTTGACAAGATTTTATCTGAAATAGAATATAAAGATGTTATGGATAAAGTAGATAAAATAGATGCTTTTTATGAATATTGGACAAGAAAGGAAAGTTATTTAAAACTTACAGGACAGGGAATTACAATAGATTTAAGAAAAGTTTCAAAGCCAGTATGGTTTGAAAAATTCAGGTTGCAGGAAAGATATATAGGCTGTATTAGTGCGGAAAGAAAATGTGAAACAATATATAAAAATGTTTCGCCAGATGATTTCCTGAAGCTATTTTCTTCATAAATATTATATAACATAAATGGAAGCAGAAGCACAAGAAATTGGGGGATAAGCTATGTTTTATTTCAGTCACTTATTGTGTGATGAAGAAATGAAAGAAGTTATACAGGAAACAGGAATGGGAATAGAGTCCATTGAATTTTCTATTGCAGAAAATTTAGATAATTTGTCACAAACACTGATTAATTATGAAAAAAGATTAAAAAAAATGGGTTGTGAAAAACTTTTGTTTCATGGTCCCTTTTTGGATTTAAATCCTGTATCTTATGATTTATCCATCCGAGATGTAACTATGAAAAGATACGAAGAAGCATATCAGGCAGCAAAGGCTTTGGGAGCAAAAAAAATCGTTTATCATACTTGCTATGTGCCTGATTTTTATCTTTTGATTGGATGGGCAGAAAGAGTGGCAGATTTTTTTAAAGAATTTCTTTTTGAAAAAGATGATTCTATTGAAATTGTTATGGAGAATGTATTGGATCGAATACCAGAGCCTATAAAAGAGGCAGCAGAAAAAATAGATCATCCTGCTTTTGGATTGTGTCTTGATGTGGGACACGCAAACTGTTACTCCAAAGTGTCTTGTCAAGAATGGTTCCAGACAGAGAAAAAGTACCTGAAACATCTTCATTTACATGATAATAAAGGTGACAAAGATAGTCATTTACAGTTTGGGACAGGTACAGTTCCTTGTGATATAATAAGCAAAATTTTGCAAGAAAAGCAAGTGAAAACCTGTACAATAGAATGTAGTACACAAAAAGCGGTAATGGATTCTTTTTATAGAGCTAAGAAACTTTTGGAAAGTAAAAAATAAAGGGGTTAAAGCCATATTACATATTTATATCATAGAGATGTATAAAACCATAATCAATCATGGGTTAAAAGGTTGATAGAAAGGAGAAGGTATATTTGTAAGTGATTGTTAAATGAGTCAATTACAATATACCAGGAAAAAATAATGAAGAAAAAGATTATTGCAGCAGCAAGTGTTTTAATTTTACTTGTGGGCGTATTGTGCGCTATTTTATTTATGAGAAATGATAAAGAAGCTACGGCAAGTGTAAAGAAAGTTGCTGTTGAAGTAGTACATGGAGATGGAAAAGCTGAAACTTTTGAATATAGTACAGAAGCTAAATTTTTAGGTGAAGTTTTAAAAGAAAATGGGCTTGTAGAAGGTGAAGAAGGTGAGTATGGTTTGTTTATTACTTCTGTAGATGGAGAAAAAGCAGATGATACGAAAGAACAGTGGTGGTGTATTACTAAAGGTGGCGCTCCGGTAAATACTTCCGCAGATCAGACACCAGTACAAGATGGTGATTTATTTGAACTTACATTAACAGAAGGATATTAGAAAAATGAGTCTGCCTGACTTTTCTATATGTCATAAAAAGGGATTGTCCTCATATACTATTCTAAGAGGTGAGGTCAATGATAGAACAGGATATTACAAGACTGTTTCCTGCACATATAAGAAAGGCGTTTGGGCAGGCTCTTTTTGATAAAAATAAAATTTATGAAATCCGGTTACGGGTGAATGCGCCTTTGATTGTAATTTATCAAGGAAAAGAATACTTTTTAACTTTAGAAGGAATATTGACAAGAGAGGAAACAAAAGCATATCATGTTCGAGCAGAAGATTTAAAAGAAGTATTAGAATATATAAGCAGCTATTCTTTGTATGCCTTTGAAGAAGAAATACGTCAGGGATTTCTTACTATTGTAGGAGGTCACAGAGTAGGGATTGCAGGAAAAACCATTTTAGATGGAAACAAGATTAAAAGTCTAAAATACATATCTTATATTAATCTTAGAATATCACATCAGATAAAGGGGTGTGCTTCCCCTATACTTCCTTATATCATAAAAAATAAACAGATTTGTCATACTTTAATTATTTCGCCACCTAGATGTGGAAAAACAACTCTTTTAAGAGATTTAATTCGCCAAGTAAGTAATGGAAATTATTATATGCCTGGAGTTTCTGTAGGTGTAGTAGACGAGCGTTCTGAAATAGCAGGCTCCTATCAGGGGATTCCACAAAATGATTTAGGAATTCGAACCGATGTTTTGGATTGTTGCCCCAAAGCAGAAGGCATGATGATGCTAATCAGGTCTATGTCACCAGAAGTGATAGCCGTAGACGAACTGGGAGACTATGAGGATATTCAAGCTATAGAATCTGTTATTCATTGCGGATGCAAGCTTTTTGCAACAGTTCATGGAAGTTCTATAGAGGATATTAAACGAAAACCGCTGTTTCAAAGACTTATGCAAGAGAAAATTTTTGAGCGTTATATTGTACTATATAAAAAAGATTGTGCAGGACAGATAAAAGCTATTTATGACGAGAGAGGGACCGGACTCTATGATGCATCCCGAAGGCAGGGGATTTTATGTTAAAAATTATGGGAATGGTACTTGTGATTTTTTCTTGTACAGCTTTAGGTTATGGGAAAAGTGCAAAAATCTCAAGAAGATTATTGTTGCTTCGAGAAATTGAAAAAGCATTGTTACTTTTAATGGGAGAAATTACTTATCGAAAAGAAGCTTTGCCAGAAGCGATGATTCGCATTTCTGGTAAGGTACAAGAACCTTTGGGCGTTTTTTTTAAAGAAACAGCTACAATGGCAAAGAAATATCCTGGAGAGCCGTTTGCACATATTTTTAAAATAAATGCAGAAAAATACTTAAGAGATATTGATATAACCCAGAAAGATTTTGAGGAATTTGTGCAACTTGGAGAATATTTGGGATATTTAGATATAGATATGCAAAAAAACACATCGCAGTGGTATTTACAGCAACTGAAAATCGAGATGAAGAATCTTGCTGAAGAAATCCCTGTAAAGAAGAAATTGTACCAGAGTTTAGGAGTTTTGTCAGGAATTTTTCTGGCTATTTTGTTAATGTAGTACTGCATATAGGGAGGAAATAGAGTGGAAGTAGGGTTATTATTTAAAATTGGTGCAGTGGGGATACTGGTATCTGTTCTTTGCCAAATCCTAAAGCACAGTCAGCGGGAGGAATTGGCGTTTTTGACAAGCCTAACAGGACTTCTTTTGGTATTATTTTGGATACTTCCCTATATCTACGACTTGTTTTGTACTATTGAAGATTTATTCTCGTTGTAGCAGGAGGGAATATGGAAGTTATAAAAATTGTAATGATAGGAATTACTGGAATGCTATTGGGTTTACTTTTAAAGGGGACAAGACCGGAATACACCGTATATCTCAGCCTTGGAGCAGGTATTTGCATTTTTTCTTATGCAATAGAAAAAATTGGATATTTATTTTCTTCTGTGCTGCAGCTTCAGGAATATTTACCACTGGATACAAAATATTTTGTGATTTTACTAAAGATGATTGGTGCATCTTATGTGGCACAATTTTCTGCAGGACTATGTAAAGATGCTGGTTATAGTGCTGTTGCTTCCCAGATCGAAATATTTACAAAGTTGTATATGATGGTTCTGTCTATGCCAGTTTTTTTAGCATTGATGGAAACAATCCACGGTTTTTTATTATGAAGATAGGAAGAATACAAATGATATTATGGTTCTGTATTTTTCTTTCTGTACCAGTAAAGGCTTCTGATGAAAAAGAAGCAAAGATGCAGGAACGACTCTTAGACAGCATGGAGTTAGAGCAGATGCAGGAAGCGGTCAATGAGCTATTAGGAGATGAGACCTTTGATTTAAAGGAAATTATACGAAAAGTAATTTTGGGAGAAGAAGATTTTTCAATAGAAAACTTCTGGGACGTGGCAAAAAAGATTTTATATCAACAGTTTTTGCCAGATAAAAAAATTCTTGTACAGGTTGTTCTTCTTGTACTAGCGGCGTCGTTATTTGCTAATTTTACCAGTATGTTTGGAAAAAGTGAAACGGAAGAAATTAGTTTTTATATGGTATATCTTTTTTTGGTGACAATATTGATGAAAAGTTTTGGGCAGTTAAGTTATTTTATTTCTTCCAATCTTGAAAAGTTTATACTTTTCATGAAGGCATTGCTACCCTCATATTTTTTGGCAGTGACAGCAGCAGAAGGTGTAGCAAGTGCTATGATTTTTTATAATGTAGTTTTGGCAGCCATTTATGTTATTCAGGTCATTTTATTGAAATTTGTTATACCTGGAATACATCTTTATGTTTTGTTTCATATGGTAAATTATCTTCATAAAGAAGATATTCTTTCAAAGATGGCAGATTTTTTTAAGATGCTTTTGGAGTGGACTTTGCATACTTGCGTAGCAGTTCTTGTTGGTATGCAGATCATTCAAAATATGATTTCACCGGCGGTGGATTCTTTGAAAAGAGATTTTATAGGCAAGACAGCGGCAGCAATACCTGGAGTTGGAAATGCTATTGATGGTGCAACTGAAGTGGCCATTGCAACAATGGTGCTTATTCGTAATTGTATTGGTGTAATAGGAATTTTAGTATTGCTTTTTTTGGGGTTACCACCTGTGATTCGTTTAGGAATGACAACCTTAATTTATAAACTTTTAGCAGCTGTTGTTCAACCTGTGTCAGACAAAAGGATGACAGGTTGTCTTTCCACCATGGGAGATGGGTGTAGATTATTATTGAGAGTATTATTAACAGTTGAGCTGCTATTATTGCTTACCATTGCTATTTTATCCATTTCTTTTACCTCTCACTGAAAAGTCAAGTAGCGTCATGAAACAAAAAAAAGGAGGAGAAAGATGCTTTCTCAGTTATATTCATGGCTACAAAATGTGGTTTGTTATTTTCTTTTATTAACGGTAGTTATGAATTTATTACCAAATGATAGTTATAAAAAGTACATACGGTATTATATGGGGCTGTTGTTGATTCTTACATTTTTAACACCTATATTTCAGATGACGGATATGCAAGAAAAAATAGAGTCTTATATATCTGATTTTGAAGGATTTGAAATACAAAAAGAAAATTGGGAAAAAAAAGCGGAAGACTGGGAGCAGAGGTGGAAAAAGGAAGCAGAAGTTTTAAAAGGGCAGGAGGCAGAACCATGAAATTTTTACAGGAAATGATGAAAAAAGAAAAGCTGGTTGTAATTCTTTTAATGGGACTTTTGTTACTTATTGCAGCGTTTCCTGTAAAAGAGAAAGAGAGTTTAGAGGCACTTCCAGAGGAAGAAGATACTGCTAAACAATTAAAAGAGCAGGAAAACTGGCAACATCAGATGGAAGAGCATTTGGAAAAAGTGTTAAGAAAAGTAAAGGGGGTAGGGAAGACGGAGGTATTTCTTACATGTCAAGGAACGGAAAAGAATTTGGTAGAAAAAGATGAAAAAGATACGGTATATACCAAAGATGCAAAAGGAAATCAGACACCATATATTGCATCTTTGGAATATCCCCAGGTGATAGGAGTGGTAGTGGTGGCAGAAGGAGGAGATAATCCAGTAATAATTGGGAATATTCAGGAGGCAGTACAGGTATTATTTCAGGTAGAAGCCCATAAAATTAAAGTAATGAAAATGAATTAGAGGAGAATGTCACATGAAAAAAATTTTTAAGAAAAATCAGGTTATTATTACAGCATTAGCAATTATGATTGCGGTAGCAGGGTACATTAATTACTCAGACCATCATCTGGGAATCGATAAAACATTGAAGAAAACAAGTGCGAAAAATTCACAAAGAGATGCTAAAGAGGCGTCACAAACAGATGCCATTGCAGAAGAAATAGAAAGTCTGGATTATGATATTACAGATGAGACTGCAATGAAAAAAGAGAATCAGAAAGCAACAGAAAAAGAGGATGAAAAAGAATTAGAAACGCCAGGAGAAGCAGTACTTACAGGGGCTTCTGGTTTTGTAGCTGAGGCAAAGGTAAGCAGAGAACAGGTACGTTCTGCAAATAAAGAAACTTTATTAGGAATTATTAATAATGAAAATTTAGGAGAAGAGCAGAAGCAAGAAGCAGTAAATTCTATGGTAAATATGACAAATCTTGCTGAGCAGGAGGAAGCGGCAGAATTGTTATTAGATGCACAGGGATTTCAAAATGTGGTAGTAAATCTTACTGGTGATAGTGCAGATGTTATTGTTCCAAAAGAATATATGGAAGATGCCAATCGAGCTCAAATTGAGGACATTGTAAAGAGAAAAACAAATGTGGCGGTAGAGAAGATTGTGATTACTCCTTTAGATGGAGAAGCAAAGGAAAATGAATAAATCCCCTTGACACATATTTCAGGGTATACTAAAATAGCGTCAGTGTGCTATATGAAATGAAGGAGGGCCTAAAGTGGCTGACTATACGAAAGAAATTACAAAAAGACGTACATTTGCAATTATTTCTCATCCTGATGCAGGTAAAACGACTTTAACAGAGAAGTTTTTGCTTTATGGGGGCGCAATTAATCTGGCAGGAAGTGTAAAAGGTAAAGCAACTGCCCGCCATGCAGTTTCTGACTGGATGGAAATAGAAAAAGAGAGAGGTATTTCTGTTACTTCCTCTGTATTGCAATTTAATTATGATGGTTATTGTATCAATATTTTGGATACACCAGGACATCAGGACTTTTCAGAGGATACTTATCGTACTTTGATGGCAGCAGATTCAGCTGTAATGGTAATTGATGCATCAAAGGGTGTAGAAGCACAGACAAGAAAGCTTTTTAAGGTTTGTGCTATGCGAAATATTCCGATTTTTACATTTATTAACAAATTAGACAGGGATGCCAATGATACTTTTGATTTGTTAGATGAAATTGAAAAAGAACTGGGAATTCCCACATGTCCCATTAACTGGCCTATTGGTTCAGGAAAAAAATTTAGAGGTGTGTACGATAGAGAAACAGGTAAAGTTTTAACATTCTCAGACACCATGAAAGGTACAAAAGAAGGTCTGGAAGAAGAAATTGATTTAGATTCATTGCGTATAGATGAAATTCTGGATCCAGAACAGAAAGAACAGTTGTTAGAAGAAATTGAACTGTTAGATGGAGCAAGTGCAGAATTTGACCAGGAACTTGTAAATCAAGGAAAACTTTCACCAGTGTGTTTTGGATCTGCACTTACGAATTTTGGTGTAGAAACATTTTTAAAGCATTTTCTAAAGATGACTTCGACACCTTTGCCAAGAAAAGCAGATATTGGAGAAGTAGATCCTTTGACAGAAGATTTTTCTGCGTTTGTGTTTAAAATACAGGCAAATATGAATAAAAATCATAGGGACAGAATTGCATTTATGAGAATTTGTTCGGGTAAATTTGAAGCATCAAGAGAAGTCTTTCATGTACAGGGGAATAAAAAGATGCGACTGTCTCAGCCTCAGCAGATGATGGCACAAGACAGACATGTTGTAGATGAAGCCTATGCCGGAGACATTATTGGCGTTTTTGATCCGGGAATTTTTTCCATTGGAGATACAGTATGTACACCAGGTAAGAAATTTCAATATGAAGGCATTCCAACCTTTGCACCGGAACATTTTGCACGTGTACGGTTGTTAGATAGCATGAAGCGCAAGCAATTTGTTAAAGGAATTAATCAGATTGCTCAAGAAGGTGCAATTCAGATTTTTCAGGAAATTATGGGTGGTATGGAAGAAATTATCGTAGGTGTAGTAGGTGTACTGCAGTTTGATGTATTAAAATACCGCTTAGAAAATGAATATAATGTGGATATTCGTTTAGAAGCATTGCCTTATGAGCATATCCGTTGGATTGAAAATAAAGAAGAGGTAGATGTGAAGCAGCTTACGGGTACTTCCGATATGAAGAAAGTTATGGATATGAAAGGAAATCCACTTTTATTGTTTATTAACAGTTGGAGTATTGGAATGACCTTAGATAGAAATGAAAATTTGAGACTGGCAGAATTTTCTAGAAATTAGAACTAGAAGAAAAGCAGAAGGTGGTTTTTTGTGGGAAAAACAAAAAACCACTTTTAATTTTTGGAGGTTTTTGGTATAATAAAAGCAGGAGATTTCCTACTAGGAGGTTAAGATTAGAATGGAAGATAGAAACAGATATAAAATACATGATAATGGTTCTCTTGGGGAAGTGCAGATTGCAGATGAAGTAGTGGCTATTATTGCAGGACTGGCAGCAACAGAGGTAGAAGGTGTTGGTTCTATGGCGGGGAACATTACAAATGAGCTTGTTGGAAAGCTGGGCATGAAAGTGCTTTCAAAAGGTGTGAAAGTAGACGTTTTAGAAGATGTAGTTTGTGTAGATTTGGCACTTAATATTGAATATGGGTTTAATATTTTAGAAACAAGCAAAAAAGTACAGGAGCGAGTAAAGGCTGCAATTGAGAACATGACAGGTCTTACTGTTTCTGATGTTAATGTACGCATTGCAAGCGTAGAGATTGAAAAGACAAAATAGTTCATTGACAAGTTCACAGCTAAAAGAGAAGAGAGGTAAGGTGTCTTTTTTAGGGCACCTTATTTTTACTATAAGGAAATTTTAGAAAAGGTATGTACAGGAGGAAGAAATATGGGAAGAAGAGAAATGAGAGAACACATTTTCAAACTTCTTTTTTTAGGAGAATTTAATGAAATAGAGGAAATGCCAGAACAGATTCAATTATATTTTGATGGACTTTCAGATTTACAGCCAACAGAACAGGCCTACATGGAAAATAAATATGAATTAGTAAAATCACATTTAGAAGAAATTGATGCGTTGTTAAATGAAAAATCAGCAGGTTGGAAAACAACGAGAATGAGTAAAGTGGATTTAAACATTCTTCGTTTGGCGATTTATGAAATGAAGTATGATGAAGATGTACCAGTTAAAGTTGCAATTAATGAAGCAGTCGAAATTAGCAAGAGTTTTGGAGGAGATGATTCGGCTTCTTTTATTAATGGAATACTAGGAAAAATAGCAAGGGAAGATTTATGAATAGCATCTACTCCGTAGGGCAGGTAAATAATTATATTAAAAATATGTTTCAGCAGGATTTCCTGTTGAATAAAGTAAGCGTAAAAGGTGAAGTATCGAATTGTAAGTATCATACTTCTGGGCATATTTATTTTTCTTTGAAAGATGAAACGGGATCTCTGACCTGCGTTATGTTTGCAGGGCAGCGAAAAGGTTTGGCATTTTCTATGAAAAATGGAGATAAAGTAGTTGTAAGCGGAAGTGTCAGTGTATATGAAAGGGATGGGAAATACCAGCTTTATGCCAAAGAAATTACTTTAGAAGGAGCAGGTATTTTATACGAACGTTTTTTAGCGTTGAAAACGGAATTGGAAGAAATGGGTATGTTTGCCAATGAGTATAAAAGCCCTATTCCAGCATATGCAAAAACCATAGGAATCGTGACTGCGCCAACTGGAGCTGCTATACAGGACATTCGAAATGTGGCAGGAAGAAGAAATCCCTATGCACAACTTATTTTATATCCCGCATTAGTTCAGGGAGAAGGTGCTAAGGAAAGCATTATAGAAGGCATTGAGAAGCTAGATGCCTATGGTGTGGACGTAATGATTGTAGGACGTGGCGGTGGTTCTATGGAAGATTTGTGGGCGTTTAACGAAGAAGCTGTAGCAAGAGCCATTTTTAACTGTAAAACGCCTATAATTTCAGCAGTAGGACATGAAACAGACACTACGATTGCAGATTTTGTGGCAGATTTGCGGGCGCCAACACCTTCTGCGGCAGCAGAATTGGCTGTAGCAGACATTCGAGGAGTTTTTCAAACTTTTGAGAATTATCGGCAGAAAATTCTGAGAAGTTTGGAAAATAAAATAAATTTTTTACAGCAGCAAATAAAATATTATGAAAAACGTTTGGTGTATGGAAATCCTGAATTCCAAATAAGAGAAAAACGTACTCGGTTATTGGATTTAGAGAATAGAATACAAGGTGCAATGCAGGGACAGGTTTTTTATGCCAGACAAAATTTGAATATTTATATTGAACGAATGAAAGGCTTGTCACCTCTTGAAAAATTAAATCAGGGATTTTCTTATGTGGAAAATCAAAAAGGTTCTGTAATTACTAGCATTTCGCAGGTAAAGGCAGGGGACGAACTGAATCTTCAGGTGACAGATGGAACAATTATAGCAAAGGTAACCAAGGTAAACAAAGAAAGGAGCATAGAGATTGGCTGAAAAACAGACAGAGGAAATAACCATAGAGGAAGGATTGCAGGAACTGGATAAAATTGTAGAAAAATTGGAAAGCAGAGATATATCTTTGGAAGATTCCTTTACAATGTATCAAAAAGGAATGGAAGTGCTAAAGCAATGCAGCGAAAAAATCGATATGGTTGAGAAAAAAATGCTCCAAATGAATAAAGATGGTGATTTAAGTGAATTTTAAAATAAAACTTCAAGAAAGAATAGAGTTTGCAGATACTGTTATTGAAAACTATCTTCCGGCAGAAAGTGGGTTTTCGGGTAAAATGGCAGAGGCTATAAATTACAGTATGCGAGCTGGTGGAAAACGTTTAAGACCTATATTTATGAGGGAAGTTTTTTGTATGATGGGTGGAGAAGGTAAAATTGTAGAGCCCTTTATGGCAGCCTTAGAGATGATTCATACCCATTCTCTCATTCATGATGATTTGCCTGCTCTTGATAATGATCAGTATAGGCGAGGAAAGTTGACTACACATATTGTCTATGGAGAAGCAGCAGCTATTTTAGCAGGAGATGCCTTATTAAACTATGCTTATGAGACAGCTTTTCGGGCTTTTGATATGGCGAAGAATGAAATCGAATTTCATCGTGTGGCCCAAGGATTGGAAGTTTTAGCAAAAAAAACAGGGATAAAAGGAATGTTAGGCGGTCAAGGGGTTGATGTGGAGAATGATGGAAGATCTCTAAACAAGCAACTTCTAGACTATATATATGAGAATAAAACTTCAGCTTTAATTGAAGCGGCTCTTATGATTGGTGGTATTTTGGCAGGTGCTTCCGATATTGAAAAGTTGGAGAAAATTGGAAGTAAAATCGGTATTGCTTTTCAAATTCAAGATGACATTTTAGATGTGATTAGTAGTGAAGAAGAACTTGGTAAACCGATTGGAAGTGATGAGAAAAACAATAAGACCACGTATGTGACCTTAGAAGGTATTAAAAAAGCGGGTGACGAAGTGCAGAAACTTACTGATGAAGCAATTGTGCTTCTTTGTGAGCTTACAAGTGAAAATAGTTTTTTGGAAGAACTGTTTCAATCTTTATGTGCCCGCAGAAAATAGAGGTGCATTACGAATGATTTTAGAAAAGATAAAAAAAGAAAATGATATTAAAAAAGTGCCGTTAGAAAACTTAGGACAACTTGCGCAGGAAATCCGAGAATTTCTTTTGGAACATGTAAGTAAAACAGGAGGACATCTGGCATCAAATCTAGGCGTAGTAGAACTTACAATAGCACTACATTATGTATTTCGTTTGCCGGAGGATAAGTTGATTTGGGACGTGGGTCATCAATCTTATACTCATAAGATTTTAACAGGAAGAAAAGAAGGTTTCGAAGGACTTCGTACTTTAGGAGGAATGAGTGGATTTCCGAAAAGATGTGAGAGTTCTTGCGATGCTTTTGATACAGGACATAGTTCAACTTCTATATCAGCAGGTGTAGGATATGTGTGGGCTAGAGACTTAAAGCAGGAAAACTATCATGTGGTTTCCATTATCGGAGATGGTGCTCTTACAGGTGGGATGGCATATGAAGCTTTAAATAATGCGTCTGCCTTAAAAAAGAATTTTATTATTGTATTGAACGATAATGAAATGTCTATTTCAGAAAATGTAGGAGGAATATCCAGCTATTTAAGTAATGTTCGTTCAGCAGAGGGGTATCAGGAATTTAAAACAGGTGTTAAAAATAGCTTGAAAAAGATACCGGGAATTGGACCTGCAACCATTAAACGTTTGCATAAAACAAAGGATAGTATTAAACATTTGGTAATTCCGGGAATGTTCTTCGAAGATATGGGAATTAAGTATTTGGGACCAGTCAATGGGCATGATTGTTCTAAACTTATTCAGATTTTTCAAGAAGCAAAGAAAATTCCAGGACCGGTGTTGGTTCACGTAAAGACAGAAAAGGGAAAAGGATATGAACCAGCTATGCGCCATCCGGCACGTTTTCATGGAACCGCAGCTTTTGACTTACAAAATGGTCTTCCTTTAAGTAATAGTGGAAAAGCAAATTATACAGATGTTTTTTCTACGGTTATGAGAAAATTTGGTGATCGAGATGAACGTGTGGTAGCAGTTACAGCAGCAATGCCAGATGGAACTGGATTAAAGCGTTTCCGTAATATGTTTCCAGAGCGTTTCTTTGATGTGGGAATTGCGGAAGAACATGCGGTAACCTTTGCAGCTGGTCTTGCTCTAGGTGGTATGATACCGGTAGTTGCCATTTATTCATCTTTTTTACAAAGAGCAGTGGATCAAATGATAGAGGATGTGTGTTTGCAAAATCTTCATGTAATTTTTGCAGTAGATAGAGCTGGGTTAGTTGGAAGTGATGGGGAGACTCATCAAGGATGCTTTGATTTAACATATTTGTCTATGATTCCTAATATGACGGTTATGGCTCCAAAAAATAAATGGGAACTTTCGGATATGATGAAATTTGCTGTTAATTATGATGGGCCTATTGCAATCCGCTATCCAAGAGGGGAAGCGTATGATGGTCTTGAAGAATATAGAGCGCCAGTTTTAAAAGGACGCAGTGAAATGATTTATGAGGGAAATTCTATTGCATTGCTTCCGTTGGGAAATATGGTGAAGACAGGATGTCAGGTGTATGAAATGTTGAAGGCAGAAGGTGAAAATCCTACACTTGTCAATGCCAGATTTGTAAAGCCTTTGGATGAAAAAATGTTGGATAGATTGGCAAAGGACCATTCTTTGATTGTAACTATGGAAGAAAATATACAAAAGGGTGGATTTGGTAGTGCAGTATTGGATTATATGCATCGTCGTCATCCACAGATCCGAGTGTTAAATATTGCACTGCCGGATCGATTTATCGAACATGGAAACCCTGAAAAATTAAAGGAAAAAGCAGGAATTGACGCAGTTTCAGTTTACAAAAAGATCAAGGAGGCAAAATAAATGAAAGAACGTCTTGATGTCTTGCTGGTAAAAAGAGGACTAGCAGTTTCCAGAGAAAAGGCAAAAGCTATTATTATGTCAGGCAATGTATATGTGGATAACCAAAAAGAAGATAAGGCAGGCACTATGTTTCAGGAAACTGTGAATATTGAAGTTCGAGGGAATACTTTGAAATATGTGAGTCGTGGCGGACTAAAACTTGAGAAAGCGATGAGCCATTTTGGTGTTGCCCTGGAAAATAAAGTTTGTATGGATGTGGGTTCTTCTACAGGAGGATTTACAGATTGTATGCTTCAAAATGGTGCAGTAAAGGTCTATGCTATTGATGTAGGGCACGGACAATTAGATTGGAAACTTCGAAATGATCCTCGTGTTGTATGTATGGAGAAAACGAACATTCGTTATGTATTGCCAGAGAATCTACAAGAAGCAGCAGATTTTTCTTCAATTGACGTATCTTTCATTTCGCTTACTAAGGTTTTATTACCGGTATATCATTTATTAAAAGCAGATGGGGAAGTAGTATGCCTGATTAAGCCGCAGTTTGAAGCAGGAAGAGAAAAAGTTGGAAAAAAAGGTGTTGTAAGAGAACCTAAAGTACATGAAGAAGTTATTGAAAAAGTGGTAGAATATGCCAAAAGTATTGATTTTGCCACTTTACATTTAGAGTATTCTCCAATTAAAGGACCAGAAGGAAATATTGAATATCTTTTACATTTGAAAAAGAAAGTAGATGGTTTTCCTGAGGACGTTTTGTTAGATGTAAAAGAAACTGTAGCAAATGCACATAAAGAGCTGGATAAATAGAGATGGATAAATTTTATATTATTGCAAACAGTGAAAAAGATGAGGGGCTAAAAGTGGCCGCAAAGATTGCCCAATATCTGGAAAATAAAGGGAAGAGCTGTGCAGTTCGACCGGCTAGTTTTGGAAATCGAGATTCGTTTAATCATTATACAGATATTCGTATTATACCAGACGATGTAGAATGTGTGATTGTATTGGGGGGCGATGGAACTTTGTTACAGGCTGCCAGAGACGTGGTAAGTCGCCAGATTCCTCTTTTGGGAATAAATCTGGGAACATTGGGATATCTTGCAGAAATTGATAAAGATTCTATTGAGCCAGCTTTAAATCATTTGATTGCAGATGCCTATACCATTGAACGACGGATGATGTTAAGCGGAAAAGTGTATCATCGAGGGAAAATGGTGGCAGAAGATGTGGCTTTAAATGATATTGTAATAGGCAGAGAAGGACCTTTGCGTGTTATTCGTTTTAATAATTATGTGGATGGAGAATTTTTAAATTCCTATACAGCGGATGGTATTATTATTTCTACTGCTACAGGTTCTACGGGCTATAGCCTTTCTGCAGGTGGACCGATTGTGTCACCAGAGGCTAATATTATGATTATGACACCGGTTGCTCCACATACATTGAATACGAGAAGCATCATTTTTCCTGCGGAAGATGAAATTACAGTAGAAATTGCACAGGGAGCGCAGAAAAATGGAGAGGGAAAAGCAGTAGCATCTTTTGATGGAGATACGAATATTTCCATGAATGTGGGAGATCGAATTGTGATTAAACGTTCTGTAAGTGATACAAAAATAATAAAAATTAGTAATATTAGTTTTTTAGAAGTACTTCGCACAAAAATGAAGAATTAGGGGGTGATTGTTATGAAAATTGCCAGACAGTCCAAAATTGTGGAGTTAATTAATGAATATGATATAGAAACGCAGGAAGAACTTGCAGCTAGATTAAATGAAGCGGGTTTTAAAGTTACTCAGGCAACTGTTTCCAGAGATATCAGAGAAATGAAGTTAATGAAAATGGCAAGGAAAGACGGTGGTTCAAAATATGGATTAGTCTCTTATCCAAGTATGGCAGATAGTGAAAAATACATACGTGTGTTAAGAGATGCATATTTATCTATGGATATTGCACAAAATATATTGGTTTTAAAAACTACGGCAGGAATGGCAAATGCGGCAGCAGCAGCTTTGGACCACATTAATTTTCAAGAAATCGTAGGAAGTCTTGCAGGAGATGATACCATTGCATGTTTTTGTAAAAATGAAGGACAGGCAATGACACTGATGAATAAAATTAAAAAGATTATTCATGTATATGAATAGAAAAATGGAGTATTCTGAGAATGTTAGTACATTTACATGTAAAAAATCTTGCATTGATTGAAGAAGCAGAGGTGGATTTCGAAGAAGGATTGAATATTCTTACAGGAGAGACAGGAGCTGGAAAATCTATTCTAATGGGTTCAGTAAATCTTGCTTTGGGACAAAAAATGTCAAGAGAAATGATACGTGAGGGGGCAGAGTATGCTTATGTGGAACTGGTGTTTCAGGTAAGTCCCAATACAGAAGAAAAATTAAAAGAGTTGGAAGTATTCCTAGAAGATGGACAAGTGATTATTTCCCGTCGTTTAACTGGAAATAGAAGTATCAGTAAGATAAACGGGGAGACAACTACAATTTCAAAAGTACGTAAAATTTCAGAACTTTTGTTAGACATTCATGGGCAGCATGAGCATCAGTCACTTTTGTATGCAGAAAAGCAGATGGAAATTTTGGATGCTTATGGTCAGAATGAAATTGAAAAAGAAAAACAAAAAGTAAAAGGAATTTATAAAGAATATTGTGTTATAAAACAGGAACTGGAGTCTTATCAGCTAGATAAAGAGCAAAGAAGGCGGGAAATTAACTTTTTAGAGTATGAAATACAAGAGATAAAAGATGCTCAGTTAAGATGCGGAGAAGATGAAGAATTATCTATATCTTATCGAAAACTTTTAAATGGAAAAAAAATAACAGAAAGTTTAGATGAAGTCTATCAGCTTACAGGGTATGAGCAAGGTAGCGCAGGTCAAATAACCAGAGCATTACAGAAACTATCGCAGGTCGCTGCTTTTGATGAAAAGTTGGAAGAATTTGTATCTTCTCTTACAGATGTAGATAGTCTTTTAAATGACTTTAATAGGGAAGTAGCCTCCTATATGACAGAATTTACGTTTTCAGAAGAAGAATTTTTTGAAATTGAAAAAAGGTTAGATAGGATTCATGAATTAAAGGCGAAATACGGGCGTACAATATCTGAAATTTTGGATTATCAGAAAGAACAGGAAGAGAAGTTAAAAAAACTTTTAAATTTTGAAATAAGAAAAGAGAAGTTAGAAAAACAATATAAGGAAAAAGAAGAAGAACTTTTAGAAGTATCAGCTGTTTTAACTAAGGTACGAAAAAAGTGGGGAAAGCAGCTGGAAAAACAGATTATTTTAGGTTTGCAGGATTTAAATTTTCTTAATGTTTCTTTTGAGATTTCTTTTGAAGAAAGAGAAAAATTTACAGCTCAAGGTAGAGATGCTATTCATTTTTTGATTTCTACGAATCCAGGAGAGCCAGTAAAGGAGCTTTCTAAAGTGGTATCAGGCGGTGAGTTATCTAGAATTATGTTAGCAATAAAAACGTTATTGGCAGATAAAGATCGCACAGAAACTTTGATTTTTGATGAAATTGATACAGGAATTAGTGGTAGAACAGCTCAGAAAGTAGCAGAAAAAATGGCGCTAATTGGAGAACAGCATCAAGTACTTTGTATTACTCATTTGCCACAGATTGCATCTCAGGCTAATAGCCATTATGTGATTGAAAAACAAGTAAAAAATAGTGAGACGGTTACTCAAATTTTTAAACTTAGCGATGAACAGTCAGTGGAAGAACTTGCTCGCATGCTAGGTGGTGTAGAAATAACAAATACGGTTCTACAAAATGCAAAAGAAATGAAAGATTTGGCACGAAAGCAAAAAAATACAAGAGTGAAATAAAGAAAACATCGCATACTAAAAAGGTACACAATCGTGTATCTTTTTTTATTTTATAAAAAATATTTGTTAAAGGAATAAGCAGAAAAAAATTAGTAAAAATACCGAGAAAATTGAAAGAAAATAAGAAAGGATTTGATTTTTTGCAGAAAAAACGTAATTATCGATGCTTTATTTTCGTATTATTATTAGCGGATATGTGTTTTATGACAATTTTCGGAATTCGTTATCTGAAAAAAACAATTCCAGACACTATTTATATCCGCCAGGGACAGGAAACGGGAATTTCTCAAATATTAGAGAAACCTTTTGTAACGTATTCTAAGACTATTGATGTATCGGAAGATGGCAGTTATCAAGTATCCTGTTATTTTCTTAATATGATCTATTTAAAAGATGTACAGGTGAAATCAACAGATGAAAAATGGGTATCTGTATGTGGTATGTCTGCAGGATTATATATGAAAACACAGGGGGTATTGATAGTGGATACAGGTGAAATTGTGAGTAAAGATGGTATACGAGTAGAGCCAGCAGCACATATAGCCAAGTCTGGAGATTATATTTTGGAAATAAACGGTATTCCAGTCTCAGGAAAAAAAGATTTGATTAAAAATATTGAAACAAGTCATGGGGAAACCATGGAGCTTCTTGTAAATCGAGCCGGAGAGAAAATACCTATCTCCATATCACCTGTGTTAGATCAAAATGATGAGTATAAATTGGGACTTTGGATTCGAGATAATACACAGGGAATTGGAACTATGACGTATATTGATGAAGATGGAAAATTTGGTGCTTTAGGACATGGAATTAGTGATACAGATACGGGAGAACTTCTTGAAATTTCAGAAGGAGAATTGTATGAGGCGGAAATCCTTTCTATTCAAAAGGGGGCAAAAGGTGCACCGGGAGAACTATCAGGATATATTGAATATGAGGAAGATAAAAAAATTGGAACCATAGAGAAAAATACAGATTTGGGCATTTTTGGTAAAGTATTTGACAAGGAATATTTATCACATGAGAAAGTTATGGTGGGATATCAGCAAGAAGTAAAGGAAGGAAAAGCGAAACTTTTGACAAATCTAAATGAAGAGGTGAAGGCCTATGATATTGAAATAACAGAAATCTATTGGGATAAATCCAATACAAATAAAGCTTTTGAAATTCAAGTAACAGATCCAAGACTTTTAGAAAAAACAGGAGGTATTGTACAGGGAATGAGTGGAAGTCCTATTCTTCAAGATGGAAAATTGATTGGAGCAGTTACCCATGTCTTTGTACAAGATTCATCGAAAGGTTACGGGATTTTTATTGAAAATATGCTATAAAAAAACTGTTAAATATAACGAATTTGTCGAAAATATATGAAAATAATCGTAAATGAAAGTAAATTGTAGAAGGATTTAACTTGATTCTGAAACCGACAGAGAATATAATACTAAGAGTCTTCAGTTATTGACGATTGAAAAGGGCGCCCGTCAAATTCTGAAGAAATTGCTGTGACAAAATTGATGGAGGAAGATTGATGGAGAAGTTAAATGTCGCTATTGCAGATGATAACGAGAAAATGTTGGACTTATTAGGGAATTTAATCAATGAAGATAAAGAGCTGGAATTGGTGGGGCATGCAAATAACGGTGCAGAAATTTGTGATATTATTAAAGAAAAAGAACCAGATGTTGTACTTTTAGATATTATTATGCCAAAAGTAGATGGACTGACAGTTATGGAGAGAGTAGGAAAAGACAGTAATTTAAAGAAACAGCCAGCTTTTATCATTGTTTCTGCAGTAGGACAGGAGCAGATTACGGAAGATGCATTTCAATTAGGCGCGAATTACTATATTTTAAAACCATTTGATAATAATATGTTGTTATCTAGAATTAAGCATATACGTAGTCTTAGAGATGGCAGAAAAAGAGAGATCAGAAAGGTAGATGCCTATGAAAACACAGGCAGTTATTATGAGAGAAATTTGGAGGCAGATGTAACGGATATTATTCATGAAATTGGTGTGCCGGCACATATCAAAGGATACCAGTATTTAAGAGATGCCATTATCCTTTCCGTTAACGATATGGAAATGCTCAATTCCATTACGAAGATATTATATCCGACTATTGCTAAAAGACATCAAACAACTCCAAGTAGAGTAGAGCGTGCTATTCGCCATGCAATAGAAGTAGCTTGGAGCAGAGGTAAGATGGATACTATTGATGAATTGTTTGGCTATACAGTTAGTACTGGAAAAGGTAAGCCAACAAATTCTGAGTTCATAGCTCTTATTGCAGATAAAATACGGTTAGAATATAAAAAATAAAGAATTTAGTACAATAAAACGACTTTTCTTTGCAGAAAAAAAGGAGTATAATATTGCTAGACAAATTAAGATATGAGACGGTATATTTCATCTGACAAGGAGGGTGTTTTAGTGAAGAAAATTTTGTTTGTTGCATCAGAGGCGGTGCCGTTTATAAAGACAGGTGGATTGGCTGACGTAGTAGGTACACTGCCTAAATGTTTTGATAAAAAAGAATATGATGTAAGGGTGGTTATTCCTAAATATTCGTGTATGAAAGAGGAATATAAAAGTCAGCTACAGTATGTTACTCATTTTTATATGGATATTGGGTATAGACGTGAATATGTTGGAATTATGCAGATGGAATTCCAAGGGGTACAATTTTATTTTATTGATAATGAATATTATTTTTCTGGGTATCAGCCCTATGGGGAAATTCGTTTCGATATTGAGAAGTTTTCTTTCTTTTCAAAAGCGGTGCTTTCCATACTTCCAGTAATTGGATTTCGGCCAGATCTTATTCACTGTCATGATTGGCAGGCAGGTTTAGTACCTGTATATTTAAATGATAGTTTCCAACAAGGAGAATTTTATAGAGGCATTAAAACTGTTATGACCATACATAATTTGAAATTCCAAGGAACTTGGGATATTAAAACAGTAAGACAATTGACAGGACTGCCAGCACATTTTTTTACTCCAGATAAGCTGGAAGCATTTAAAGATGCGAACCTGTTAAAGGGAGGTCTTGTGTATGCGGATGCAATTACAACAGTGAGCAATACCTACGCAGAGGAAATTAAGACAGAGTTTTATGGTGAACATTTAGAAGGATTGATGCAGGCACGTTCTGCTGACTTGCGAGGTATTGTAAATGGTATTGATTACGAAGAGTATAATCCACAGACAGATAAATTTATTGTCAAAAATTATAATGCAAAAAATTTCAGGAAAGAAAAAGTGAAAAATAAACTTGCATTACAAAAAGAACTTGGTTTGGAAGAAAATCCTAAAGCAATGATGATAGGAGTTGTTTCACGACTAACTGATCAAAAAGGATTTGATTTAGTAAATTATGTAATGGATGAGTTATGTCAGGATAGTATTCAGCTAGTTGTTTTGGGAACAGGTGAGGAAAGATATGAAAATATGTTCCGCCATTTTGCATGGAAATATCAGGGGAAAGTGTCAGCTAATATTTTTTATGATAATGGTTTGTCTCATAGAATCTATGCAGCCAGTGATGCATTCTTAATGCCTTCATTATTTGAGCCTTGTGGATTAAGTCAGCTTATGAGTCTTCGTTATGGTACATTGCCAATTGTACGAGAAACAGGTGGATTAAAAGATACTGTAGAGCCGTATAATGAGTTTGAGAATACAGGTACAGGATTTAGTTTTAAAAATTATAATGCTCATGAGATGCTTGGAATTATCCGTTATGCAGAGCATATTTATTATGATAAAAAAAGAGAATGGAACAAACTGGTAGATCGGGCTATGGCAAAAGATTTTTCCTGGATAAATGCAGCAAAACAATATGAAGAAATGTATGATTGGTTAATTCATAGATAGATTAGATAAGGAAAAAGTCTCCTGTTATAGAAATTAAAAATCCTGACATACTAAGAAGGTAAAATAAAAAACAGGAGGAAATTACTATGACAGATATTTCAGTACTGGATTTACAGAATTTGCGCCATTTGATTAGTGGATTTGAAACCACTCATTGTAAAATGCAGGAATATGCACAGGAGTCACAAGACTTGCAGATTAAGCAGTTTTTTCAGAAATCTGCGCAGTCAGCAATGGAAAGTAAACAACAATTAATGCAATTTTTACAGTAGGAGGGGTAGCAATGACAGAAAAAACAATGGTAGCAGATACGCTTGTGGGAATTAACGGGGAATTAGTTCGCTATGGAGAAATGATTACACAGACGGAAAACCAACAATTAAAGCAAACTTTAAAGCAGATGAGAAATCAGTGTGAAATGTCACAAGAAGAGATTTATCAAATAGCCAGAGCAAGAAGCTATTATGTTCCGGCAGCTTGTGCAAAACCAGAGGAGGTTGCTCATGTACGCTCTATTTTAGAGCAGCCGATTATGTGATATAAAAACAAAAGAAGATGTTGCCGCTGGTAACATCTTCTTTTGTTTTATTATAAAATAGAAATTTGTGAATTATAGGAAATGCAGTGCTATGGATAAAATAAGAATTCAGCTTGACAGAAAAGATGAAAGCGTGCATACTGAAAGAGTAATACAGATCTTTCTGTCTGATTAAGACGGTATCCAATTTTCATAGTTGCAGTATTCTCTGCATATTTCAAAGAAAAAGAATGTAGTATGGGAAGTGATTCTTGAAGTGTAAGAAAAAGAGTTGACAAGATAGGAAAAGTATACTATTATGAAACATAGGAACGAACATAAGTTCGTATTTGCGAAAGTGTAATTAAAAGGAGAATAAATATGGCACAGATGGTGAAAGAAGATAAATTGAAAGCATTAGATGGTGCTTTAGCACAGATTGAAAAGCAGTTTGGAAAAGGTTCTATTATGAAATTAGGAGATTCTACTGCAAATATGCATGTGGAAACAGTACCTACAGGCGCACTGAGTTTAGATATTGCTTTGGGATTGGGGGGAGTTCCCAAGGGGAGAATTATTGAAGTATATGGACCAGAATCTAGTGGTAAAACTACGGTTGCCCTACATATGGTAGCGGAAGTGCAAAAAAGAGGGGGAATTGCAGGATTTATTGATGCAGAACATGCGCTAGATCCAGCGTATGCAAAAAATATCGGTGTTGATATTGATAATCTCTATATTTCTCAGCCGGATAATGGAGAGCAAGCTTTGGAGATTACAGAAACAATGGTGCGTTCTGGTGCTGTGGATATTATTATTGTGGACTCTGTTGCGGCTTTGGTGCCTAAAGCAGAAATTGAGGGAGATATGGGAGATTCACATGTAGGTCTTCAGGCACGTTTAATGTCCCAGGCATTGAGAAAATTAACGGCACATATTAGTAAATCAAATTGTATTGTTATTTTTATCAATCAGCTTCGTGAAAAAGTGGGAGTTATGTTTGGAAATCCAGAAGTTACTACAGGTGGACGTGCATTGAAATTCTATTCTTCCATCCGCATGGACGTGCGTAGAATAGAAACTTTGAAACAGGGTGGAGAAATGGTTGGAAATAGAACTAGAATTAAAGTGGTTAAAAATAAAATTGCTCCCCCGTTTAAAGAGGCAGAATTTGATATCATGTTTGGAGAAGGAATTTCAAAAGAGGGAGATATTTTAGATTTAGCAGCCAACATAGGAATTGTAAATAAGAGTGGTGCTTGGTATGCTTACAATGATGGAAAAATTGGTCAGGGAAGAGAAAATGCAAAAAAATATTTGAAAGAAAATCCAGAAGTAGCAGAAGAAATTGAACAGAAAGTAAGAGTACACTATGGACTTCTTTCAGATGAAAATTTATCAGAACAGACAACAGCTGTTGGGGGAAATACAGCAAATTCAGAAACCGAAGAATTTTAAGAGGGAAAGCGGATGATTGTTACGGATATTAAGCCTGTGACAAAGCAAAAATTTCAAATTGAAATAGATGAACAGCCCGCCTTTGTGGTATATAAAGGCGAGCTGTTTCGTTACCATTTGGAAAAAGGCAAAGAAATAGATGAATATGTTTATACAGAAATTGTAGACGAAGTATTAACAAAAAGAGCAAAGTTACGGGCTATGCATTTGTTGCAGAAAATGGATAGGACGAAATGTGAATTAGAAAGAAAACTTGAAGAATCTGGATACCCTAAAATTGTTATAGAGAGAGCGTTATCTTATATAGAATCTTTTCACTATATAGATGATAGGCGATATGCAGAAATGTATGTACAAAGTCAAAAACAGAAAAAAGGAAAAGCCAGAATTAAGATGGAGTTGCTAAGAAAGGGAGTTTCAGCAGAATTAATAACTCAAGTTTTTGAGGAAACACAGGATGAAATAAATACGAAAGAAACAATTCGTAACTTAATTGAAAAGAAATGTTCTTATGATAAAAAAATAGACGAAAAAGAAAAGAAAAAATTATATGGATTTTTATTGAGGAGAGGTTTTTCCTCTAGTGATATTTTATCAGTTTTTCGTGAGATTTTTGAGTGAAAAAATTTTGTATAGATTATACAGATTGAGTAATGATACTTTCTGTTTTTATGTTGACTTTTTAAAGAATTCAGTATAAAATTAAACTGTTGTATTCGTACAATGAAAATTAAATAAGGAGGTGCTCCTGTGGCAATCTATGTAATAATTGCAATTATTGCTGTGATTCTTACTGCGCTGGTTGCAGTTCCAGTTACCGCAAATATTACTGTTAAGAAGAAAGCAGAAAAAGATGCGGAAACCATTGGAACAGCAGAAGTCAAAGCGAGAAGCATTATAGATGAAGCATTAAAGTCTGCTGAAACGAAAAAGCGAGAAGCTCTCTTGGAAGCGAAAGAAGAAAATCTCCGTACCAAAAACGAATTGGAAAAAGAGACAAAAGAGAGAAGAAGTGAACTTCAGAAGTATGAGAAACGTGTTTTATCAAAAGAAGAAGCTCTTGATAAAAAAGCAGATGCTTTAGAAAAGAGAGAAGCTGAATACACAGCAAAGGAAGCAGAATTAAAGAAAAAGGAAAAGAAAGTTGACGAATTACAAGGACAGCGAGTGCAGGAACTGGAGAGAATTTCAGGACTGACCTCCGAACAAGCAAAAGATTATCTGTTGAAAACTGTTGAAGATGAAGTGAAAATTGACACAGCTAAGCTTTATAAAGAATTAGAAAGCAAGGCAAAAGAAGAAGCCGATAAAAAGGCCAAAGAATATGTGGTAACAGCAATTCAGAAATGTGCAGCGGATCATGTGGCAGAAGCTACAATTTCTGTAGTACAACTACCAAGTGATGAAATGAAAGGTAGAATTATTGGTCGAGAAGGACGTAATATTCGTACATTGGAAACACTGACAGGAGTAGATTTAATTATTGATGATACTCCAGAAGCAGTGGTGTTATCCGGATTTGATCCTATTCGCAGGGAAATCGCAAGAATTGCGTTGGAGAAGTTGATTGTAGATGGACGTATTCATCCAGCAAGAATTGAAGAAATGGTTGAAAAAGCTCAAAAAGAAGTTGAAACAATGATGCGAGAAGAAGGAGAAGCCGCAGCATTGGAGGTAGGCGTTCATGGTATTCATCCAGAACTTATCCGTCTTTTAGGGCGCATGAAATTCCGTTCAAGTTATGGTCAGAATGCTTTAAAACATTCTATCGAAGTAGCACAGCTTGCAGGACTACTTGCAGGTGAAGTTGGAACGGATATACGAATGGCGAAAAGAGCAGGTTTGCTCCATGATATTGGGAAATCTATTGATCATGAAGTAGAAGGGTCCCATATTCAAATTGGTGCAGATTTATGTAGAAAATATAAAGAATCACAACTCGTTATTAATGCAGTGGAATCACATCATGGCGATGTGGAACCTACTTCGTTAGTTGCATGTATTGTACAAGCTGCTGATGCAATTTCTGCGGCAAGACCAGGTGCAAGACGTGAAACATTAGAAACATACACCAACAGATTGAAACAATTAGAAGATATTGCTAACTCCTTTAAAGGAGTGGATAAATCTTTTGCTATTCAGGCAGGGCGAGAAATTCGAGTTATGGTAGTTCCAGAGCATGTAACAGATGCAGATATGGTACTTTTGGGCAGAGATATTTCAAAACAAATTGAAGCCGAGTTGGAATATCCGGGACAGATTAAAGTAAACATAATTCGTGAATCACGTGTAATTGATTACGCAAAATAATATCGTTAACTTAAAGTGATAAAGACTCTTATTATAATTATAATAAGAGTCTTTTTTTTCTGCATTAAGCATAAACTGTACAGGGTGAAGTGTATGAAAAAAAGTATCAGACTTCTTTTTTATTGGTATCTGCTAGGTTTTTTCCTTGGGATTATAGGGGCAAATCTGTTGTTTAAAGAAACAGGTTCTCCTTCTGGTTTTTTAGCTGTATATGGGACAGTTGCATCAAAAGAATTTATAAATTCAAAAGCTTTGTTTGAATATCTCTTATTTCATAGGGGAATCTATTTTTTATTTATTTGTTTGACAGGAGTGACGTATATTGGTTTTTTTATTGTTACTTTAAGCCTACTGTGGTTTGGTTTTTTGGCAGGAAATCTTTTGACTATTTTTACTTTAGAATATGGACTAAAAGGTCTTATGGCGGGAATTGTTTGCTTTATACCCCAGATTCTTTTTTATTTGCCAGGTTGGTTGCTGTTATTTTATCTTGTTATGCTTATCAGCAAGAAAATATGGAAAAAAAGGGAAAAAGAAAATATAGATTATGGAGTATATGCTTTTTATTGCTTGGGTGCAGGCATATGTATTTTACTTGGAATTTGGTTAGAAAGTTATGTTAATCAAAATTTTTTAAGTTGGATTTTTAAATATTGGGTATAATTTTATAAAATAACGTTTGATTTTTGGAGTGTATTTGATATATAATCTTACTATGCCTAAAAGAAGGGGAATGAAATATGAAGTGCGAAATACAAGAATTTATTGAGCATTTACATAATACCAGAGGCACTTCCAAAAATACAGAAGTATCTTATGAGAGAGATTTGAAAAAATTACAGCAATTTTTAAAGCAGGAAGGAATTTTTGAGTGGCATCAGGTGTCATTTGTTTTACTGAATTCCTATATCATGTACTTAGAAAGAAAAAATTTTGCGGCTTCTTCCATATCCAGAAGTGTTGCATCCATAAGAGCTTTTTTTCAGTACTTATGTCAGAAGGAGTGTTGGAAAGAAAATCCTGCAGAAGGTTTAAAAGCGCCGAAGATAGAGAAAAAGGCTCCAGGAATTTTAACTGTAGAGGAGGTAGACTTGCTTTTAAGTCAACCTAGAGAAAATACAGCAAAAGGTGTTCGTGATAGAGCTATGTTGGAGCTTTTGTATGCGACTGGTATTAGAGTAAGTGAATTAATTCATCTTACATTAAGAGATGTAAATTTAAAATTTGGATATCTTACATGCAGTCAAAGTGAAAGAGAGAGAGTAATTCCTTTTGGGACAGCTGCAAAAAAATCAGTAGAGGCTTATATGGCGTGGGCAAGATCAGAACTTTTAGGAGAAAATAGCAGTGATTTATTGTTTGTGAATTGTTCGGGGAAAGCCATGAGCAGACAGGGTTTTTGGAAAATTTTAAAAAGTTATGCTGTATTAGCAGGAATACAGCAGGATATTACTCCACATACATTGCGTCATTCTTTTGCAGCGCATTTAGTGCAAAATGGAGCGGATTTAAAAAGTGTGCAAGAGATGATGGGCCATTCAGATATATCTACAACACAAATTTATATGAATATGAATGTGAATAAAATTAGGGATGTGTATATGAAAGCACATCCAAGGAAATAAAAGAAAGTGTATGAATAAAAATAAGGGGACCGCATAAGCAATCGGATTAAGAAGTTGCTTGTGCGGTCTTTATAATTAAGAACTTTAACAGAGTTCAGCAATGGTAAAGATCAGTTTTTCCGTATCTTCCCAACCCAGACAGGGATCTGTAATAGATTTTCCATAAATATTATCAGGCGCAATTTTTTGACAGCCTTCTACTAGATAGCTTTCAATCATAACTCCTTTTACAAGATTTTGAATTTCTTTGGATACAAGACGGCTATGAAGTACTTCTTTTACAATACGGATTTGCTCTTTATATTTTTTACCTGAGTTAGAATGATTTGCATCAATGATAAGAGATGGATTTAAAAGTTCTCTTTCATTATACATTTCCAGAAGACGTTGTAAATCTTCGTAATGATAATTGGGGATTGTATTACCATGTTTACTAACAGCACCTCTTAAAATTGTATGTGTTAAGGGATTTCCTTTCGTCTTTACTTCCCAACCCCTAGAAATAAAATCATGTCCTTTTTGCGCAGCAACAACAGAATTCAGCATAACAGAGAAGTCTCCGCTAGTAGGATTTTTCATACCTGCAGGGATATCAAGACCGCTGACCATAAGTCGATGCTCCTGATTTTCTACAGAGCGGGCACCAATAGCAACGTAGGACAGTACGTCTGATAAATAATGCCAATTATCAGGATAAAGCATTTCATCAGCAGAGGTAAGACCTGTTTCTTTAAGTGAGCGAATATGCATGCTGCGAATTGCCATAATACCAGCCAATACATCAGGCTTCGCTTCAGGATTTGGTTGATGGAGCATACCTTTATAGCCTTCTCCGGTAGTTCTTGGTTTATTGGTATAAATTCTAGGAATTAGAATTAGGCGATCAGAAACTTTTTCTTGTAATTTTGCCAGGCGGTTTGTATATTCGCATACAGAGTCTTCTCTGTCGGCGGAACAAGGACCTATAATAACGAGAAATTTATCAGAATCACCAGTAAACACATCTTGTATTTCCTTATCTCGTTTTCTTTTTTGTTGTTTTAATTCGTCTGACATAGGAATATGTTCTTTGACTTCGTCAGGTGTCGGAAGTTGTTTTACAAATTGAAAGCTCATAAAAATCTCCTTTGTTGATGTTTTTGTAAATTATAATACATATAAAATAGATTGTCGATATTTTTTTGATGTAAAGTTTAAAACTTTAAAGTGAAATATTGAAAAGGAAATTTCGTAAGAAGTAAAAAGAGAGTAATGTCATAAAGAGTTCACTGGCAATTAATCCCCAAAGATAGCCTTGAATTCCATAATAAGGAATAACAAAAAATACAAAAAGAAGTCGAATGCAAAGTCCTAGTGTGTTTAACCAAAATGTTTGAGATGTAGCACCCAACCCATTTAAAATACTGCTTAAAGTTCCAGATAAATATAGGCATGGACAGATAAAGGACAAAGTTTTGATAAAGGTGCCAGCAAACTCATTTTTAAAAAGTAAAATTCCCAGTAGATCGCCATTTACATAAAAGAAGAGAAAGGCTACAAATCCTAAAAGTAAACAATATTTTGTGGATAAAAGAATGCTCTTATGGATATTTCCTTTTTTTCCTAAAGCCTGATTTTCTGCTACAGAGGGAAGAAGGACAGTAGATAGTGCATTAGTAAGGGCAGAGGGAAAGAGAATCAAAGGAAGTGCCATTCCTGTTAAAACACCATAAATAGAAAGGGAAGAGGCATTATCCAGACCAAAAAGCTGTAAATGACCAGGAATGAGTGTGGCTTCAATACTGTGTAGAATGTTAACTAAAAGTCGATTGCACGTTAAAGGTAAAGAAAGCAATAGAATAGCTTTTAAATTTTTGAAAGGTGTTTTCATAGAAGTAATATGATAATGCATTTTGCAAAAATCCTTTAAAATTATGAAGCCGGTAAAAATCCATGCGGCTATTTCACCGGCAAGGAGACCAAACACAGCTAAGTTTGGTGTAATGGTAATTCCTTTTTCTGACCAGATGAAAAATAATAGAAAGGAAGCGGATACACGAAAACATTGTTCAACAAGTTGAGCTGCCGCTGGAATCGAAGGCTTTTTTCTGGCAAGATAATATCCGTTAATACAAGAATGAAAAACCCCAAAAGGAAGAGCAATAGCTAGGACTTTAAGAAGAGGAGTACATTGCTTTTCTAATAAAAAATGCACGGCAATCCAGTCTGCATGATGATATAAAAAAAATCCTACAGCAATAGAAAGGGTGGTGGAAAGACACACAGAGAGTAGAAAAATATCACGAGCTCCCTGCTCATCCTTTAAAGCTGCTTTGGCTGCTGTAAGTCGGGAAATAGCTGTCTGTATGCCTCCTATTGCGATTGCATAGCATAAAGTATAAACGGGAAAAATAAGCTGGTAAATTCCCATGCCTTGTGCACCAATTTTTTGTGAGAGGAATATCCTATAAATAAAACCAATAATTTTAGTAAGAAATCCAGATAGTGTGAGAAGAAGCGTACTTTTTAAAAGAAAGTGTCTGTTATTCATGGTAAAATCCTTAATTTCTCTTTTTCATAATATATTCTTCAAATCATCTTGACAGAACAAAGGAAAGGTGTTATTCTACTTCAAGATTAGAAATCGGAGTAAAACAGTCGGAATTGAAAAGAGGCGATAGAATGAAGCTTTCCACCAAAGGAAGATATGGATTAAGAGCATTAATCGATTTAGCATTATATAGTGATGAGGAAGCGGTTTCCATACAAAGTATTTCTAACAGACAAAATATTTCAGATAGTTATTTGGAACAACTTATGAGAAAGTTGAAAATCAATGGTTTGGTTATTAGCGAAAGAGGCGCTCAGGGTGGATATCGATTGGCGAAACCGGCAGAAGAGATTTCTGTGGGAGATGTGCTTAGAGCTTTAGAGGGTAGCCTTGAGGCAGTGTCCTGCGGAGCAGGAAATAACGAGCATTGTCAGGGTGAAGACTTATGTGTGACACGATATGTCTGGCAGGAAATTAACAAAAGCATTCAGGAAACTGTAGATTCTATAAAAATTAGTCAGTTAGTGGAAGAAAGCCGTTTGGCTCGCGAAAGAGGACAAATTAAAGTGCAAAAATGTGATTAAATATAGGAGATGAGTGATATGAAAACAAGAATTTATTTGGATAACGCAGCAACCACAAAAACTTCTCAGGAAGTTGTTGATGCCATGCTTCCATATTTTACAGAAAATTATGGAAATGCTTCCAGTATTTATGAAGTGGGACAGAGAAGTCGAGAAGCCATTACTACTGCAAGAGAAGAAATTGCAAAAGTTATAGGTGCAAAAACAGAGGAAATTTATTTTACAGCAGGTGGAAGTGAAGCTGACAACTGGGCATTAAAAGCTACCTTCGAAGCTTATAGTAAAAAAGGAAAACACATTATTACAAGTAAGGTTGAACATCATGCAATTTTGCATACTTGTGAATATTTAGAAAAAAAAGGTGCTGAAATCACATATTTAGATGTAGATGAAAATGGTTTGATTAATTTAGATGAATTGCAAAAGGCAATTCGCCCGGATACAATTTTAATTTCTATTATGTTTGCGAATAATGAGATTGGAACTATTGAACCGGTTAAAGAAATTGGAATGATTGCGAAAGAGCATGATATTTTATTCCATACAGATGCCGTACAGGCTTTTGGACAGGTGCCGATTGATGTGGATGAGATGAATATCGATATGCTTAGCTCCAGCGCACATAAAATTAATGGTCCCAAGGGGATTGGATGTCTTTATATCCGTAAAGGTGTAAAAATTCGTTCTTTTGTACATGGTGGTGCACAGGAAAGAAAAAGACGTGCCGGTACAGAAAATGTTCCCGGCATTGTTGGATATGGTGTGGCAGCTAAAAATGCAGTAGAAACCATGGAAGCACGTACTGCAAAAGAAAGAGAATTGAGAGATTATTTTATTTCTAAAGTATTAAAAGAAATTCCTTATGTAAAATTAAATGGGGATCCAGTAAAACGCCTTCCCAATAATATTAACCTTAGCTTTCAATTTGTAGAAGGAGAATCTTTATTGATTATGTTGGATATGAAAGGAATTGCTGCTTCTAGTGGTTCTGCATGTACATCAGGATCATTAGACCCTTCACATGTATTGCTTGCAATTGGTTTACCTCATGAAATAGCACATGGTTCTTTGAGATTAACATTAGGAGAAGATACTACAAAAGAAGATTTAGATTACACATTGGAACAGTTAAAAGAGATTATTGGAAAGTTACGTGATTTATCACCATTATATGAAGATTTTGTAAAAAAACAGTCTAAATAAGAGAGAAAGACGGAGGAAATTATTATGTACAGTGAAAAAGTTATGGATCATTTTCAGAATCCAAGAAATGTAGGAGAAATCGAAAATGCCAGCGGTGTAGGAACAGTAGGAAATGCAAAATGTGGAGATATTATGAGAATTTATCTGGATATTGATGAAAATCAAGTGATTCAGGACTGCAAATTTAAGACATTTGGATGTGGAGCTGCAGTGGCAACTAGTAGTATGGCAACGGAATTGGTAAAAGGAAAAACAATTACAGAAGCTTTGAAAGTTACAAATAAAGCAGTTATGGAAGCTTTAGATGGGCTTCCTCCTGTCAAAGTACATTGTTCCTTATTGGCAGAAGAAGCAATTCATGCTGCATTGTGGGATTATGCAGAAAAACATGGAATCAAGATTGAAGGTCTTTCTAAACCAAAATCAGATATTCATGAAGATGAAGAAGAGGAAGAATATTAATGAATGGAAAAAAAGTTGTTGTAGGATTATCTGGTGGAGTAGATTCTTCTGTAGCAGCCTATTTATTGAAGAAGCAAGGTTATGATGTAATTGGAGTGACTATGCAAATTTGGCAGGAAGAAGACCGTGAATTTCAGGAAGAAAACGGTGGCTGCTGTGGACTAAGTGCAGTAGATGATGCTAGACGTGTTGCTCAGATTTTAGATATTCCGTATTATGTTATGAATTTTCGGAAAGAATTTAAAGAAAGAGTGATTGACTATTTTAATGAGGAATATCTTCAGGGGAGAACTCCTAATCCATGTATTGCATGTAATCGGTACGTAAAATGGGAGTCTCTTCTAAAAAGAAGCTTAGATATAGGAGCAGATTATATTGCTACAGGACATTATGCCAGAGTAGAACTACTTCCAAATGGACGATATGCGATTCGAAATTCTGTAACTGCCAAAAAAGATCAAACTTATGCTTTATATAATCTTACACAGGAGCAACTTTCCAGAACATTGATGCCTGTAGGGGAATATACGAAAGATGAAATTCGCCAAATTGCACAGGATGCAGGGCTTCCAGTTGCCCATAAGAAGGATAGTCAGGAAATTTGTTTTGTGCCGGATAACGATTATGCAAAATTTATTGAAGAAAATACGGGAAAAAAGATTGAAGAAGGAAATTATGTTTTAGAAAATGGTAGGGTAATTGGAAAGCATAAAGGAATTATTCATTATACCATTGGACAGAGAAAAGGATTAAATCTTTCAATGGGACATCCCGTATTTGTAACAGAAATAAAACCTGATACGAATGAGGTTGTTATTGGGGAAAATGAAGATTTATTTGTAACAAAATTGATTTGTAATAGAGTAAATTTTATGGCTATTGAGCACCTAGAAGAAGGAAAAGAATTTATTGCAAAAATTCGTTATAACCATGCAGGAGCAGTATGTACACTGGAGGATATGGGAGAAGGTAAAGTAAAAGTTATATTTCGCGAACCTCAAAGAGCAGTTACCCCAGGACAGGCAGTTGTTTTTTACCAAGGGGAATATGTAGCTGGAGGCGGTATTATTTTAGGAAAAGCCTGATAGAAAATATTTAATAAAAAACGCATAAATCAGCCTATTAAAAGGTGAGTTTATGCGTTTTATTTTAGATCTGTTTTACAACGGAATAAATTCTGGTTTCCGATTTTTGAAAATAGTATAATAATGAAAACCACAAGATTTTAAAAGGGCAGAGGCTTTTTCAAAATCATATGCAATATAAGATGGAGAATGAGCATCGGAACCGAGAGTGATGATTTCTCCGCCTAATTCCTTATAGCGTGTGAAAATTTCCAAAGAAGGATGAGGCTGCCCTAGGCCATATTTAAAACCTGAAGTGTTACATTCCATACCAATTCCATTATAAATCAGAGTTTTTAAAATCTCATCAAGTGTATCAGCATGATTTCTATAACAATAATGTGTATTTTTGGAAGGTCCGTAGCGAACTACATAGTCAATATGTCCACAGGTATCAAAGCAAGAATAAGTTTGAAGATTTTTAAGAAGAACTTCAAAATAATTTTGATAAGCTTGTTTTTCAGATCTATTTTCAAAAAAAGCTGCTTCATAGGGATCTAGACGGTTTGCAACATGGGTAGAACCTATAAGAAAATCAAAATTTTTAGAACTACAAAGTTGTGGTATTTCTTTTTTTAAATGCGGTTGTAAGCCTACCTCTAGACCGAAATAAAGAGTTATTTGGGATTGATATTTTTCTTTTAACTGTAAAAAAGTCTCTGTGTACATATCTAAATTCGTCAAAAAGCTAAAAGAATTTCCTGGGAAATCTAAATCCATATGTTCTGTAAAGCACATTCCTTTTAAATGTAGCGCAATTCCTTTTTTAATCATTTCTTCCATAGAACTGGTACTATCTTCAGAAAAATTCGAATGGAGATGAAAATCAAAGTACATAAAATTTTTCCTTTCATATAAATTTAAGACATAATTAAAATACAAATTTTTCTTCATTATAAAGGGAAATTAAAGGAAATTTCAAGAGGAGAAAGAATGAAACCATAGGAAATTTGAAAATAGACTTGAATTTTTGGATAAAAACAGGTACAATATGGACAAGGTTGATGTTTCTTTAACAAAGTATATTTCTTTTGTTGAAGAACTCACATTAAATCAATCACTTTTAGGAGGAATAAAAATCATGGCAGTAAAAGTAGCAATTAATGGTTTTGGACGTATTGGTCGTCTTGCATTTAGACAGATGTTCGGAGCAGAGGGATTTGAAATCGTAGCAATCAACGATTTAACATCTCCAGCAATGTTAGCTCACTTACTGAAATATGACTCTACTCAGGGCAGATACGAATTAGCTGATAAAGTAACAGCAGGTGAAGATTTCATTACAGTTGATGGAAAAGAAATCAAAATTTACGCAAAAGCAAACGCAGCTGAACTTCCATGGGGAGAAATCGGCGTAGATGTAGTTCTTGAGTGTACAGGTTTCTACACATCTAAAGAAAAAGCTCAGGCTCATATTGATGCAGGTGCTAAAAAAGTTGTTATCTCTGCACCAGCAGGAAGCGACTTACCAACAATCGTTTACAATGTAAACCATGAAACATTAACAGAAAATGATAATATCATTTCTGCAGCTTCTTGTACAACAAACTGCTTAGCTCCAATGGCAAAAGCATTAAATGACTTAGCAGAAATCCAGTCCGGTATTATGTGCACAATTCACGCTTACACAGGTGATCAGATGACACTTGATGGACCACAGAGAAAAGGTGATTTAAGAAGATCTCGTGCTGCAGCAGTAAATATCGTACCAAACAGCACAGGTGCTGCAAAAGCAATCGGATTAGTTATCCCTGAATTAAACGGAAAATTAATTGGTGCTGCTCAGCGTATTCCAACACCAACAGGTTCTACAACAATCTTAACAGCAGTTGTAAAAGGAAACGTAACAGTTGAGGAAATCAACAATGCTATGAAAGCAGCGGCTACAGAATCTTTCGGATATAACACAGACGAAATCGTATCTAGCGATATCGTAGGTATGAGATATGGTTCTCTGTTTGATGCTACTCAGACAATGGTTCTTCCATTAGAAAATGGCACAACAGAAGTTCAGGTTGTATCATGGTATGACAACGAAAACTCTTACACAAGCCAGATGGTTAGAACAATCAAATACTTTGGAAAATTATTAAACAAATAATCTTCGAGTATTATAAGGCTCAATAAGGGTCCGGTCTATTATGGACCGGACCCTTTTCGTCTATAGAAAAGAAAGACGGGAAAATAAAAAAAAGGAGGCATTTCTCAATGCTTAATAAAAAATCAGTTGATGACATTAACGTAAAAGGAAAAAAAGTCCTGGTTCGTTGTGACTTTAATGTACCATTACAGGAAGGGAAGATTACAGATGAAAATCGTTTGGTAGCTGCTCTTCCTACTATTAAAAAATTAATTGCAGATGGCGGTAGAGTAATTTTATGTTCTCATCTTGGAAAACCAAAAGGAGAGGCAAAGCCAGAATTATCTTTAGCACCAGTTGCAAAACGCTTATCTGAATTATTAGGTCAGGAAGTTAAATTTGCTGCTGATCCAGAGGTTGTAGGACCAAATGCCAAAGCAGCAGTAGCAGAAATGAAAGATGGCGAAGTTATTTTACTTGAAAATACACGTTATCGTGCAGAAGAAACAAAAAATGGAGAGGAATTCTCTAAAGAACTTGCATCTCTTTGTGAAGTATTTGTAAATGATGCATTTGGTACAGCTCATAGAGCACATTGCTCTAATGTAGGAGTTACAAAATTTGTTGATACAGCAGTTGTTGGGTATTTAATGCAGAAAGAAATTGATTTCTTAGGAAATGCAGTAAATAATCCAGAGAGACCTTTTGTTGCTATTCTTGGCGGTGCAAAAGTATCCAGTAAAATTTCTGTTATTAACAATCTTCTTGATAAGGTTGATACTTTAATCATTGGGGGAGGTATGGCATATACTTTCTCTAAAGCAGCAGGCGGTAGCATTGGCGTTTCTTTATGTGAAGATGATTATTTAGAGTACGCATTAGAAATGAAAAAGAAAGCAGTTGAAAAGGGAGTAAAACTTCTTCTTCCTGTAGACCATAGAATTGGTGATAGATTCTCTAATGATTGCAATATTCAGATTGTAGGAAGCGGACAGATTCCAGAAGGCTGGGAAGGAATGGATATCGGACCTGAAACAGAAAAAATCTTTGCAGATGCTGTAAAAGATGCTAAGACAGTTGTATGGAATGGACCAATGGGTTGCTTTGAGATGTCAAACTTTGCACATGGTACAGCAGCAGTTGCAAAAGCACTGGCTGATACAGACGCTACAACCATTATCGGTGGTGGTGATTCTGCAGCAGCGGTAAATATCTTGGGATATGGTGATAAAATGACACATATCTCTACAGGTGGCGGTGCTTCTTTGGAATTCCTGGAAGGAAAAGAATTACCAGGCGTTGCTGCAGCAAACGATAAATAAGAAAAGATACGATACAATTATAAAGAAAGAAGGTCATTCCCATGGCAAGAAAAAAAATCATCGCTGGTAACTGGAAAATGAACATGACACCAAGCGAAGCAGTTGAATTAGTAAACACATTAAAACCATTAGTAGCAAACGAAGAAGTAGATGTGGTATTCTGTGTACCTGCTATTGATATTGTGCCAGTTGTAGAAGCAGTAAAAGGAAGCAACATTCAGGTTGGTGCTGAAAATATGTACTTTGAAGAAAAAGGCGCATATACAGGGGAAATTTCTCCAAACATGTTGGTAGATGCAGGGGTTAAATATGTTATCTTAGGACATTCTGAAAGACGTGAATATTTCGGTGAAACAAATGAAGATATTAACAAAAAAATGCATAAAGCATTTGAACATGGTTTAACTCCAATTATGTGCTGTGGTGAAACTCTGGAACAGAGAGAACAGGGTGTTACTATGGACTTTATTCGCCAGCAGGTAAAAGTTGGATTCCAGGGAATTACAGCAGAACAGGCAAAAGAAGCAGTTATCGCTTATGAACCAATTTGGGCAATTGGAACAGGTAAAACAGCTACAACAGAACAGGCTCAGGAAGTTTGTAAAGCAATTCGTGAGTGTATTGCAGAAGTTTACGATGAAGCAACAGCAGAAGCAATTCGTATTCAGTATGGTGGTTCTGTAAACGCAGCAACAGCTCCAGAATTATTTGTTCAAGCGGATATTGATGGTGGATTAGTTGGTGGTGCTGCATTAAAACCAGATTTTGGTTCAATTGTAAACTATAAATAAAATATTCCCAATTAAAATGATTGATTTTAAGAGAACCGGAAGTCTCTGTCAAAAAGATTTCCGGTTCTTTTTCTTTTTATTTATAGACCTTCTAGTTGAAAAGAAGGGGTGTACGAAGAAGAGGCACTACTTCTTTCCTGCATAAATCCATATTCAAGTCCTAGATCAATGGCTCTTTTTAAAACGCTATTATATTCATAAGTTGTTACTCGTCGATTGATTTCAGGATATTCCATAGCATGATACATAGGTGTATATTGGCTTAGTAGACTTAGCAAAAAACTATGTTTCGGCAGTGTTTCATTTAACCATTCTAATAGTTTCATAGAATCTTTTTTACATCCGGGCAAAACCAGATGGCGAATGAGAACGCCTTTTTGCAAAATACCTTTTTGATCAAAGACGGGAACGCCTGTCTGTTGAATCATTTCTAGAATGGACTTTGATGCAAAAGTAAAGTAATTTTGAGCCTTTGAGTACGAATGAGACAAAGAAGAGTCAAAATACTTTAAATCAGGAATATATATATCAACATAATCTTTTAAAAGTTTAATGACCTCTGGCCTTTCGTAACCACCGCAATTATAAATGACGGGTATGGTAAGAGAGGTTTTTATATTATCCAAAGCTTCTATAATAAAAGGAAGATACTGAGTAGGAGTGATTAAATTAAGATTGTGGGCTCCCTGTTCTTGAAGATTTAGAAAAATCTCGCTAAGTTGTGATATAGATAATGTTTTTCCGAAGTTTTCACAGCTGATTTGGAAATTTTGACAGAAACAGCATTTTAAAGTACAGCCAGAAAAGAAAACAGCCCCGCTTCCTTGTGTACCACTGATACAAGGTTCTTCCCAAAAGTGCAAAGCGGCTCTGGCCGCCTTTATTTCGTTGGTACATCCGCAAAATCCAGTTGTGACTTGACGATTGACTCTACAGGATCTAGGGCAGAGTTGACAGCAAGTAATGTCTAATAATGAATTCATACAAAAATATTTCCTTTCAGTAAACATATTATAAATAATATTAAAAAAGTATGAGGATTGCAAGAGAAGGGTATAAAAAGCTTTTATTTTGTCTTTTTTTGGAGTAAAATGAAAATATATGTAACTTATTAAGATGTGTTTTTTCAGAGAAGGAAGTTTGTTTGGTGAATAATAAGAAAAGCAGTAAGCAAAAATTAAAAAATTTAAAAAAAGCGGACCAGAGAATAAAGAAAGAGCAAAGAGGAAATAATAAGAAGAAAAATGCAAAAATTCTGTGGGGTGTTACAGGAGGGATTGCAACATGCCTTTTATTAGGATACGTGTCTTTGTCTGTTTATTATCAGGAGCGATTTTATCCGGGGACAGAGATTAATGATCAGTCCTATGGAGGAAAGAAAGTGAAAGCGGTTAAGGAAATTATGAAAAAAAATTCAACGGACTATTCCTTAACAATAAAGGAAAAAGAAGATAAAAGTGAAATAATCAGTGGTACAGCTATTAAACTTCAGTATAAAGATGATAAATCATTGGATAAAGTAAAAGATAAGCAGAATTCCTGGTTATGGCCTATACAGATCTTTCAAGATAAAAATTATACTATTTCTGTGGAGCATTCCTATGATAAAGCTAGTTTTGAACAAGCGGTAAATCAATTAGTTTGTATGCAGGATGATTATATGACTTTACCTCAAGATGCAAAGGTAGAGGATGATGGCACAACATATCAAATTGTGCCAGAAGTAGAAGGAACTGCATTAGATAAAGAAAAGACGATAGAAGTTCTTAAGAATGCAGTAGATGAAGGAAAAACAGAAGTTTCTTTGATGGAAGAGGATTGTTATTTAAAACCAGCCATATTGCAAAGTGACGAAGGTCTAGTAGCGGAAGCTGAGCAGTTGAATAAGATTACTTCCTCTCAGATTACCGTAAATTTTGGAAGTGGAATAGAGACGATTACAAGGGACATGCTGAAGTCATGGTTGGCAAAGGGTGAAGATGGGACGTATACTTTCGATGTTAATCTTGTAAAACCAGTAGTTATTGGTTGGTCTGAAAAATATAATACTTATGGGAAACCTCGTGATTTTCAGACTACAGGGGGAGGAACTGTGCATTTAACTACTGGCGATTATGGTTGGCGAGTATGGCAGGATAAAACAACCGATGCAATAATCGCAGCACTAAATGCAGGACAAAGTGGAGAAATCGAACCCATTTGGTTATATAAAGCTCAAACCCATGAAGGAAATGATATTAATGGTACATATGTGGAAATTTCCATTGATCAGCAGCGTATGTGGTTTTATAAAAATGGAACTTGTCTGGTAGATACACCAGTTGTCACAGGAAATCCCAACAAAGGACATGGAACGCCGAAAGGAGGAGTATGGAGACTAAAGGATAAAGCAAGTCCATTTACTTTAGTAGGAAAGAAACCCGATGGAAGTACAGAGTATGAAGAACCGGTTAATTACTGGATGCCTTTTAACGGAGGTATCGGAATTCATGACTTGACAAAGCGAAATAGCTATGGAGGAGGGATTTATTTAACAAATGGTTCTCATGGCTGTGTAAATACTCCATTGGATCATGTGCGAACAATTTATGAGAATATTGAGGTGAATACACCAATTATAGTGTATTGATATACATAGAAATGAATAAATATATAAAAAAGATGAAAAAGACTTGCCAAATAGGGAAAGAACTGTTATAATTCTTTAACAGATGAATAAATATACAGAATATACAAAGCAAATGTATAAAAGGAGAGAATAGATATGAAGAAAAAATTATTGGCAGCAGTATTAGCAGCATTGATGGCAATGTCTATGACAGCTTGTGGAAGCGATAAAGATGGAGAAAAAAAGAGTGGAGGAAAAACAACTGCAAAGATTATTGATGTTGATTTAACAGATGAAGAATATGCTTTTGGTATTGATAAAAATCAGCCAGAATTATTAGATCAGGTTAATACTTTTATTGCAAAAATTAAAGAAGATGGAACTTTAGATAAGATTTGTGAAAAATATTTTTCCGATGGTGAGCCTACTGCAGTAAAGTCTGCAAAACTAGATACTTCCAAAGAACAGTTGGTAGTTGCTACAAATGCAGCATTTGAGCCATTTGAATTTACAAAAGGTGATGAATACTATGGGATTGATATGGAGATTGCCTCTCTTCTTGCAGAAGAACTAGATCAGGAGCTGGTTATTCAGAATATGGACTTTGATGCAGTTTGCTTATCCGTAGGACAATCAAAATGCGATATTGCAATGGCTGGTTTAACTGTAAATGAAGAAAGGGCAGAGCAGGTAACATTTTCTAACACATATTATGAAGCATCTCAGAGACTGGTTGTATCCAGTGACAATACAACTTTTGATAACTGCAAGGATGCAGCTGAAGTAGAAAAACTTTTAAATGAATTAAAAGCTTCTGACTCTATTGGTGTGCAGGCAGGAACAACAGGTCAGTACTATATTGAGGGGGATGAAGAATGGGGATTCCCAGGACTTCCGGCAAAATGTGTTACTTATAAAAATAGTTCTTTAGCAGTACAAGATTTAATTAATGGAAATATTGGATATGTATTGGTAGATGCAGCTCCAGCTAAGTGCATTACAGAAGCAATTAACGAGATGCAGTAAATGAAAAGGTGATAAAATGGGTAACTTTGAACAGAAAATAAATAAATTTATGGAAATTTTTCTGGAACAGAACGGATATGTGAAAGTTCTGGAAGGACTTCAAAATACTTTAATGATAGCTGTTGTAGGCTTGATTGTGGGTATTTTAATCGGTACTTTAATTGCAACGGTTCGTGTTCTTCCTAAATATAAACGTTTGCCTAGAATTTTGAATGGGATTTGCAGTTTTTATGTAGCGCTATTTAGGGGTACACCAATGGTGGTACAGCTTCTGGTATTTTATTATGTACTTCTTCCAATTATGGGCATTCGCACTTCAGGTGAGGTAGTTGCCATGGCTGTTTTTGGATTGAATAGTGGTGCATATATTTCAGAAATTATGCGAAGTGGAATTCAGTCTGTAGATGCAGGGCAGTTAGAAGCCGGAAGAGCAGTGGGATTAAGTTTTAGTGTAAGTATGGTGAAAATTGTTATTCCACAAGCAGTTAAAAATATTCTGCCAACTTTAGGAAATGAATTTATTTCTTTGATTAAGGAAACTTCAATTGTAAGTTTTGTAGGCGCTGCTGACTTATATGTTGCATTCAGTTATATTGGAAGCAATAGTTATGAATTTATGGTGCCATATCTGGTAATGGCATTAATTTATATTATTTTAGTATTATTAATTTCTTTGTTGGTAAAATTATTAGAAAGGAGCCTGAAAAAGAGTGATAGACGTAATTAATTTAAAAAAAGATTTTAATCATGTTCAGGTTTTGAAGGATATTAATGTCACAATTAATAAAGGTGATATTATGGTTGTCCTTGGACCTTCAGGTTCTGGAAAAAGTACGTTTTTAAGATGTTTAAATTGTATGGAAGATCCTACTGGAGGAAGCATTATCTTTAATGGTGTAGATATTGCAGATATGAAAGTAGATATCAATATTCATCGCCGTCATATGGGAATGGTTTTTCAGCACTTTAATCTCTTCCATAATAAAACAGTTATTCAAAATATTATGATGGCACCGGTATATGTAAAATGTCAGGAATTACGACAGAAAAAAAGAAAGAACTTTGTGATAAAAGTAAAGAATGTATTTGCATCTCAGAAGGAAGAACTTTTTCCGGTGACTACTACAAAAGTGCAAATTCGTGAGGAAGCAAAAGCACAGGCTCTGGATTTGCTAAAAAGAATTGGGCTTGAAGATAAAGCGGATGTTTATCCATCCACTTTGTCCGGAGGACAGAAACAAAGAGTTGCAATTGTACGTTCTCTTGCCATGAATCCAGATGTTATTCTTTTTGACGAGCCAACCAGTGCGTTAGATCCTGAAATGGTTGGGGAAGTATTAGATTTAATGAAAGCTTTGGCAAAAGAAGGCATGACAATGATTATTGTTACCCACGAGATGGGATTTGCGAAGGAAGTTGCCAATCGAATTTTATTTATGGATGAAGGAAAAATTTTGGAGGATAGTACACCGACAGAATTTTTTGAAAATCCAAAGACACCAAGGGCAAAAGAATTTTTGTCTAAAGTCTTGTCTTAGAAAATTATAGAAAAAAGCATTTACCGATTTCTTATTTCGTGATAGAATACCTTTGGTAATAAAATGAAATGAGAAATCGGTATTTCTATTATATAGATCAGAAAGGAGAAATGTTATGAGCAAAAAACCAACCGTATTAATGATTCTTGATGGATATGGATTAAATGACAAATGTGAAGCAAATGCAGTATGTGAAGGGAAAACTCCTGTAATGGATATGTTAAAGGAGAAATATCCTTTTGTAAAAGGAAATGCCAGTGGTATGGCAGTAGGACTTCCTGAGGGACAGATGGGAAATTCTGAAGTAGGTCATTTAAATATGGGAGCTGGACGTATTGTTTATCAGGAACTTACAAGAATTACAAAAGAAATCGAAGATGGAGATTTCTTTAAAAATGAAGCTTTATTAAAGGCAGTTAAAAATGCAAAAGAAAACAATTCTGCATTACATTTATTCGGATTATTATCTGACGGTGGTGTACACAGCCATTTGACTCATGTATTTGGGCTTTTAGAACTGGCAAAAAAAGAAGGACTTTCTAAAGTATTTGTACATTGTTTCTTAGACGGTAGAGATACACCACCTACAGGGGGAAAAGGATATATTGAGCAGCTTTGTAATAAGATGAAAGAGTTAGGTGTAGGTCAGGTTGCTTCTATCATGGGACGTTATTATGCTATGGATAGAGATAATCGTTGGGAACGTGTAGAGTTGGCATTTAACGCAATGACAAAAGGAGAAGGTGTACAGGCAGAATGCCCAGTAGCTGCAGTAGAAGAATCTTATAAAGCTGAAAAAACAGATGAATTTGTAATGCCTACAGTTTTGGTAAAAGAAGGTAAACCGGTAGGGACAATTCAGGATAAAGATTCTGTAATCTTCTTTAATTTCCGTCCAGATAGAGCAAGAGAGCTTACAAGAGCTTTCTGCGATGATGAATTTACAGGATTTACAAGGGAAAAGAGATTGGATGTCACATTTGTATGCTTTACAGAATACGATCCAACTATTCCAAACAAAGATGTTGCTTTCCATAAGGTAGCAATTACAAATACATTTGGTGAATTTTTAGCTGCTCATGGAAAAAAACAGGCACGTATTGCGGAAACAGAAAAATATGCTCATGTTACATTTTTCTTCAATGGTGGTGTGGAAGAACCAAATGAAGGAGAGGATAGAATTCTGGTTAAATCTCCAAAAGTTGCTACCTATGATTTAAAACCAGAGATGAGTGCATATGAAGTATGTGATAAATTGGTAGAGGCAATTAAATCAGATAAATATGATGTGATTATCATTAACTTTGCAAATCCAGATATGGTTGGGCATACAGGTGTAGAAGCTGCAGCTATTAAAGCAATTGAAGCAGTAGATGAATGTGTAGGTAAAACTGTTGAGGCAATTAAAGAAGTTAACGGTCAGATGTTTATTTGTGCAGATCATGGAAATGCAGAGCAGTTGGTGGATTATGAGACAGGTGCTCCATTTACAGCGCATACTACAAATCCAGTTCCATTTATTCTTGTAAATGCTGATCCTTCTTATGATTTAAGAGAAGGTGGTTGTCTTGCAGATATTGCACCAACACTTATTGAGTTAATGGGTATGGAACAGCCGAAAGAAATGACAGGAAAATCTTTATTGATTAAAAAATAAAAATATTACTAAGGAGACTGCTGAAAAGTGGTCTCTTTTTTTGATCGCTTGAATGAAAAAAGTAGTGGATGAGAATACTATTATTGGAAATGAAAAAAACAGGAGGTTGTGACATGAATCGCTATTTACCGATTAGAAAGGTTTACGCCAGAGAAGTGTTGGACTCCAGAGGTAATCCTACAGTGGAAACAGAAGTGACAGTAGGAGAAGGGATTGTGGGCAAAGACGGATATACAGGAAAAGCTATTATTCCATCAGGTGCATCCACAGGAAAATACGAGGCTTTAGAGCTAAGAGATAAGGATAAACGATATTTTGGAAGAGGGGTTTTAAAAGCAGTAGAAAATATAAATGATAAATTATCAGAAAGTGTTTTGGGAGAAAATGTGTTAAATCAAAGACATATTGATACCTTGCTGAAACAAGAAGATGGAACGGAAAATAAAGAGAAAGTAGGAGCAAATGCCATTTTAGGTGTGTCTTTAGCGGCTGCAGATGCAGCAGCTAAAGCTCTCAGAGTTCCGTTGTATCAATATTTAGGAGGCTGTCAGGCACATGATATGCCTGTTCCTATGATGAATATTTTAAACGGAGGAAAACATGCAGAGAATACTATAGATTTTCAAGAATTTATGATTATGCCTGTTGGTGCCTGTTGTTTTAGAGAAGGACTTCGTATGTGTGTAGAGATTTACCACAAATTAAAGGAAATTTTGCAATCAGAGGGATTATCTGTTGCTGTGGGTGATGAGGGTGGTTTTGCACCAGATTTAAAAGGAGCAGAAGAAGCATTAGAGTATATGGTAAGAGCAGTTAAAGAGGCAGGGTTTCTACCAGGAAAAGAAATTTCTTTCGCACTGGACATAGCAGCCAGTGAGCTTTATGAAAATGGAATGTATTATTTTCCAGGACAAAGCATTATGCAAAATAAAAGAATTATAAAAAGTGCAGAAGAAATGATTTCTTATTATGAAGAACTTTTAGAAAAGTTTCCTATTGTATCTATTGAAGATGGTCTTTGTGAAGAAGATTGGGAAGGCTGGGTAAAAATGACAAAGCGTTTAGGTCATAAAGTACAGCTAGTAGGAGATGACTTATTTGTTACTAATACAAAGCGACTCCAAAAGGGAATCGAAATGAGAGCAGGAAATGCTATACTGATTAAAGTGAATCAAATAGGGAGTTTATCAGAGGCCATGGAAGCAGTAAATATGGCGCACAAAGCAGGTTATGCTGCCATTGTTTCTCATAGATCAGGAGAAAGTGAAGATACATTTATTGCAGATTTAGCAGTGGCAATGGGAACAGGACAGATAAAAACAGGAGCACCATGTAGAGGAGAGAGAACTGCAAAGTATAACAGGCTTTTGGAAATAGAAGACGAACTAGGACAAGAAGCTAGATATAGAAATCCATTTATAAAAAATAATAGTTGAAATTGCAAAGTTCCTGTGTTACACTTGTAGTGCTTAGCAATTAGGAGGTGTAACGATGGAATATTTAAGAATTGCTTTAACTGTACTTTTCATTATAGATTGTATTGCATTAGCTGTAATCATTCTGATGCAGGAAGGAAAATCTCAGGGACTGGGAAGTCTTTCCGGTATGTCTGAGACTTACTGGGGGAAAAATAAAGGACGCTCCATGGAAGGTACTTTAGTAAAAGTAACAAAAATTCTTGGTGTATTATTCTTTGTGTTAGCTTTGGTATTGAATTTGAAATTTTAATCATGGCACTCTTGCGTTGCAAGGGTGTCATCTTTTTTGAGGATAAAAACATTGAAAAAAAATCAACAAATAAAAAAAAGAAAAAAAATTGTATATGAAATTATGTGCTGTAAAGAATATCGCCCAATGAGAGCAAAAGAATTGGCGGTAATCCTTCAAATTCCAGCAGGAAAGAGGGAAGAACTTCATAAAATTTTAGATATGCTTCTGGAAGAAGGAAAGATTGCCATTAATAAAAGAGGCAGATATGAAATAGTCAAAAGTAATAGTGTAAAAAAAGAAACGGGAAAACAATCAACAAAAACAGAGAGAAAAAAAGGACAGTACTATACAGGGACATTTATCAGCCATCCACGAGGTTTCGGATTTTTAGAAATTCCAGAGGCAGAAGAAGATATTTTTATTCCAGAAGAAAGTATTGGTACCGCATTACATGGGGATACCGTACAGATTGTGGTGAAAAAAGATAGTAAAGATGGTAAAAGGTGTGAAGGAGAAGTTGTTAAGGTACTGGAAAGAGGTACGAGAGAAGTTGTAGGAACTTATCAGCAGTGCGATGGATTTGGATTTGTGGTTACAGATAATCAACGTTTTTTAAAAGATGTGTTCATTCCTTCAGGAAAATCATTGGCGGCGGAAGATGGAGATAAAGTTCTTGCGCAAATCAAAGATTATGGAAATAAGAGACGATCCCCAGAAGGAAAAATCATTGAAATCCTAGGAAAACCTGGAGAGTGTGGAGTAGATGTTTTGTGTGTGGCAAAAAGTTATGAACTTCCAATGGAATTTCCTGAGAAGGTGCAAAAACAGGCAGAACGTATAAAGGAAACTTTAAACGAAGGGGACTTTTACGGCAGAGAAGATTTAAGAAATGTTGTTATGGTGACTATAGATGGAGAAGATGCCAAGGATTTGGATGATGCGGTGTCTCTTACAAAAGATGAAGAATTCTATCATTTAGGTGTACACATTGCAGATGTGAGTAATTATGTTCAATATAACAGCGCTTTGGATAAAGAAGCCTTGAAAAGAGGTACCAGTGTGTATCTTGCAGACCGGGTTATTCCAATGTTGCCGAAAAAACTTTCTAACGGAATTTGTTCTTTGAATGCGGGAGAGGATCGATTGGCACTGAGCTGTCTGATGGATATTGATAAAACAGGGAGAGTGGTTTCCCATCGTATCGTGGAAAGTGTGATTCATGTAAAAGAAAGAATGAGTTACACAGACGTAAAAAAAATTCTTTTAAAAGAAGATGAAAATCTTACAAATCGTTATGAAGAACTTTTGCCAATGTTTTTCCAGATGAAGGAATTATCTGAACTCCTTAGAAATAGAAGAAAAAAAAGGGGCGCAATTGATTTTGATTTTCCAGAAAGTAAACTGATTTTGGATGAATACGGTAAAGTTATTGATATTTATCCATATGAACAGAATATTGCCACTCGCTTGATTGAAGATTTTATGTTAGCGGCTAATGAAACAGTGGCAGAGGAATATTCTATTTTGGGATTGCCTTTTGTATACAGAACTCATGAGAACCCTGATATGGAGAAAATAGAGGCAGTTCTTGAAATGGTACATCAGGCGGGAATAAAAGTAAAAAAAGGAAAGGAAACAATTTCACCTAAAGAAGTACAGAAAATTTTAAGGGAATTGGAAGGAATGGAATGTGAGCCTTTCTTTGCAAGATTGATTTTGCGTTCTATGAAACAGGCAAAATATACTGTGGAAGACAGTGGACATTTCGGCTTGGCCGCAAAATATTATTGCCATTTCACCTCTCCCATTCGTCGGTATCCGGATTTACAGATACACAGAATTATTAAAGAGACGATTCGTGGTAAAATGACAGAGGCAAAAATTCAGCATTATAAAGAAATTTTAGAAGAAGTAGCTAGACAATCTAGTGCCATGGAAAGAAGAGCAGAAGAAGTAGAACGGGAAACCGTTAAGATGAAAAAAGCAGAATATATGAAGCAGCATATTGGGGAATCTTTTGAAGGAACTATTTCTGGTGTAACAGAATGGGGAGTTTATGTAGAGCTGGATAATACTGTAGAAGGTTTAGTGCATGTCAATACCTTAACAGATGATTACTATAGTTTTGATAAAGAAAGATATTGTCTTGTAGGGGATATGACAGGAAAAATATATGCCATGGGCCAGAAAGTGAGAGTCTGGGTAGAAAATGCAGATGAGAATACAAAGACAGTAGATTTTAAAATGGAAAGGATGGGATAGGATATGGCAAAAAAATCAGAAAATCGCCTGATTGCAAATAATAAAAAAGCCTATCATGATTACTTTATTGAAGATACTTATGAAGCTGGAATTGCTTTAGCAGGTACCGAGGTAAAATCCCTTCGCATGGGAAAATGTAGTATCAAGGAGTCTTTTATTCAAATTGATAAGGGTGAGGTTTTTATTTATGGTATGCATATCAGTCCTTATGAAAAAGGGAATATTTTTAATAAAGATCCTTTGCGCATAAGAAAGCTTTTGCTTCATTCTTATGAAATAAGAAAAATTGAAGGGAAAATTAGAGAAAAGGGTTACACGTTAGTGCCTTTAAAAGTATACTTTAAAGGTAGTTTGGTGAAAGTAGAAATGGGAGTAGCAAAAGGAAAGAAATTATATGACAAACGTCAGGATATTGCGAAGAAAGATCAAAGACGTGAAACAGAAAGAGAGTTTAAAGTGAAAAATTTATATTAGGTAGGAGGAAAAGCTAATGAAATTTAGAGATATGCCTTATGAAAGAATTGATTTTGCAATAGCAAAACAACAGCTTATAGAAATTATGGAAAAGTCAAAAACTGCAAAAAATGGAGAAGAGCAGTTTGAGATTCATAAGTCTTTTTATCAATTAAATGATAAAATTCAGACGCAGGTAACACTTTGCTCTATTCGTCATACTATTGATACGACAGATACGTTTTATGAAGAAGAACAGAAATATTATGATGAGCAAATTCCAGAATACTCAAATATGTGTGTAGAATATCAGAAAATTTTGTTTTATTCCCCATATAGAGATGTATTGGAAGAAAAAATCGGACAAGTTGCTTTTAAAAACATGGAAATTGCCATGAAGTCTGTGTCAGAAGAAATTATTCCTCTTATGCAGGAAGAAAATACACTAGTAACCGAATATGAAAAGCTTTTGGCAAGTGCCGAGATTTCTTGGGGGGAAGAAACTTTAAATCTTTCTCTTTTAACTCCTTATTTGAAACACAAAGATGCAAAGATAAGAAGGGAAGCACAGGAAAAACAGAATGAATTCTTTTTGAGTATTCAGGATAAGTTAGATGAGCTTTACGATAAACTGGTAAAGAATCGTACTTTGCAGGCGAAAAAATTAGGTTTTGAAACATATACACCGTTGGGATATCTGCGTATGCAGAGAAATTGTTATGGACGGGAGGAAATTGAAAATTTAAGACGTCAGGTAAAGGAAGTGTGGGTTCCTTTTGCGGAAAGTATTTTTGAAAAAAGAAAAGAACGTTTAGGATTTTCTAAGCTTTCCTATACAGATGAAGTAGTATATAGTCAGAAAGGAAATCCTCAGCCTGAAGGAACACCAGAAGAAATCTTACAAGCAGGACAACAGATGTATGAGGAACTTTCTCCTGAAACAAAAGAATTCTTTGATTTTATGATGGACAATGAGCTATTAGATGTATTTGGAAGAAAAACAAAAGCAGTAGGTGGCTATATGACCTATATACCAGATTATAAATCACCTTTTATTTTTGCTAATTTTAATGGAACCAGTGGTGACGTAGATGTTATGACCCATGAGTGCGGACATGCTTTCCAAGGGTACCTGGCATCAACAGATCCTATTCGCGAGCATGCAGATATTGGAATGGAAACTGCGGAAATTCATTCTATGTCTATGGAGTTTTTTACAGAACCCTGGTATTCTCTGTTCTTTGGAAAGGAAACTGCTCAAGAATATACAAATATGCATTTAGAAGATGCGGTGATTTTTGTTCCATATGGATGCATGGTAGACGAATTTCAGCATATAGTATATGATAACCCAGAATTAACTCCAGAGGAAAGAAAACAGGCGTGGAAAGAATTGGAAAAAGTTTATAAACCACATCTGTGTTATGATGGACTTGAGTTTTTTGAAAATGGATGCTTTTGGCAGAAACAGCATCATATTTATAGTTTTCCTTTGTACTATATTGATTATGTTATTGCACAACTTTGTGCTTTTGAATATAAAATTTGGATGGATAAGGATAAGGAGACTGCTTGGAAGAGTTATTTGAAATTGTGTAAGATGTCAGCATCAAAGTTCCATACAGAACTTTTAGAAGAAGTAGGATTGGAAACACCATTTAAAAATGGTGTAATTGCTCAAATTGTGGAAAATTTAAAACAACGTTAAAAGGAACCAAAGAAAAAGTGCTTGTAAAAGCACTTTTTCTCTTTAAAAAGTAATAGAAATAGTGACAAAAATAAATGAATTTTATAAAAAGTAACCAAAATATAAACAAATATGAATTTTCATGCAAAATTTATGAGAAAAAAGATTGACGAATGCAATGGAAGATTATATAATACGTAGTATACGTAAATTCAGTTAATTAAAGTGCTGGTGTGAATGAAATCTAATGTATAGACATTGGATTATTATTTTACGCCAAATGTCTTTCCTATAAAGACAGATGTTTGAGAAGACTTGAAGTTACAAAAGAAATATAAAGGAAAAGGAGTAAGTTGTAATGGCAAAATATGTTGTTAAACGAATTTTACTTGCAATCGCAACAATCTTTATTGTATGCGTAATCACATTTTTTGCAATGAATGCAATTCCGGGTGGACCGTTTGATGGTGAAAAAGCAACGACACCAGAAGTAAAAGCGGCATTAGAAAAGAGATATAACCTTGACAAACCAGTTCCGGAACAGTTTGTAATTTATATGGGAAATGTTTTCCATGGGGATTTTGGTATATCTACAAAAACAGGACGTGATATAGGAAATACAATCTTCACATCTTTTAAGATTTCAGCAAAATTAGGATTGATGGCAGTAGTAACTGCAATTATTTTTGGATTAATTTTAGGAAGTATTGCTGCTCTTACTAGAAACAGACTTCCGGATCGATTGATTATTTTCTTCTCCACATTATTTACATCACTTCCTAGTTTTGTATTAGGTTCTCTTTTACTTTTAGTATTTTCTATTAAGTTAAAATGGGTACCTGTATGGAGTCCTGATAATCAAAATTACATTCTTCCAGTAATTGCATTGGCAGCTTATCCTATGGCTTATATTACACGTCTTACAAAGACTAGTATGCTGGATGCAATGGGGCAGGATTATGTACGTACAGCCAAAGCAAAAGGTGTTGCACAGTGGAAAGTTATTTTCAAACATACATTGAGAAATGCACTTATTCCAGTTGTTACATATGTAGGTCCGATGACGGCTGCAATTCTTACTGGTAGTTTGGTTGTAGAAAAGATTTTTACAATTGGTGGACTGGGAGCAAAATTTGTTGACAGTATTATCAATAGAGATTATCCACTTATTATGGGTGTAACTATTTTCCTTGCAGTATTAATGGTTACAATGAACTTAATTACAGACATTGTATATAAACTCATTGATCCAAGAATTAAGTTAGATTAGGGGGAGAGATAAGACATGGAAAATACAAATAAAGATTTGGATAAGATGCCTAAAAAATCTCCTTTTAGTTTTCAAGTAGATTTAAGTAAATTTGAGAAGGCAACAGACGAAGAAAAAAGACAGCAGGAGGTTATGAGTGAATCCTCCACATTTTTTAAAGATGGTATGCGTAAATTAATGAAAAACCCATTGGCAGTAGGAAGTATCATTGTATTAGTATTGATTATTCTTACGATTGCTATTACACCTTACGTTGTACCGTATAAATATTCACAGATTATTACAGTAAATGGTAAACGTGATAAATCTGCAGCAAATATGGCGCCGTTTGAATATTCTGAGCTAGAAAAGGAATATATGAAAGAAGGCGGCGAAGTTTTCCCTCATATTATGGGTACCGATGAAATGGGTAGAGATTATTTTGTACGTGTTGTATACGGAACCAGAATTTCTCTATTAGTAGGTATATTTGCAAGTTGTATTGTTGTATTAATTGGTGTAATCTACGGAAGTGTTTCCGGATATTTTGGTGGTAAGGTAGATATGGTAATGATGCGAATTGTAGACATCATATATTCCTTGCCAGATATGTTGATGATTATCTTATTATCCGTTGTATTACGTGAAACTTTGAATTTGGATGCGGTTCCGGCATTGAGTAAATTGGGAACGAATATGATTTCTTTGTTTATTGTATTCGGACTTTTATATTGGACTAGTATGGCTCGAATGGTAAGAGGTCAAATTTTGACAATTAAACAAAATGAGTATGTACTTGCTGCAAAAGTAAGTGGTGCAAAATCAGGAAGAATTATTCGCAGACATATTCTTCCAAACTGTATTAGTGTTATTATTATTTCCGCAGCATTACAGATTCCATCCGCTATTTTCACAGAGAGTTTTTTAAGTTTCGTAGGTTTGGGTGTTCAGGCACCAATGCCTTCTCTTGGTTCTCTGGCAAATGCAGCTCGTGCAGGTATTTCAGCATATCCGTATAAACTGATTTTCCCAGCACTGATGATTGGTCTGATCACACTTTCCTTTAACCTGATTGGTGACGGTCTGCGTGATGCATTTGATCCAAAATTAAGGAGGTAATAGTAAAATGAGCGAAACAATTCTTTCAGTAAAAAATCTTTGTACTTCCTTTACGACGGAAAAAGGTGAAGTCATGGCCGTAAATGGCGTTTCTTTCAATCTTGATAAAGGAAAAATTTTAGGTATCGTAGGTGAATCTGGATCAGGAAAGAGTGTTACTGCATATTCTATTATGCAGATTCTGGAAAAGAACGGAAGTATTAAACAGGGTGAAGTTTTATTTAAAGGTGAAGATATTACAAAATACTCAGAAAAGCAGATGAGAGCTTTCCGTGGAAAATGTTGTTCTATTATTTTTCAGGATCCTATGACTAGCTTAAATCCGGTCTTTACAATTGGAAATCAGTTAAAAGAGGCCATTGAGTTACACACAGAGCGCAAAGGGAAAGAAGCAGAAGCCCGTGCAGTGGAAATGCTTACTTTAGTAGGTGTAAATGAACCAGAAAAACGTATTAAACAGTATCCATATGAATTATCAGGTGGTATGCGCCAGAGAGTTATGATTGCTATGGCATTGGCATGTGAACCAGATATTCTGATTGCAGATGAACCAACAACAGCTCTTGACGTTACAATTCAAGCTCAGATTTTAGAGTTGATGCAAAGTCTTCAGAAAAAGCTGGGTATGGCAATTATCATGGTTACTCATGATTTAGGTGTTATCGCAGATATGTGCGATGAAATTATTGTTATGTATGGTGGTAGAGTTTGTGAGCGCGGTACAGCAGAAGATATTTTCTATAGACCGGCACATGAATACACGAAAGGTTTACTTCGTTCTATTCCAAATGTTGATCGTATTGGAGAAAAACTTATTCCAGTTCCGGGAACCCCGATTAACTTATTAAATATGCCAAAAGGATGTGCTTTCTGTCCAAGATGTGAAAATGCAATGAAAATCTGTCTTGAGGAACAGGCACCAGAAGTACAGATGCCAGACGGACATTTTGCATCTTGCTGGCTCAGTGTAAAAGAACTTATGGAGAACCAGAAAGGAGCCGGAAGTAATGAGTGATAATTTCGTACCAAATAAAGATTATCTGGTAGAAGTAAATAATCTGAAACAGTATTTTCCAATTAAAGTAGGATTTGGAAAGACGAAACCATTAAAAGCCGTAGATGGTGTATCTTTTGCAATTAAACCAGGAGAAACATTGGGATTAGTAGGAGAATCTGGTTGTGGTAAAACGACGGTAGGGCGTTCTTTATTACACTTATATAAGCCAACTAGCGGTGATGTTTTTTACAACGGTCAGCGTGTAGATGAAAAAAGTATTCAATCTATGAGAAAAGATATGCAAATGGTTTTCCAGGATCCATATTCTTCTTTAAATCCACGTATGACAGTAGAAGATATTATAGGGGAACCTTTAGATGTCCATAAGTTATATACTTCTAAGGGAGAAAGACGTGATAAGATTTTACATCTTATGGAATTAGTAGGCTTAAATGCAGAACATGCAACACGATATGCACATGAATTCTCTGGCGGTCAGCGTCAACGTATTGGAATTGCCAGAGCATTGGCTACCAATCCTAAATTTATTATATGTGATGAGGCAGTAAGTGCTCTTGATGTTTCTATTCAGGCGCAGGTTATCAATATGTTCGAAGAACTTCAAGATAAGCTTGGAATTGCATATTTATTTATCGCACATGATTTATTAGTTGTACATCATATTTCAGATAGAATTGCAGTTATGTATTTGGGTCGTGTGGTTGAAATTGCAGATGCAGATGAATTAAATGCAAGTCCAATTCATCCATATACACAATCCTTGTTGAGTGCAGTGCCTTATCCAGATCCTAAAATGGCTAAGGAAAGACAGCGTATTATTTTGGAAGGTGATGTACCAAGTCCATTGCATATGCCTACAGGTTGTGCGTTCCGTACACGTTGTAAATATGCAACAGAACGATGTGCAATAGAATGTCCGACATTAACAGATAGAGGTAATGGACATCAAGTTGCATGTTGGAACAAATAACGATACAATATTTCATAAGGAAATTTGTATAATAAATGTATACTTAGGAAATAAGTAGAAGGAGGCAAAAATGAAAAAACGTGTTTTAGCAATGCTTCTTGCTTCTGCAATGGTTGCCGGTTCACTGGCAGGATGTGGCGGATCTAGTGATAAACCAGAAGCAAGCACAGAAGGAAAAGAAAGCGCAGAAAAAGGTTCTGCGGAACCTGAATGGGGAGCTTATGACGAATTAATTGCCAATATCAAAAGCGAAACAGATCTTGCAAAACGTGAGGCAATGATGCATGAAGCTGAGGATATGCTTATGAATACATGGGCAGTTATTCCTTTATACTACTACAATGATGTTTATATGCAGAGCACAGATGTAGAAGGTATTTATTCTAACCTTTTTGGTTTTAAATACTTTGGAATGGCAACAGCTCCTGGAAATACTTTATCTTTACAGGTGGCATCTGAACCAAACAAGCTTGATCCAGCGTTAAATTCTACTGTCGATGGTGCATGTCTGGCGCTTCTTTCATTTGCCGGATTGTACAAATATGATGAAAATGGAACTTTAGTTTCTGATTTAGCTGAAAGTTATGAAATGAGCGAAGATGGTCTGACATATACTTTTACAATGAAAGATGGTTTGAAATGGTCAGACGGAGACGCTCTTGATGCAGCAGACGTTGCATATAGCTGGAATAGACTGGTAGATCCAACCACAGGTGCCGATTATTCCTATTTAGCAGATGGAATTGCTAAAAAAGAGGATGGAACACTTGATGTAGCAGCTTCTGAAGATGGAAAAACATTTACAGTAAATCTTAAAGCACCATGTGCATATTTCCTTGATTTATGTGCATTCCCTGCATTCTATCCAGTTCCACAGCAGTATATCGAAGCTGCAGATGGTATTGACAGTAATCCAGGAGCATGGTGTTTGGAATCTGGATTTGTAACATCAGGTCCATTTAAATTAACAGAATGGAAACATAATGAATCCATGACTTATGAACCAAACCCAAATTATTATGATGCAGATAAAGTTTCTTTGAAGAAAATTAACTTTATGTTAAGTGCTGATGATACAGCTGTATTTAATGCATTTAAAGATGGTTCTTTACAGTTCTGCGATACAATTCCAACAGATGAAATGGATAACGTTGTAAATACACCGGAATTCCGTAAAATCGCTACTTTAGGAACTTATTATTCAGGATTTAATGTTAAGAGTGAATTGTTTGCAGGAAAGACAGCTCAAGAAGCAGCAGATATGCGTCATGCATTTTCTTTATTAGTTGATCGTCAGTATATTGTAGATACTATTGCTCAGGCTGGTCAGACGATAGCTAATACATTTATCCCAGAAGGTATGTTAGATGGACAGGAAGGCGAATTTAGAGTAAATGATGACGCTTATACTTATCCAGATGCAGATCATGTTGGATATTATGATCCAGAAAAAACAGAAGCTAATGTGGAAGAGGCTAGAAAATTATTAGAAGGTGTTGGATACAAATTTGATGATGGTGGTATGTTATCTCCAGAAACACCAATCAATATTACATACCTGACAAATGATTCTGAAGGTAATGTTAAGATTGGTGAAGCTATGCAGCAGGATTTTGCAGAAATCGGTATTAATATGACAGTAGAAACACGTGAATGGTCTACATTCCTTGAAGAAAGAAAAGCTGGTAAATTTGACTTTGCTCGTGAAGGTTGGTTAGCAGATTACAATGACCCAATTAATATGCTTGAGATGTGGGAATCAAAATCTGGTAATAACGATATGCAGTTTGGTAGATAATTTATCTTCTATTGTACAGTTTTGATGAAGAATGTCGCTTTAAGATGAAAGTCTTGAAGCGACATTTTATATTTATGCAAAATAAAAAAGTTCAGTATAAACTGAACTTTTTCTATGGACCTGAGGGGAATTGAACCCCTGTCCGAAAGTCTATCCCTTGCGGCATCTCCCATCACAGTCATTCTTTTAACATTCCCTTACACAAACGCCGAATAACAGGCTTTTGCATTTAGTAGCTTCATAAAATCTTCCACTTTCTCAAAGCTTTGAAAGCGAAGTGCCCCGCAAAGTCGATGCCAGATTCTTAAACAGCGGGTGATTTAAGGCTGACAAGCTGCAATTAGGCAGCTAACGCTACGTTATCGTTTGCGTTTATATTTAGTTTCCAGGTTGGTATGCAGTCCCGGAGTCTGCAGATGGCTTCCTCAACTTCAAAACCCCCGTCGAAACCAGTACAAGCCCTTAATAGGAGTTCTGGTATGCAAACGAGATAACATATTCTATTGAAGCATTTATAATACTAAACGTATTCTTCTTTTTTGTCAAGGTATTTCATAGAAAAGAATTTTTAGTATCTAGGAAGCTTTATTATCAATTTGAAATTTATAAAGTTAGGGTGCCTCAAATTGTTATTATTTAAGAGAGTGCACTCTGTCGAATTTGTGCAAAAGCTTTTTTAACAGCAGGAATAGAAAGTAAAATAATGGTGATCAATGCTTCTGTTAATAAGAAGCTATAGTTGTAGATAAAAGGATATACCACAGATAGTTTTTTTGGAAAGTTATCAGGCATATAGTCCATCCAATATAGGTATCCTCCTAAAACATGAAAAGCACCTCTGGAAATTACAGCAACCAGATAGCCAATTACCAGACCATTTTTTTGCTTACGGAAAAATCCAGCAAAACCAAGAGCGGCAAAAGCCAAAAGATAATCACAGCATACCTGGAAAAATGATAGAACATAAGGTTCTTGTAAAAATTGCAAAATACCAAAGACAAATCCTAAAAGAATACCTGTTTTTGGACCATACCAATAAGCAATTAAGACAATAAAGAGCATACTAAAAGCTGTGACAGAACCGCCAAAAGGAAGTTCAAAAATCTTAATATAAGAAGTCACAAAGCTTAATGCTAAAGCCATAGAACAATAAGCTAATTGTTTAATACTTATTTTTTCCCTTTTAGATTCTTTCCCTGCTAAAAAAATAGCTGCAATTGCAAATAAAATAGCAACTACAATTGTGCATGCATAACCGGCAGTAGTAAGACCACCTTCTGCATTGACAAAAAATTGAAACATAAAAATCCTCCTTCTTTTTTGTGAACAAGAAGGAGGGAAAAGTGCAAAAAGATTCCTACGTTGGCATAATCCAAATCAGGTATAAGGGTCGAAGCGGTCCTTCCTCTCAGCTTTTCAGCTCCCCTTCTTATTCTAATAATATTTTTTTCTATTTCACTATAGCATAGGCCTAAGAGCAGTGTCAAGAATAGCAAAACAAGGGGAAAATATTGTGAGATATAACCAGGTGTGTTAGAATTGGCAGAGAGAAAAGTTTATTCACAATTAAGACAAATTTATTTGCTATAATAAAAAAAAGGAGTGATTTTATGAAAAAATGTAAAATACTTGTAGTAGACGATGAAAGTAGAATGAGAAAACTGGTAAGTGATTTTTTGATAAAACAGGGATATGAAGTATTGGAAGCAGGTGATGGAGAAGCTGCATTGGATATTTTTTATGCTGATAAAGAAATTCAACTTATTATTTTGGATGTGATGATGCCTAAATTAGATGGTTGGGAGGTATGTAGAGAAATTAGAAAAGATTCTAAAATACCGATTATTATGTTGACAGCACGAGGCGATGAAAGGGATGAACTTTTGGGATTTGAGTTGGGTGTTGATGAATATATTTCCAAACCTTTTAGTCCTAAAATACTAGTAGCGAGAGTGGAGGCTATTTTAAGAAGAACGAATGCCATTGGTGCAGATGATATTTTGAGTGCAGGAGGAATTGAAATTAACAAAACTTCTCACACTGCATCAATTGATGGTAAAATAATGGATTTAAGTTATAAAGAATTCGAATTGTTAACATATTTCCTTGAAAATCAAGGTATTGCTTTATCTAGAGAAAAAATTTTAAATTCTGTGTGGAATTACGATTATTTTGGTGATGCAAGAACTATTGATACCCATGTGAAAAAGTTGAGAAGTAAAATTGGAGAAAAGGGAGAATATATAAAAACAATTTGGGGTATGGGATATAAATTTGAGGTGTCATAATGAAAAAATCAATAAAAATAAGAGTAGCAGTAAGTTATATTGGAATTATGTGTGTTTCTTTGTTTGCCATGCTTTTAGTAAATACCTTCTTTTTGGAAAAATTTTATTTATCGAAAAAGACAGATTCTTTAAAAAAAGCTTTTGAAATGGTAAATAACACAGAAAATTATGCTAATCTGAAGTATGATACAGGATTTCTTCGATTTTGTGAAGAAAAAAATTTGTCCATTATTGTAGTAGATCATAAAACTTCCAATCAGATTTATGCTTATGCAAGAGATGCAGATAAACTTTATGCAGAGGCACAATTTGGATTTTTGGATAGTTTTTCCAGAGGAAAACATCATGTTCTTGAAACAACAGATCATTATGTAGTGGAAAAGAAAACAGATGATAGGGAAACGATGGATGCTGTAAATATGGTGGGAAATTTAGATAATGGAAATCCATTTCTTATTAACACTCCTGCTCAAAGTTTGAAAGATAGTGCTATGATTTCCAATCTGTTCTTTTTGTATATTGGTGTTCTTACGATTTTATTAAGCTCTGTTATTATCTGGTTCATGACAAGACATATTACACGACCTTTACAAGAACTTTGTGCCCTCTCACAGCAGATGACAAAGTTAAATTTTGATGCAAAATATAATAGTATGGGGCAGGACGAAATTAGTGTATTGGGCAATAATTTAAATAAGATGTCTGAAGCATTAGAGAATACTATTTCAGAGTTGAAAACAGCCAATAATGAATTACAACAGGATATTGAAAAAAAAGAACAGATTGATGAAATGCGAAAGGAATTTTTATCAAATGTATCTCATGAACTGAAAACGCCTATTGCTTTAATACAAGGATACGCGGAAGGATTACAAGAATGTATAAATGATGATCCGGAAAGTAGAGAATTTTATTGTGATGTGATTATTGATGAAGCAGGGAAAATGAATCACATGGTAAAAAAATTGCTAACATTAAATCAATTAGAATTTGGAAATGATAAAGTTTCTATGGAGAGATTCAATTTAACAGACGTGATTCGTGGCGTTGTTCAGTCAGCACAGCTTTTGGCAGAACAAAAAGGGGCAAACTTGTCGTTTTTACAGGAAGATCCTATGTATGTATGGGGAGATGAATTTAAAGTAGAAGAAGTTATAACAAATTATGTGTCCAACGCTTTAAATCATGTGGATTATGATAAGAAGATTGAAGTAAAGGCGCAAAAAAAGGGAAATATTATAAGAGTATCCGTCTTTAATACAGGAGATATTATTCCAAAAGAAGATTTGAAAAAAGTATGGATTAAATTTTATAAAGTGGACAAAGCAAGAACCAGAGAATATGGGGGCAGTGGAATTGGTCTTTCTATTGTAAAGGCGATTATGGACAGTATGCATCAGAAATGTGGTGTGGAGAATTATGAAAATGGTGTAGAATTCTGGTTTGAATTATCTTGTGCAGATGCAGAAGAATAGGTGGAAAAGATAGTTACGGGTTTGCATTTTTTGACATATTCTGATAAACTAAAAACGATAAAATAAAAGGAGGAGTGCAAATGCCGCCTTTACAAGGACAATGGTTAGAGGCTTTAAAGCCCGAGTTTAAGAAAGAATATTATAAAGACTTGTTTCAAAAAATAGGACAAGAGTATCAGGAAAGAAAAATATTTCCAGCTCCGGATGATATTTTTAATGCATTTCATTTTACACCTCTTGATGAGGTAAAAGTAGTAATTTTGGGACAGGATCCTTATCATAATGATGGACAGGCTCATGGACTTTGCTTTTCTGTAAAGCCAGAGGTGGAAATTCCACCATCATTAGTAAATATTTATCAAGAGCTTCATGAGGATTGTGGATGTTATATTCCGGATAATGGTTATTTAGAAAAATGGGCAAGACAAGGTGTTTTAATGTTGAATACAGTACTTACTGTTCGTGCTCATCAGGCAAATTCTCATAGAGGAATGGGATGGGAGAAGTTTACAGATGCAGCAATTCGCGTACTAAATCAGCAAGATAGACCAATTGTATTTTTACTTTGGGGCAGACCGGCACAGATGAAACGTAGTATGTTAGATAATCCGAAACATTTGATTTTGGAAGCGCCCCATCCCAGTCCTTTGTCGGCATATAGAGGTTTTTTTGGTTGCAAACATTTTAGTAAAACAAATGAATTTTTGGAACAAAATGGACTTTCTTCTATTGATTGGCAGATAGAAAACAGACAGGGGATATAAAGATGGAAAAGAAAAATGATAATACATTGGTAAAAAATGCCTCTTTTCTTATGATTGCAGCGTTGATTTCTAAAATTATTGGTTTAATTTATAAAAGTCCGTTGTCAAGTACTATGGGAAAGGAAAGTTTTGGCTGTTTTCAATTTGCTCAGAATGTATATTTTATTCTTCTGATGATAGCCTCTTTTAGTATTCCTCAGGCTGTATCAAAAATTATGGCTGAAAGGCTTGCTTTTAAGAGATATCGAGATGCACAGAGGATTTTTAAAGGTGCATTGCTTTATGCAGTAATTGTCGGTGGTGTTGTAGCTGCGATTTGTATTGTGGGAGCACCTATTTTAGTGCCAGATGGAATGGCAAATGCAAGACTGGCTCTTCAATTTTTAGCTCCTACGATTTTTATTTCCGGCATTTTAGGTGTTTTTAGAGGATATTTTCAGGCATATCGAAATATGCTTCCTACATCCATTTCTCAGATTTTAGAGCAGATTGCAGTGGCAGTTGTGGCTCTTATAATGGCCAATTTTATGGTACATCACTTTGCAGATGCACAGCCAGATGTCTTGCGTAGTTGGAGTGCGGCAGGAGCTACACTTGGAACGGGAGCAGGAGTTTTGACGGCCCTAATTTTTATGTTGTTTGTTTATCAAGTCAACAGGAAGAATATTCAGAGGAAAATTGCAAGAGACCGAGTATCTGTTGATGAAAGTTATAAAGATGTTATGAAAATTATTGTGATGATTGTAGCTCCTATTATTTTGAGTGCATTTTTATACAATGTAAATGGATACATTAATAGTATGATCTATACCTCTGTATCAGAAATAAAAGGATTAAAAGGAAGTATTGTAGAAGGCTTTTATGCAGAATGTGGTTTCTTTTTAACAATTATTAATATTCCTCTTACACTGTCAAGTACAGCGCCTACGTCTATGTTACCAGAAGTTTCTGGCGCTTATGCCAGAGGAGATTTAAAGACTGCAAAGGAAAAGATTGACAAAGCAACCTGGCTTAGTATGTTCATTTCTATTCCATGTAGTGTAGGACTTTTTGCATTGGCAGGTCCGATTACAGCACTTTTATTTCCTTCAACAGACGGCACCGCGGGCTTTCTTATGATGCTTGGAGTTGTTACCGTGATTATGAATGGAATGTCTAATATTTCCAATGGTGTTTTGCAGGGGATTGGAAAGGCTAATATTCCGATGATTCATGCTGCGATTGCATTGGTGTTTGATGTGGTGATTGTTACAGTACTTATGTTTATAACAGATTTTGGAATTTATAATGTAGTATTAGCAATGATAGTGTATGCATTAGTTATGTGTATTTTAAATGACAGAGCTTTGAAAAAAGAATTGAATTATAAAAACCCGTGGAAGACAGCGTATGTACCGGCTATTTTTGCAGCGGTTCCTATGGGGATTGTAGCATTTGTCGTTTATCAAGGAATTTACATGGTGGCGAAAGGTTTGCCGGGAAGGAATCTTTTGGCCTTGATGCCAGCAATTATAATAGGTGCCTGTGTTTATTTCTTTTTATATTTGTTTTTTGCAAAACCTAAGGAAGAAGAATTATTAGGTTTACCAGGAGGAAGAACCCTGGTTCAGATAGCGAAAAAACTGCATAGTGTAAGTTAAAAGAATTGACGCCATTGATACAATCAATGGCGTCAATTCTTTTAATGTAGATTTAATCATTAGAAAGTTTTTTAAAAGCAGTGGAAAGCATTAATTTAATACGATTTAATTGATTTACTTCACTGGCACCAGGATCATAATCTACAGCCACAATATTTGCTTGAGGGTAATCTTTTCGAATTGCTTTGATTACTCCTTTTCCAACAATATGATTTGGGAGGCAGCCGAAAGGTTGGATGCATACAATATTTGGTGTATCTGCATGAATGAGTTCCAACATTTCTCCTGTTAGGAACCAACCTTCTCCTGTTTGGTTTCCAATGGAAACAATAGGTTCAGCCATTTTTGCCAGATTTTCAATTTTTGCAGAAGGTGTAAAATGTCGGCTTTTTTTAAACTCATCGTTGGCAGCTTTTCGGACAAAGTCAATAGCCTTAATAGCCAGTTGGCCTTTTTGAGCAAAAGATTTTTGGAATCCTAAATATTCAGATTTAAAGCGCATATTGTAGAAACAGTAGCACATAAAATCAATTAAATCAGGACATACTGCCTCAGCACCTTCTTTTTCTAAAAGTTCTACCAGATGATTATTAGCACCGGGATGAAATTTTACTAAAATTTCTCCAACAATTCCAACGCGAGGTTTTTTCTGATTTGTAGTTGGGAGGGTATCAAATTCTCTTATCATTTGACGACATAATTGGTTAAAATGGGAAAAGGTTAGATGTTTTCCTGATAAAAAATGAATACACCGTTTTTCCCATTTTCGATGAAGTGCATTAGCAGAGTCTTTTACCGCTTCGTAAGGTCGCATACGATACAAACATTTCATTAAGATGTCGCCAAAGACAGCACCGTAAGCTGCACGTATTGCTAATTTTGGTGTTATTTTAAATCCTGGATTTGTTTCTAGTCCGCTTAAATTAATGGAAATAACAGGAATATGAGACATACCTGCCTTTTCCAATGCACGACGTATAAATCCAATGTAGTTTGATGCACGACATCCGCCTCCTGTTTGTGACATGATGATTGCCACTCGATTTAAATCATATTTACCAGATTGTAGAGCTTGCATAATCTGTCCAACAACCATTAAAGAGGGGTAACAGGCATCATTGTTTACATATTTTAGTCCTACATCAACAGCCTCTTTGTTTCCGTTTTCTAAGACTTCTAAATGATATCCACTGGCATTAAAAGCAGCTTCTAAAAGGTTAAAATGAATAGGAGACATTTGAGGACATAAGATAGTATATTGTTTTCTCATTTTTTCTGTAAAAGAAACACGTTTAATAGAAGAAGGGTGGATTTCTCTCTTTTGTTGCTGTTGTTCTTTTACTTTAAGTGCAGCAATTAAGGAGCGTACACGAATTCTGGCGGCTCCTAGATTGTTAACCTCATCAATCTTTAAGCAAGTATAAATTTTCCCACTGCCAGATAAGATTTCGTTGACTTCATCTGTAGTTACAGCATCTAGACCACATCCAAAGGAGTTTAGCTGTATTAAGTCTAGATAATCTTTTTCTTTCACAAAATTTGCCGCTGCATATAAACGGGTATGGTAAGTCCACTGGTCATTAACTCTTAAAGGACGTTCAATAGGCGCAAGGTGGGAGACAGAATCTTCTGTAAGTACTGCAATTCCATAAGAAGTAATCAGTTCTGGGATTCCATGATTAATTTCTGGATCAATGTGGTATGGACGTCCAGCCAGAACAATTCCTCGTCTTCCTGTATTTTCAAGATAACTGAGAACTTCCTCTCCTTTTCGCATAACATCATTTCTATATTTGTGCATTTCTTTCCATGCATCGTGTGCAGCTTTTTCCACTTCTTTCTCAGGAATAGCAGAAAATTCTTCTACTAAACGTTTTGTGATAATTTCTTCACTGGTTAGAGCCAAAAATGGATTGTGAAAGCGTATATTTGGATTTTTTAGTTCATCTACGTTATTTTTTATATTTTCTGCATAAGAAGTTACAATCGGACAGTTAAAATGGTTTACGGAGTCTTTAAATTCCTGACGTTCGTAAGGGATACAGGGATAAAAAATATAGTTCACACCTTGTTTAATTAGCCAAGATACATGTCCATGTGCCATTTTGGCAGGATAACATTCAGATTCACTGGGAATGGACTCAATTCCTAGTTCATAAATTTTTCGTGTAGAAGTAGGCGAGAGAACTACCTGATATCCAAGTTCAGTAAAGAAGGTATACCAGAAAGGATAATTCTCAAACATATTTAAGACTCTTGGAAGTCCAACTTTTCCACGAGTTGCTTTATCTTCTGTTAAAGGAGTATAGGAAAACAGTCGTTTATACTTGTATTCATATAGATTTGGAATTTGTTCTTTATTTTTTTCTTTTCCAATTCCACGTTCACAACGGTTTCCAGAAATATACTGACGGCCACCGGAAAATTTGTTAATAGTAAGTCGACAGTTGTTAGTACAGCCTTTGCAGTTTGCCATTGTAGTTTTATATTCTAAAGTATTGATTTTTTCAATAGGCAACATTGTGGTTGTTTTGTTTTTGTCGTAACGTTCCCTTGCAATTAATGCAGCTCCGAAGGCGCCCATAATTCCTGCGATATCAGGACGAATAGCTTCACATTGAGCAATTTTTTCAAAACTTCGCAATACAGCGTCGTTGTAAAAAGTACCGCCTTGTACTACAATATGTTGTCCAAGTTCAGATGCATCTGAAACTTTGATAACTTTATACAATGCATTTTTAATAACGGAATAAGCTAATCCGGCAGAAATATCTGCCACAGAAGCCCCCTCTTTTTGTGCTTGCTTTACTTTGGAATTCATAAATACGGTGCAGCGTGTTCCTAAATCAATAGGATTTTTGGCAAAAAGAGCGGCTTTTGCAAAGTCTTCTACACTATAGTTTAAAGATTTTGCAAAAGTTTCGATAAAAGAACCGCACCCTGAGGAACAAGCTTCATTTAGTTGTACGCTATCTACTGTTTGATTTTTAATTTTAATACATTTCATGTCCTGACCACCAATATCCAAAATGCAGTCAACTTCTGGATCAAAAAATGCAGCAGCATAGTAATGGGACACGGTTTCTACTTCTCCTTCATCTAAAAGGAGCGCAGCTTTAATTAATGCTTCTCCGTATCCTGTAGAACAGGAATAAGCTATTTTTACACCGGCAGGTAACTGACTATAAATTTCTTGAATAGCTCGTATGGAAGTAGCCAGAGGATTTCCATTATTATTACTGTAGAAAGAATAAAGTAAGGATCCATCTTCTCCCACAAGGGCGGCTTTAGTGGTAGTGGAACCAGCGTCAATACCTAGATAGCAGTTTCCACTATAAGTAGCCAGTGGCGCGGTTTTTATATTGTAGCGACTTTGGCGTTCGTTAAAGGTGTCATATTCCTGTTGGGATGCAAAAAGTGGTTCCATTCGGTCAATTTCAAAGTCCATTTGAATGGATGCCTGCAATCTGTCACGCATAGCAGTAATAGAAAATGCAGGGGCATCCTTTTTTGCATTTAAGGCAGAACCAATAGCGGCAAATAAATGAGAATTGTCTGGTACAATAGTATGTTCTTCGTCTAATTTTAAAGTTCGTATAAAAGCAGCTTTTAGTTCTGAAAGAAAGTGCAAAGGACCGCCTAAAAAAGCCACATGACCACGGATAGGTTTTCCACAGGCAAGACCACTGATTGTTTGGTTTACAACAGCCTGAAAAATAGAAGCAGATAAATCTTCTTTTGTTGCACCTTCGTTGATTAAAGGTTGGATATCAGTTTTTGCAAAAACTCCACAACGGGCAGCAATGGGGTAAAGTGCTTTATAATTTTTGGCATAATCATTAAGACCAGGGGCATCTGTCTGTAAAAGAGATGCCATCTGGTCAATAAAAGAGCCTGTACCACCAGCGCAGATACCATTCATACGCTGTTCTACATTTCCATCTTCAAAATAAATAATTTTGGCATCTTCTCCACCTAGTTCAATAGCAACATCTGTTTGAGGTGCCAGTTCTTCTAAAGAGGATGAGACAGCAATAACTTCTTGAACAAAAGGAATTGTCAGATGAGTTGCCAGAGTAAGTCCTCCTGAGCCTGTAATAACTGGTATGACAGGTATTTCTCCCAGAGTCTGGTAGGCTCTGTCCAGAAGTTTTGCCAGAGTATTTTGAATATCAGCAAAATGTCGCTCATAATCGGCAAACATAATTTGATGATTTTTGTTTAAAATTGCGATTTTTACAGTTGTAGAGCCAATGTCAATTCCCAAGGAATAAAAGGTATTTTTAATTTTTTTATCTTCTGACATTGTCAGAAACCTCCTCTATGTATGTGTTTCTACTTATTAAATGTATAAAAAAAATCAAAGTCATTATACGACAAAATGTCGAAAAAAACAATCGTAAATATTGTACAACCATTGCGTTTAAAATGTGCTTATGATAGAATAATCTGTACGACAGCAATAAATAACAAATAGAAAAAGAGGAAAAATTTATGTATACAGTATTAAAACAGGAAGGCAGAGCAAAACGAGCTCGGCTGGAAACTGTTCATGGAACAATAGAAACTCCCGTTTTTATGAACGTAGGAACAGCGGCAGCAATAAAAGGAGCTGTATCTACCATGGATTTACAGGGAATTAAAACCCAAGTGGAGCTTTCAAATACTTATCATCTTCATGTAAGACCAGGAGATAAGGTGGTAAAACAGTTAGGTGGTCTTCATAAATTTATGAATTGGGATAAACCAATTTTAACAGATTCTGGTGGTTTTCAAGTTTTTTCTTTATCAAAACTAAGAAAGATAAAGGAAGAAGGTGTATATTTTAATTCTCATGTAGATGGCAGAAAGATTTTTATGGGACCAGAAGAAAGTATGCAGATTCAGTCAAATTTAGGTTCTACCATTGCTATGGCATTTGATGAATGTCCCTCCAGTGTTGCCAGCAGGGAATATGTACAGGCATCTGTAGATCGTACTACGAGATGGTTGCAAAGATGTAAAGATGAAATGGCAAGGTTAAATGGACTGGAGGATACGGTAAATCCTAAACAGCTTTTATTTGGTATCAATCAGGGAGCTATTTACGATGATATTCGTATTGCTCATGCTGAAACAATATCTAAAATGGATTTAGATGGGTATGCTGTAGGTGGTTTGGCAGTAGGGGAAACACATGAAGAGATGTATCGTATTTTAGATAGTGTAGTACCTCATTTACCTGTAAATAAGCCAACATATCTTATGGGAGTGGGAACCCCTGCAAATATTTTGGAGGCAGTGTCAAGAGGCGTAGATTTCTTCGATTGTGTTTATCCAAGTAGAAATGGACGTCATGGACATGTATATACAAATTTGGGTAAAATTAATTTGTTTAATGCTAAGTATGAGTTGGATTCAAGACCAATTGAAGAAGGCTGTCAGTGTCCTGCATGCCGTCATTACAGCAGAGCTTATATCCGCCATTTATTAAAAGCGAAAGAAATGCTTGGTATGCGTCTGTGCGTGTTGCATAATTTATATTTTTATAATACTATGATGGAAGAAATTAGAAATGCATTGGATGAAGGTTGTTATGAAGAATATAAACAGAAAAAGCTGGAGAGTATGGCAACTGGTCAAAAAGCCTGAGAAATGAGTATAAAAAAAGTATTAAAATTGGAAAAATACAGAAAAACTACTTGAAGAAAAGTTTGAAATTGTGTATTATAACAATAATGTCTATAATTCTGACAGGTAAAGATTATTTTTTCAGGAGGAAGTAAGATGTTATTATCAGCAGCAGGTGCAGGAAGCATGATTAGCTTATTCGTACCATTGGTAGTATTTTTTCTTTTAATGTATTTTATGATTATGCGTCCGCAGAAAAAAGAGCAGCAGAGAGTGAAAAGTATGCTGGCTTCTATGGAAGTTGGTGACAGTATTGTTACAACTAGCGGTTTCTATGGAATATTAATCGATATTACAGAGGAAGATGTTATTGTAGAATTTGGAAATAACAGAAACTGCAGAATTCCAATGAGAAAAGGTGCAATCGCTGAAGTTGAAAAAGCAAGTGATGGTGCTGCAGAATAAGAAAAATAAGAGGTGCTGAGGGATAAAACCTGCAGTACCTTTTTTAGTATAATAGGAGATGGAAATATGGCGTTTATCAGTTTATTTGAAGTAATTGGTCCTAATATGGTAGGTCCTTCCAGTTCACATACAGCAGGAGCAGCTTCCATGGCTCTTTTGGCGAGAAAGCTTTTTCCAGGAGAAATAAAGAGTGTGTATTTTACTTTATATGGTTCTTTTGCCAGAACATATCGAGGACATGGTACAGACAGGGCACTTTTAGGTGGAATTATGGGATTTGAAACCGATGACTTACGTATTCGTGACTCTTTAAAGCTTGCAAAAGAACAGGGTATAAATTACAGTTTTTCGATTTCTGACCAAGAGGATGCAACAATTCATCCTAACACAGCAGATATGGAGATAGAAGGAACAAAAGGAGAAAAATTGTTTGTACGAGGCGTTTCTCTTGGAGGGGGAAAAGTTAAAATTGTAAAATTAAATCAAATTGAAGTGGATTTTACAGGAGAGTACAGTACTTTAATTGTAAGCCAAACAGATAAACCAGGAGTTGTGGCTCATATTACCAGAATTTTAAGTGAAGAAGGGGTAAATATCGCATTTATGCGTTTGTTCCGAGAAGAGAAAGGTGCTGCAGCTTTTACGATTGTTGAGTCAGATGAAAAAATACCTCAGGAAGTATTAGAACGGATTAGAGAGAATCCACTTGTTTCTGATATAACATTAGTACAGTTGTAGGAGGGAAGAGAAATGGAATTTAATAATGGAGCAGAATTACTGCAATTGTGTGAAGAAACAGGGGTTCCGATTTCTCAAGTTATGAAACAAAGAGAAGCAGAATTTTCTAAGATTTCTCAGTTAGAAGTAGAGAAGAAAATGAGGAAAGCATTGGAAATTATGAGAAATTCTGCAAAGGAACCTTTAAAAAATCCTAAAAAGTCTATGGGAGGATTAATTGGGGGAGAGGCAAAACGGTTGGAAAATCATAGATTAGAAGGAAAATCTATTTGTGGTGGTGTTTTATCAAAAGCAATTACTTATGCTATGGCGGTTTTAGAGGTTAATGCTTCCATGGGCGTTATTGTGGCTGCACCTACAGCAGGTTCCTCTGGTGTTGTACCTGGGGTATTGTTTGCTTTGCAGGAAGAATTTGAGTTATCAGATGAAGAATTATTAAATGGACTTTATACAGCAGGTGCAGTAGGTTATCTTTTAATGAGAAACGCTTCTGTAGCAGGTGCAGAAGCGGGATGCCAAGCAGAAGTGGGAGCGGCTTCAGCAATGGCAGCGGCTGCGGCAGTAGAGATGATGGGAGGAACACCTCAAATGTGTTTGTGGGCTGCAACTGGAGCTTTGTCTAATCTATTAGGATTGGTCTGTGATCCTATTGCAGGTTTGGTAGAAGCGCCTTGTCAGAATCGAAATTCTATTGGAGCATCAAATGCGTTGATTTGTGCGGAGCAGGCTCTTGCTGGTATTGAACAAATAATTCCTTTTGATGAGATGGTAGAGGCAATGTACCATGTGGGAAGATGTCTTCCTTTTGAATTGAGAGAAAGCGCTTTGGGAGGTTGTGCAGGAACAGCCAGTGCTTGTGAAAAAAGTTGTAAAATATTTGGTAAAATAGAAGAATAAGGGAAAAGAGAGGTATTGCTTGGAAAGAATGGAAACCATAACCAAAAAGCATACCTCTCTGTTTTATTATTGCTTGAATTGTGAACCAAAAAGGCTTATCATAGTAATAATTTAATTAAAAAACGAGGGATGAATATGGAATACAAAATCGTTTTAATGCCGGGAGATGGTATTGGACCAGAAATTATAAAAGAAGCTAAAAAAGTTTTAGATACCATTGCAAAAATATACGGACATGAATTTTCTTATGAAGAATTACTTTTAGGAGGAAAATCCATTGATGTATATGGAGAGCCGTTGACAGACGTAGCTATTGAAAAAGCGAAAAAAGCAGATGCGGTTTTAATGGGAGCTGTAGGAGCAGATGCTAAAACTTCGCCATGGTATAAATTGGATCCGGAGAAAAGACCGGAGGCAGGGCTTTTGAAGTTGAGAAAGGAACTGAAACTTTTTGCTAATTTAAGACCAGCGTATTTACATAATGCTTTGAAAGAATCTTGTCCTATAAAAGAACAATTTTATCAAACAGAAATTAATTTGATGATTGTAAGGGAACTTACAGGTGGTCTTTATTTTGGGGAAAGAAACACAACTGTGGAAAGTGGTATTAGAAAAGCCTTTGACACCCTTACTTATGATGAAAATGAGATTCGGAGAGTTGCAAAAAAGGCTTTTGATATAGCAATGAAAAGGAAGAAAAAAGTTACCAGTGTGGATAAAGCAAATGTATTAGATTCATCCCGTTTGTGGAGAACAATAATAGAGGAAGTAGCAATGGCTTATCCTGAAGTTACTTTAGAGCATATGTTAGTAGATAATTGTGCTATGCAGTTGATTTCTAATCCAGGACAGTTTGATGTGATTTTAACAGAGAATATGTTTGGAGACATTCTTTCAGATGAAGCAAGTATGCTGACAGGATCCATAGGAATGTTACCTTCCGCAAGTTTAAACGAGACTAGTTTTGGATTGTATGAGCCGTCTCATGGTTCAGCACCAGATATTGCAGGAAAAGGAATTGCCAATCCTGTTGCGGCTATTTTATCTGCGGCTATGCTTTTACGGTATTCGCTTTCTATGGATACAGAAGCAAATGCTATTGAAAATGCAGTAAATGAAGTATTAAATGCAGGCTATCGGACTTTGGATATTATGTCAGAAAATAAAATAAGAGTTTCAACAGAAGAAATGGGAGACTTGATTATCAAAAAAATACAGTAAAATACAGTAAATTATAGGAGGAAGGATATGAGAAGTGATGCAGTAAGAAAGGGGATGCAGCAGGCGCCTCATCGTTCTTTATTTCATGCTTTGGGAATGACGAAGGAAGAGATGGAAAGACCTTTAGTAGGAATTGTAAGTTCTTATAATGAAATTGTTCCAGGACATATAAATTTAGATAAGATTGTAAATGCCGTAAAGATGGGGGTTGCAATGGCAGGGGGAACACCGGTTGTATTTCCTGCAATTGCAGTTTGTGATGGAATTGCTATGGGACACAGTGGGATGAAATATTCTCTTGTTACCAGAGACTTAATTGCGGATTCTACAGAAGCCATGGCAATGGCTCATCAGTTTGACGCACTTGTTATGGTGCCGAATTGTGATAAGAATGTGCCAGGACTTTTAATGGCAGCAGCTCGTATTAATGTACCCACTATTTTTGTAAGTGGTGGTCCGATGTTAGCTGGTAAAGTAAGAGGGGAAAAGAGAAGTCTTTCTTCCATGTTTGAGGCAGTAGGTGCTTACAGCGCAGGTACTATGACAGAAGAAGATGTAGAGGAATTTGAAAATCATGTATGTCCTACTTGTGGTTCTTGTTCTGGTATGTATACTGCAAATAGCATGAACTGTTTGACAGAAGTTTTAGGAATGGGCTTAAAGGGAAATGGAACGATTCCGGCAGTGTACTCCCAACGTATAAAATTGGCAAAGCAAGCAGGCATGCAAGTGATGGAATTGTATCGTAAAAATATATGCCCGAAAGATATTATGACAAAAGATGCTATTTTGAATGCTTTAACTGTGGATATGGCATTGGGATGTTCTACCAATAGTATGCTTCATCTTCCAGCGATTGCTCATGAAATTGGATGGGATTTTGATATTGCTTTTGCTAATAAAATTAGTGAAAAAACACCTAATCTTTGCCATTTAGCACCAGCAGGCTATACCTATATGGAAGATTTAAATGAAGCAGGTGGTGTTTATGCTGTTATGAATGAATTGAAAAAGAAAGATTTATTAAATTTAGATTGTATAACAGTGACTGGAAAAACAGTAGGAGAAAATATTTCTAATTGTATCAATAAAAATCCAGAAGTGATTCGTCCAGTGGAAAATCCTTATAGTAAAACGGGAGGATTAGCAGTATTAACAGGAAACCTGGCTCCAGATGGTGGCGTGGTAAAAAGAAGTGCTGTCTGTGAAGAAATGATGGTACATGAAGGTCCTGCTAGAGTATTTGATTGTGAAGAAGATGCGATTTCTGCAATTAAAAGCGGAGAAATTAAAGCTGGAGATGTGGTTGTAATTCGCTATGAAGGACCGAAAGGCGGTCCTGGTATGAGGGAAATGTTAAATCCAACTTCAGCTATTGCAGGTATGGGATTAGGTTCTAGTGTTGCTTTGATTACAGATGGACGGTTTTCTGGTGCATCAAGAGGTGCTTCCATTGGTCATATTTCGCCGGAAGCAGCAGTGGGAGGTCCAATTGCATTGGTACATGAAGGAGATTCCATTCGTATAGATATTCCTAATAACAGACTAGAGCTTCTTGTTTCCCATGAGGAATTAGAGCAAAGAAGAATAAAGTGGAAACCGAAAGAACCTAAAGTGACTACGGGATATTTAGCGCGTTATGCAGCGATGGTAACTAGTGGAAATAGAGGTGCTGTATTAGAAATTACAAAATAATAAGAGGAAGGGGCGGGCTTGCTTATGCAGATGACAGGAGCACAGATTGTGATAGAATGTTTAAAAGAACAGGGAGTGGATACTGTTTTCGGATATCCAGGAGGAACTATTTTAAATATATATGATGAGTTATATAAGCATCAGGGAGAGATTCATCATGTGTTGACTTCTCATGAACAAGGAGCAGCACATGCAGCAGATGGATATGCACGTTCTACAGGAAAAGTAGGTGTATGTCTGGCAACCAGTGGACCAGGTGCGACTAATTTAGTTACTGGCATTGCAACTGCACATATGGATTCTGTTCCTATTGTTGCAATTACATGTAATGTGGGATTACCTTTACTTGGAAAGGATAGTTTTCAAGAGGTGGATATTGCAGGGGTTGTAATGCCTATTACAAAACATAGTTTTATTGTAAAGGATGTTGAAAAGCTAGCAAGAACCATTCGTCGCGCTTTTGTGATTGCAAAAAGTGGAAGGCCGGGACCAGTTTTGGTAGATATTCCTAAGGATATTACAGCTATGGTAACAGAATTTCAACCCTATACCCCAGCACCTGTAAAGCCATATACAGCAGAAATTAAAGAAGAAGATCTTGATTGTGCAGTAGAAATGATTCAACAATCGGAACGTCCGTTCTTGTTTATAGGGGGCGGGGCAGTAGCCTCCAATGCATGGGAAGAAGTGCGGAAGCTATCGCATAAGCTTCAAATCCCAGTAACAGATTCTTTAATGGGAAAAGGTGTATTTTCAGGAGAAGATCCTTATTATACAGGAATGCTGGGTATGCATGGAACAAAGGCATCTAATTTGGGAGTGACAAAATGTGATCTTTTAATTGCAGTGGGAGCTAGATTCTCAGACCGTGTAATCGGAAATCCTAGAAATTTTGCAAGAAATGCAAAAGTAATACATATCGATGTGGATGCGGCAGAAATTAACAAGAATATTTTAGTTGATTGCAGTATCATTGGAGATGCCAAAGAAGTTCTAAGGCAGTTAAATGAAAAATTAAGTCCTTGTCAAAGAGCAGAATGGATGGGATATATTGAGCAGTTGAAAGAAAAATATCCTTTAAAGTATAGACATGAGGGTCTTACAGGTCCAGCAATTATTGAAGAATTGTATAGACAGACACAAGGGAATGCAATTATTGTTACAGAGGTAGGGCAGCATCAAATGTGGGCGGCACAATATTATAAATATAATATGCCCAGAACATTTTTATCTTCTGGTGGTTTGGGAACTATGGGATATGGACTGGGAGCTGCTATTGGAGCAAAAATGGGAAATCCGGATAAGATAGTTATTAATGTAGCAGGAGATGGTTGTTTCCGTATGAATATGAATGAAATTGCTACAGCTACTAGAAATAATATGCCCCTTATTCAAGTAGTCGTTAATAATCAAGTATTAGGTATGGTGCGTCAGTGGCAGACTTTGTTTTACGAGGGAAGATATTCCAATACAGTTTTACAAGATAAAGTGGATTTTGTGAAGTTGGCAGAGGCAATGGGAGCAGTTGGTATTCGCGTAAAAACAAAAGAAGAACTGCCAAAAGCGATTAAAAAAGCTATTGAGTTGAATACAACGGTTGTTTTAGATTGCATCATTGACAGCGATGATAAAGTATTTCCAATGGTTCCAGCAGGTGCAAATATTGAAGATGCTTTTGATGAAGATGATTTACGATAATTGTCTTCTGTACAAACACAAATGTTCTTATTGACAGTTGTAGATGAAAGGGTTATCATAAAAAATAAGCAAAAGAAGTGCCATGTATTCCTATAAGGAGTAGATGGCACACTTTTGTAAGTGGCATTTAGAGGAGGATGAGTCATGAGCAGAGTATATAATTTTTCAGCAGGACCGGCAGTATTACCGGAACAGGTACTAAGAGAAGCAGCAGAAGAAATGTTGGATTATCGGGGATGTGGTATGTCTGTAATGGAGATGAGTCATCGTTCAAAAATGTTCGAGAGAATTTTGGATGAAGCTGAGGCAGATTTTAGGGAGCTGCTTGATATTCCCCAAAATTACAAAGTGTTATTTATGCAGGGCGGTGCAAGTCAGCAATTTGCAGCAATTCCTATGAATCTTATGAAAAATAAAGTAGCAGATTATATTGTGACAGGACAGTGGGCAAAAAAAGCCTGGCAGGAAGCACAAAAATATGGAAAAGCTAATAAAATTGCTTCTTCTGAGGATCAAATGTATTCATATATACCAGATTGTAATGATTTAGAAATTGATGAGAATGCAGATTATGTATATATTTGTGAAAATAATACAATTTATGGTACGAAATTTAAAGCACTTCCCAATACCAAAGGGAAGCCATTAGTGGCAGACGTGTCTTCTTGTTTCCTATCAGAACCTGTGGATGTGGAAAAATATGGAATTATGTATGGGGGTGTGCAGAAAAATATTGGACCGGCAGGAATGGTGATTTCTGTTATTCGTGAGGATTTGATTTACGAAGATGTGATGCTTGAAACACCTACTATGTTGCGGTTTAAAACTCATGCAGATGCTAATTCTCTTTATAATACTCCAAATACATATTGTATTTATATGTGTGGTAAAGTATTTCGATGGCTAAAAAACCAAGGAGGCTTGGAGACAATAAAATTATATAACGAAAAGAAGGCTCAGGTTTTGTATGATTTCTTGGATCACAGCAAGATGTTTCATGGTACTGTAAGAAAAGAGGATCGTTCGCTTATGAATATTCCTTTTGTTACAGGGAACAAGGAGTTAGATACTAAATTTATAAAAGAAGCAGAACAGGCAGGATTGTATAATTTGAAAGGACATCGAACAGTGGGAGGGATGCGTGCTAGTCTTTATAATGCAATGCCTATGGAAGGTGTGAAGGAGTTGGTGGCGTTTATGAAGGATTTTGAGGAGGGAAATTTAAAATATGTATGAGTATTATTGTTTAAATCCTATTTCATCGGTTGGTCTTGATAAATTTCCAGCAAAATATGAAAATACAGATTGTATGCAGGAAGCAGATGCTATATTGGTAAGAAGTGCAGATATGCATAATTTGGAAGTGACTGAAAAAGTAGCAGCGGTGGCAAGAGCTGGGGCAGGTGTTAATAATATTCCATTAGAAAAAATGACCAAAAAGGGAGTAGTAGTCTTTAATACACCAGGAGCAAATGCTAATGGAGTAAAGGAAATGGTAATTGCAGGAATGTTATTGGCTTCCAGAGATATTATTGGGGGCATTGAATGGTTGGAAAAACAGGATATTACGGAAGATATTGGTAAAAAAGCAGAGAAACAGAAAAAGCAGTTTGCAGGATGCGAAATCAGTGGTAAAAAGTTGGGGATTATTGGTCTTGGAGCTATTGGTGTGCGGGTGGCAAATGCAGCGATACATTTAGGAATGGAAGTATATGGATATGATCCGTATATTTCGGTAGATGCAGCATGGAATTTATCAAGAAGCATATATCATATCAACGATATTAATATGATATATCGTGATTGTGATTATATTACCATTCACGTACCATTAACCGATAACACAAAGAAAATGATTGGCAAAGAAGAAATTGCACAGATGAAAGATGATGTGGTCCTTTTAAACTTTGCCAGAGATTTATTGGTAGATGAAGAAGCAGTCTGCGAAGCATTAAAAGTTGGAAAAATGAAGAAATATGTGACTGATTTTGCAAATCCTACTGTTGCCAAGTCGCCAAATACTTTGGTAACCCCTCATCTTGGAGCCTCTACAGAAGAATCGGAAGATAATTGTGCAGTTATGGCAGTGAAACAAATTATGGATTATTTAGAGAATGGAAATATTAAAAATTCTGTAAATTATCCTAGCTGCGATGGTGGGACTTGTATTGATGTAGGGCGTCTTACGATTAATCATAAAAATATTCCTAATATGATTTCCCAATTTACTAAGGTATTGGGAGATGCAGGGGTGAATATTGCAAATATGATTAACAAAAGTAAGGGGGATTGTGCATACACGATGATTGATGTTACCACACCAATTTCTAAGGAGGTGGCTCAGGCGTTAAAATCAATAGAAGAAGTATATCGAGTGCGCATTATAAAATAGAGTTTCCATAGGGAAAGGAGCAAAAAATGAAAAAAAAGATAATGGCAATCATAATGGTAGCAGTAATGATGATTTTAGCCTTTACAGGTTGCACAGGAAATGACAAAAAGACAGAAGAGCCCAAGCAGGAAGTAGAAACAGCACCAGTAGATGTGAATGTGATGGCACTTAAAGGTCCAACTGCTATGGGGCTAGTTGAAATGATGGAACATTCTGATTATCATTTTTCTATAGCAGCTTCTGTAGATGAAGTTTCTCCAAAACTTTTGCAGGGAGAAACAGACATTGCTGCAATTCCAGCAAATTTGGCGTCTGTTCTCTATAATAAAACAAAAGGTGAAATTCAAGTGTTGGCAATTAATACATTAGGTGTATTATATATTGTGGAAAATGGAGAAACAATACAAAATGTAGAGGATTTAAAAGGAAAAACTATTTATGCCAGTGGAAAAGGTGCTACACCAGAATATGCTTTAAATTATATTTTATCTTCTAATGGGATTAATCCGGAGACAGATGTGAATCTTGAATGGAAAAGTGAACATTCAGAATGCGTTGCTGCATTGACAAGTGAAGAAAATGGAGTTGCTATGTTGCCACAACCTTTTGTAACTACGGCACAGGCAAAGAATTCTCAAATAAGAACAGCTCTTGATTTAACGGAAGAATGGGATGCATTACAAAAAGACAGTGAAAATAAGAGCAGCATGATTACAGGAGTAGTAGTTGCGCGAAAGGAATTTGTGAAACAAAATCCAGAAGAGATTCAGAAGTTTTTAAAGGAATACCATAGTTCTGTAGATTATGTAAATGAAAATATAGCAGATGCTGCACAGTTAATTGAAAAGTACGATATTGTACCTGCAGCGGTGGCTGAAAAAGCATTACCTGCATGCAATATTGTATGCATAGATGGAGCGGAAATGGAAGAAAAGCTTTCGGGATATTTTGAAGTTTTAAACCAACAGAATCCTCAATCAATAGGAGGAGAAGTACCAAATCATGACTTCTATTACATTCAAGAAAAATAAGAAGATAAAATTGTGGGCAGTGTTGTTTTGGCTATTTGTATGGGAAGGTGTAAGTATATGGTTGGGACAGGAGATACTTTTGGTATCTCCTGTCGTTGTTCTAAGAAGATTGTTTGTTTTGATTTTTGAGGCTTCTTTTTGGAAAACGATTATGTTTTCCTTTTTTCGAATTACGGAAGGATTTTTCTTTGCGGTTTTGGCTGGTGTATTGGGAGGAAGTATAGCATTTAAGTTTAAAAAAATCCAAGAACTTTTTTCACCTATTATTCTTGCTATCAAATCTGTTCCAGTAGCGTCTTTTATTATTTTGATTTTAATTTGGGTGCCTTCAAAAAATCTTTCTGTGATCATTTCATTTCTTATGGTTTTTCCTGTAATTTATACCAACATATTAAATGGTATTCAAAATACAGATAAAGATATTTTGGAAATGACAGAAGTTTTTAAAGTATCAGAAAAGAACAGAATACGTTATATTTATATTTCGGAGGTCTATCCCTTTTTTAAAGCGGCATGCAGTGTGTCGTTAGGGTTGTGTTGGAAAGCAGGAGTGGCTGCAGAGGTGATTGGAATTCCAGAGGGCTCTATTGGCGAAAAACTGTATGAAGCAAAAATATATCTGAATACACCAGATTTATTTGCATGGACAATTGTAATTATTCTAGTTAGTATGTTGTTTGAAAAAATTTTTCTGGCAGGAATAGATAAAATTGTTCAATGGATAGAAGGGATGTAAAAATGGCAATTAAAGTAGAAAATCTGTGTAAAAGCTATCAGGGAAAGGAAGTGCTTCAAAACCTGAATATGGAATTTTCAGAGGGTAAGATAACTTGTATTATGGCACCTTCTGGAAAAGGAAAAACCACTTTACTTCGTATTCTCATTGGTTTAGAACAGCCAGATAGCGGAAGGATAAGTGGAATGGAAGAAAAGGATATCAGCGTTGTTTTTCAGGAGGATAGACTATGCGAAAATTTAAATGCACTTTCTAATATTCGTCTTGTTCAAAAGGGGAAAAGATTGCGAAAGCAAGAATTTTTCGAGAAAATCCAAGAGGGATTGGAAGCAATGGATATTTTAGAATGTTGTTATCAGCCTGTCCGAGAATTATCCGGAGGAATGAGAAGAAGAGTAGCTATTTTAAGAGCATTATATACCAAATGGGATATATTGTTTTTAGATGAACCTTTTAAAGGTCTGGATAAAGAGACGAAAAAAAAGGTTATCTTATTTTTGAAAAAGAGTTGTCAGGGAAAAACGGTAATTTGTGTCACTCATGATGAAAAAGAAGCGGAGAATTTAGGGGCTGAAATACAATGTTTATAAAAGGAGTATATAGACTAACTGTAGTCATAAATGGTATTTTATATATTAAAAGTCAAAAGAAATTAGGCAAAAAAGGACGGCTTGGAATGAAGCCGTCCTTTTAAAATTAGTATTTATCCACATGGAGTAGTTCATGTGTCTTATCCTTTAATAAAGTATCATAAAGAGAAAGAATTAATGGGTTTTCATCTGCCTTTCGGATACTTGTTACATGATCTGCTTGATATAATCCATCTCGGCGGGCTGATTTTGTACGATCACCAGCTCGTGGAGGCTGTCCGCCACCCATGATACATCCTCTACGACAGGCCATAATTTCAATAATGTGATACTGCTTTTTGCCGCTTTTTACATTTTCCATAACTGTTTGTGCATTGGCAAGTCCGCTGGCAACACAGATGTTTAAATTTGTACCTTGATAATTAATTGTAAATTCTTTAATCCCATCATCGCCTCGTGCACCTGCTTCGGCAATGGCGTCCATAGTTGCCTTATTATGATCGTCAGCAAGGCGACGAAGCATGGCTTCTGTAACCCCACCAGTTACACCAAAGATAGCGCCGGCACCGGAACCAAAGCCAAAAGGCATATCACAAGCCTCTGTTTCTTGAGAAACAAAATCAATACCAGAGTTATTAATCATACGAATAATTTCAGTAGTAGTCAATACAACATCTGTATCTTGTTCTTCGTGAGTAAAGTTATTAGAGCGTAGAATTTCCATTTTCTTTGCTGTACATGGCATAATGGAAACTACAAAAGTCTTTTTGTTCTGACTTCTCTCAGGAGTACGATAGTATTCTTTAATTACTGCTGAAAACATACCCTGTGGGGAGCGACAGGTAGAGAGATTATCTTTAAATTCAGGATATTGGTCGCATACAAATTTTACCCAGGCAGGACAACAGGAGGTTAGCAGAGGGAGTTTTTCGTTTTCTTTTACACGACTTAAAAATTCCTTCGATTCTTCCATAATCGTAAGATCTGCTGCAAAAGTAGTATCATAAACTTCATCAAATCCCATGCGATGTAGAACAGCAACTAATTTACCCATAACGCTACGCCCTTTTGTCAAACCGAAAGCGTCACCTACTGCAACTCGAACAGCAGGGGCAACTTGTGCTACAACACGAGTATTAGGATCATTAATAGCGTCCCAGACTTCATCCATATTGGTGCGGATGCTGATTGCGCCTGTAGGACAGAATACACGACATTGTCCACAACTTACACAGTCTGTTTCGGAAAGTGGTTTATCAAAGGCAGGGGTTACCATAGCATCTGTGCCACGGTGGGTAAATCCCAACACTTCCAGTCCTTGAAGTTCACGACATGCTCGAACACAGTTTCCGCAAAGGATACATTTATTTGGGTCACGAATCAGTGCAGGAGAACTGGTGTCTAAAGGTCGTTCTTCTCTAGTATTTTGGAAACGAACGGTAGTGATGTTCATTTTGTGAGCTAACTCTTGTAATTTACATTCTCCACTTTTTACACATGTGGTACAGTCACGACAATGTGCAGAAAGAAGCAATTCAACAATTAATTTGCGATATTTTTTAATTCTTCCAGAATTAGTATGAATTACCATACCATCTCTTGGTTCTTCTGAACAGGAGGCAAAAGTGCGTCCTCGATCATCTTCTACAGTACATAAGCGACAGGCTCCAAAGGTAGATAGTTCAGAATGGTAGCAAAGTGTAGGTAAATCAATACCAGCTTTTCGAATGACAGAAAGTACATTTTTTTCATCAGTAAATTCCACTTTTCTGCCGTCTATTGTCATAAATCCCATAATCATCCCTCCTAATATTCAACATAAACTGCATCAAAGGCGCAGTTATCACGACAAGAATCACATTTGATACATAGACTTGGATTAATGTGATAAGCTTCTTTGCGCACACCGGTAATTGCGCCTACCGGACAGTTCTTTGCACATTTGCCGCAGCCTTTACAAAATTCAGGATTGATTACATATTTTCTCATGGCAGTACAGTTTTTCGCAGCGCATTTATGATCTATAATATGTTCTTCGTATTCTTTACGGAAAGTCTTTAAAGTACTGATAACTGGAAGAGGGGCGCTTTTTCCAAGACCACATAAAGCCATATTTTTAACCATCGAAGCAAGTTCTTCCAGAGTATCTAAATCTTCCAGTTTGCCCTCCCCATTCACGATTCTCTCCAGAATTTCCAGCATACGTTTGGTTCCTTCGCGGCAAGGAACACATTTACCACAGGATTCTCTTTGAGTAAAGCTCATAAAGAAACGAGCAACTTCTACCATACAGGTATTTTCATCCATAACAACAAGACCACCAGATCCCATAATGGCATTATATTTTTTTACACTGTCAAAATCCAGTCCTACATCGAGATGTTCTTTTGTAAGACATCCGCCAGAAGGGCCTCCAATTTGAATAGCTTTAAAATCTCCGCCACCTTTGATTCCACCGCCGATATCGTAGATGATTTCTCTTAAGGTAGTACCCATAGGGACTTCGATTAGTCCAGTGTTTTCAATAGCACCGGTAATAGAGAAGGTCTTTGTGCCTGGACTTCCCTCTGTACCAATAGTTTTAAACCAGTCAGCACCTTTTAGGATAATTCCCGGTACATTTGCGAAAGTTTCCACGTTATTTAAAACAGTGGGTTTGGCCCATAGTCCTTGATCAACAGTACGAGGAGGTTTTACACGAGGCATTCCTCGGTCACCTTCAATAGAAGCGGTAAGTGCAGATCCTTCACCGCATACAAAGGCACCAGCACCACGATTAATATGCATATGAAATTGGAAATCTGTACCTAAGATATGGTCCCCTAAAAGCCCTTTTTCTTCAGCTTGTTTAATTGCTTTACGAAGTCTTGCCACGGAAAGCGGATATTCAGCACGAACATAAATATAGCCATTTTGTGCTCCTGTTGCATAGGCTGCAATAGACATACCTTCAATAAGGCGATAAGGATCCCCTTCCATAACGCTGCCATCCATAAAAGCACCAGGGTCCCCTTCGTCCCCGTTACATACTACATAATGTTCTGCTACATCTTTGTGAGCGGCAACTTGTTTCCATTTACGACCAGTAGGGAATCCGCCGCCTCCTCTACCACGCAATTTAGAATTATCTACTTCGTCTAAAACTTCTTCAGGAGTCATTTCAAAAAGTGCTTTCGATAAAGCTTCATAACCTCCAGAAGCAATGTATTCATCAAGAGATTCTGCATCAAATTTTCCACAGTTTTCTAGAGTAATACGAGTTTGTTTTGCAATAAAAGGAATTTCATCAGGAGTAGAATAGGATATACCTTGCTTTTTGTAGAAAAGTCGTTCTACAGGTTCCTGATTTAAAACTGTGCGCTGGAAAATTTCAGCACAGTCTTCTTCTTGTACTTTTACATATTGATAATGGTAAGGTTCAATACGTACTAATGGACCCAGTTCGCAAATACCCTGACATCCTGTTTTAACAGTGCCGATGTGGGGAACATCTTTTTGAAATTCCACAGAAACTCCTTCTAAGTCTTGGCAAAGTTCTAACATTTTTAGATAAATTTTTTCTGAACCGGAGGCTACACAGCCTGTTCCTGAACAGACTAAAATACGACATTTATAAGAATCCAGTTCTTTACGACTATATTCTCTTTCTTTTAATAAATCTTCTCTGCTTTCAATTATCATACATTATCACCTCTCAGTTCCATAATCAATTCCAGAGCCTTTTCAGGTGTCATGGAAGGATAAACTTCATTATTGACCGTCATAGTAGGAGCTAGTCCACAAGCTCCAAGACAGGAAACTGTTTCTACAGTGAACATCATATCGTCTGTAGTATGTTTTTTCTTGCTAAGGCCCAACTCTTTTTGTAAAGCTTCTAAGATAGGAATTGATTTACGAACATGACAGGCAGTTCCATCACAAACTTTAATGATATATTTTCCTTTTGGTTCAAAAGAAAAGTTTTCGTAGAAAGTTGCGACACTATAGGCTTTTGCCTCGCGTACCCCAATTTTTTTCGCAACATAGGTTAGCAGTTCTCCAGGCAGATAACGATATTCAGCTTGAATATCCTGCATAATAGGAATTAATGAACTTGCTTTTCGGCCATAGAATTCGATGATTTCATCGGTTTTTTCATAATAACTTTGGTCAAGCATAATTTGATACCTCCTCCTAATACTCAAATACGCAACCTAAGGGAAAAACCCCTTCTTTTTACGAAGTTATTTATATTATACTTTATATGTGTAAAATTCACAATCATTTTCTGATATAAAAACAAAATATATACAATTTACATATAAAAAATCCTTTAAGATTTGCATGAAACTTTACAATTTACTAGATTGATGATAATATTGAAAAAAGGAGGTGCAATATGTCTCAGGAGTTATATAATTTAATGGATTGGCAAAAGATAGAGGCAATTGTTTATTCAGAAGAAAATGAGCCACAAAAAACACTTAGACCTCAAGTTACGAAAAATGGTATTTTATTTCAATGTTTTTTTCCAGGGGCAAAGGAAGTAAAGTTATATTTTGGAAAAAAGAAATGGGAATATAAAATGGAAATGCAGGACGAAGCAGGATTTTTTGCCTGCCTGATTCCAGAAAAAAAGATAGTAAATTACGTTTATAAAGTATCGTATGGAAATGGCGAAGAAAAAACAGTGCAGGATCCGTACTATTTTGAAAATCAGATTACAGAAGAAGAAGAAAAAAGATTCTGTGCAGGAATTTGTTATGATATATATGAAATATTAGGAGCACATTATCAAACAATAAAGGGAATAGAAGGGGTTCATTTTGCTGTTTGGGCGCCTAATGCCTTACGTGTCAGCGTAGTAGGTGATTTTAATCATTGGGATGGCCGAGTGCATCAGATGAATAGACTTTCTCAATCGGGGATTTTTGAACTTTTTATTCCAGGTGTAAAACTTTTAGATTTATATAAATATGAAATTAAAACAAAAGATTTACAGGTGTTTTTAAAATCAGATCCCTATGGAAATTTGTCAGAAGTTCGTCCTTGTAATGCTTCTGTAGTGACAGATTTATCAAAGTACCAATGGGGGGACGGACAATGGATGCAAAAAAGAAAGACACTCCAAAAAGAAAATAAGCCACTTTCTGTATATGAAATACATCTGGGTTCTTGGAAAAAACCAGAAGATGGAAGAGAGTTTTATAATTATCGAGAGTTGGCGCAAATGTTGTGCGCATATATAAAGGATATGGGATATACTCATGTGGAATTATTACCTATAATGGAACATCCTTTAGATGAGTCATGGGGGTATCAAGTAACAGGATATTATTCACCCACAAGTCGATTTGGAAGTTGTGAGGATTTCATGTATTTTATGGATTATATGCACCAGAACGATATTGGTGTAATTTTAGATTGGGTTCCAGCACATTTTCCTAAAGATAGTTTTGCATTGGCAAAATTTGATGGAACATCTCTTTATGAGTATACGAATCAGGATAAAGCAGAACATCCACATTGGGGAACTTTGGTCTTTGATTATGGTAGTCCAGAAGTGAAAAACTTTCTTATATCCAATGCTTTATTTTGGGTGGAAAAATATCATGCAGATGGTATTCGCATGGATGCGGTAGCCTCTATGCTTTATTTGGACTATGGAAGGCAGAATAGTCAGTGGGAGCCTAATATTTATGGTGGAAATGAAAATTTGGAAGCAGTAGAATTTTTAAAACATTTAAATTCTATTTTAAAGAAAAAATATCCAGAGGTACTTTTGATTGCAGAAGAATCTACGGCTTGGCCTGCTGTTACAGGAGATTTGGAGAATCATGGATTGGGATTTGATCGAAAATGGAACATGGGATGGGAAAATGACTTTCTGGACTATATGCAAACAGACCCTATTTTTAGAAAAGGTGTTCATGATAAGTTAACATTTAGTATGCTCTACGCATATAGTGAAAAATTTTTACTTAGTTTTTCTCATGATGAAGTGGTTCATGGAAAAGGCTCTTTCCTTAACAAAATGCCAGGGGAAAAAGATAAAAAAATGGCAAACTGGCGGGTCGCTTTGGGCTTTTGGATGGCACATCCAGGTAAAAAATTGTTGTTTATGGGGCAAGACTTTGGACAGGAAAAGGAATGGTCTGAAAAAGATTCTTTAGATTGGGGATTGTTAGAGAAAAAAGAACATAAAGGATTACAGGATTATGTAAAGGCGTTGTTGAAACTTTATAAAGACTGTCCGGCATTGTATGAATGTGATGATCTTCCAAATGGTTTTGAATGGATCAATCATATAGAAGTAGAAAAGAATATGCTCACATTTTTAAGAAAAGGAGAAAAAGCAGCAGATACATTAGTAGTCGTGTGTAATTTTTCGGATATGATTTATGAGGATTATGTAATAGGGGTACCCTGTGCAGGAGAATATAGAGAAATTTTCAACAGTGATGAAAAAATTTTTGGTGGTGCAGGTATAAAAAATGAAGGAGTATGGAAAGCAGAAAAAAAAGAAAAGGATGAACGACCTTATTCCATAAAAATTCAAGTACCGGCTCTTTCTGTTCAAATTTTTTCAGTAAAAGAGTGCGAGGAAAAGATTATAAAAGAATCTAGAATACGCAGAGAATTGGAACAAAAAATAAAAGAAGAACAATATAAAAGAGGAAAATAGAAGATGAGAATTATCTTAACAGATGCATTGACAGAACCATTGGAGATTGCAGGAATAGGGGAGTTTTTCAGGCACTATCTTACATGGGATTATTGGAGTCAGAAATTACCATTGATTGGAAATTTTGCAGGAAGAGTTTTGCTAGCTATTATAGTCTATATTGTTATTAGCAAAATTATTCATAAAGTTTGCAGGTTGATTGTAGCCGCAATGAATAGAGCAAATGCAGATACAGGTGTTACACAGTTTGTTTCTTCTTTTGCTAAGGCAGTTATGTATTTTTTTCTGATTGTTTCTATTGCTACTAGTTTTGGTGTGAAAGAGTCTTCTATTGCAGCACTTCTAGCATCTAGTGGTGTAGCCATTGGTCTTGCTTTGCAAGGAGGATTATCAAACCTTGCCGGAGGAGTCATTATTTTGATTTTAAGACCTTTTGTAATTGGGGATTATATCATTGAAAATGCAGGAAAACAGGAAGGAACAGTTGTAAAAATTGATCTTTTTTATACAACGTTATCTACAGTAGATAACCGAAGAATTACGGTTCCTAATGGAATATTAACGAATTCTAGTATTGTAAATGTAACAGCAAAAGATAATCGGAAGCTAGAAATTAAAGTGGGAATTTCTTATCAGACAGACTTAAGAAAAGCAAAAAAAATTCTGGAAACCCTTCTTCATGAAGATGCAAGTATTATGTCTGATCAGGAGATGCAGGTTTTTGTGGATGAATTAGCTTCAGATAGTGTGGTTTTAGGACTTCGGGCTTGGGTAAAGACACAAGAATATTGGGCTACAAAATGGCGTTTGAATGAAAAAATCAAATTAACGTTTGATGAACAGGGAATTGAAATTCCGTTTTCCCAGTTGGATGTGCATATCAAGGATTATGTAGGAAAAACTTTATAGAGAGTTTAGAGTTTTTAAGAATTAAGAAATATTATTTCTATTGTTTTGTGATAAAATAATTATATGACAACAATAGAAGGGAAGATGAACATGAAAACACAAGTATTGTACAAGAGTAGAACCGGCAATACAGAAAAGCTGGCAAAAGCAATTTTTGAAGCTGTTCCCGGACAGTGTAAGGATATTGCACCTTTAGAGGGACAGACAGATTATGAAATGGGTGATATATATTTTATAGGTTTTTGGACAGATAGAGGGAGTGCCAGTGTAGAAGTGTTGGATTATTTAGGAAGCCTCCAAGGAAAGAAGATTGCCTTATTCGGTACTTGTGGAATGGGAAACGATCCAGAATATTATAAAAAAATTGAAGAAAATATCAGGGTTTTTATTGAGGATGATAATGAATATTTGGGTGCTTATATCTGTCAAGGTAAGATGCCAATTTCTGTTCGAGAAAAGTATCTTAGTATGAAAACACCAGAAAATACAAAGATGATAAACGCGATGCTTCGTAATTTTGATATGGCAATGCTTCATCCTGATTCAAATGATTTAGAAGGTGCAAAAATTTTTGTGCAAAAGATATTTAAAGATATTAGGAAGGAAGAATTATAATATGAATAAAATAAAAGAAGCGTTTCGTCGATTTATGTATGGGAGATATGGCAATGATCGTTTAAATCAATGTTTGCTTATTATATTTTTAATTTGTACTATATTAGATATATTTATTAGCAATGTACATTTTAGTATACTATTTACATCATGGAATTTTATTATTCTTCTTTGTATTTATTTTCGTATGTTTTCCAGAAATATTTCAAAAAGATATGAAGAAAACCAAAGATATTTGGTTTTGGAAAATAGAGTGAGGAGTTTTTGGGGGAAAACAAGATACATACAACAACAGAGAAAAGAATTTCACATTTATACGTGTCCTCAGTGTAAACAGAAAATTCGTATTCCCAGAGGAAAAGGAAGAATTAGTGTAAGATGTCCTAAGTGTGGGACAGAGTTTGTTAAGAATAGTTAAAAATTAGATTATAATTAGAAATGGATTGTTTTGACAGAGGGATATTATGATTTGTTTTAAGTCATATTATCCCTCTGCTTTTTTTTATGAAAAAATTCAACACATATAAAATGGAATTGGTTATACCAGATACCAATTTGTGCAAAAAATATATATTACAGAATAAAAGAAAAAAATAGTGTAAAATGCATAAAAAAATAAAGAAATATTGACAAAAAATAGTCATAATAATATAATATCAATAAAATAGAAAAATTGGTATAACCAATTAGAACGGAGGAAGGAGAATGGAAGAATTTAAAGTTTTAGAGATTAAAAAAAGTGTTTTTTCTTGTAATGAGAAACATGCTGAGGAGCTTAGAGGTCAGTTAAAGGAGAAAAAAATATTTTTATTAAATTTGATGTCCTCTCCGGGATCAGGAAAGACTACAACACTTACTAGAACTATTGAAACTTTGAAAGAGAAACTTCGCATTGGAGTTATGGAAGCAGATATTGATTCTGATGTGGATGCAAAAACCATATCCAATTTAGGAGTAAAGACAATTCAACTTCATACAGGAGGAATGTGTCATTTAGATGCAAACATGACAGTTCAGGGGCTGAAAGGTCTTGGAACGGAGGAACTTGATTTAGCAATTTTGGAAAATGTAGGAAATTTAGTCTGTCCTGCAGAATTTGACACAGGTGCAGTAAAAAACGTTATGATTTTGAGCGTGCCAGAAGGTCATGATAAACCGTTAAAGTATCCCCTAATGTTTTCTGTATGTGATGTTGTTCTTATTAATAAAGTGGATGTGCTTCCATATTTTGATTTTGATTTAGAAATATGTAAAAAAAATATTTTGATGCGGAATCCAAAAGCTAAAATTATTCCTATTAGTGCAAAGACAGGAGAAGGATTGCAGCAGTGGACGGATTGGCTTTTAAATGAAGTAAGAGCTTGGAAAAAGTAAAAATGAAAAAGAGGAGGGTCGCATATGGCAGAGCAAAGAGAATTGATTTTAAAACTAGGACAAAAAATCACAGATCGTATTGGACATAAAGTTACTGTAGATGATCCAGAATATTGGGGGATTGCCTGTATTGTAACAGATGAAATGGCAGAAGTGGCATTGAAAATGAAAGTGCGTAAACCCATGACATTTTCTCAGCTTTTAAAAGCTACAGGAAAAGAAGAAAAAGAACTGGAAAAGCTTTTGACAGATATGTGTACTGTAGGAATTTTAGAATATAATTGGGAAAATCCTAAAGGGGAAAAACAATATGTACTTCCTATGTTTGTACCGGGAAGTGCAGAATTTTCTAATATGAATGTGAAGCAACTAGAAGAACATCCCGAACTTGGTAAATTTTTTGAAAGGATGACAAGATTACCTTTAGAGAAAGTAGCACCAATGGTTCCACCAGGAGGAGCTGGTATTGGGATGCATGTTATTCCAGTAGAGAAGGCAATCGAAATGGAAAATCAGTCCGTTGATATAGAACATATTTCTCATTGGCTGAAAAAGTATAAAGGAAAATATGCTGCGAGTCCTTGTTCTTGTAGATTATCAAGACGGACATATGAGGAAGGATGTGCAGATGATCCAGAAGATTGGTGTATTGCAGTAGGAGATATGGCAGATTATGTAGTAGAGACACAGAAAGGTGGACGTTATATTACTTATGAAGAAGTATTAGATATTTTAAAAAGAGCGGAAGATAATGGATACGTTCATCAGATTACAAATATTGATGGAAAGAATAAAATTTTTGCTATTTGTAATTGTAATGTAAACGTGTGCTATGCCTTACGTCTATCTCAATTATTTAATACACCAAATCTATCAAGATCAGCTTATGTAGCCCATGTTAAAACTGAAAATTGTGTAGCGTGTGGCCGATGTGTAGAATATTGTCCTGCAGGAGCAGTGAAATTGGGACAGAAGCTCTGTACAAAAGATGGACCTATTAAATATCCAAAACATGAGATTCCTGATAAAGTAAAATGGGGACCAGAGAAATGGGATGAAGATTATCGTGATCATAACAGAATTAATTGTTATGATACTGGTACAGCACCATGTAAAACTGCCTGTCCTGCACATATTGCAGTACAAGGATATCTAAAAAAAGCAGCACAAGGCAAGTATAGAGAAGCATTAGCGTTGATTAAAAAAGAAAATCCATTTCCAGCAGTATGCGGGCGTATTTGTAACCGCAGATGTGAAGATGCCTGTACAAGGGGAACAATTGATCAAGCAGTTGCAATTGATGAGGTGAAAAAATTTATTGCACAACAGGATTTAATGGCAGAAAATCGCTATGTTCCTCCAATTATTCCTCCTACCACAGGAAGATTATTTGAAGAAAAAATTGCAATTATTGGTGGTGGCCCAGCTGGATTAAGTTGTGCATTTTATCTTGCTGAAAAGGGATATAAGCCAACAGTTTTTGAAAAAAATGAAAAACCAGGTGGTATGTTAGTTTATGGAATTCCTTCTTTTAAATTGGAAAAAGATGTGGTGGCGGCTGAAATCGATATTATGCGTCAAATGGGAGTAGAAATTAAATGTGGAATTGAAGTGGGAAAAGATATTACATTAGAAGAATTGCGTAAACAAGGTTATAAGGCATTTTATATTGCAATTGGATGTCAAGGAGGAAGGAAAGCAAATGTTCCAGGAGAAGATGGAGAAGGTGTAATGACTGCTGTAGATTTTCTTCGCACAGTGGGAGAAAATCAGGATTATAAAATCGAGGGTCGTGCAGTAGTAGTAGGAGGTGGCAATGTAGCCATTGATGTTGCGCGAACAGCCAGTCGTTGTGGTTCATCAGAGGTTTCCATGTTTTGCTTGGAAGGAAGGAATAGGATGCCGGCATCGGAAGAAGAAATTAGAGAGGCACAGGAAGATGGCATTGCACTTAATTGTGGTTGGGGACCAAAAGAAATCTTAATAGAAAATGGAAAAGTGCGAGGGATTATATTTAAGAAATGTCTTTCTGTTTTTGATGAAAATCAACGTTTTGCACCGAAATTTGACGAAAATGTGACCATGACAGTTCCTTGCGAAAGGGTATTTTTAAGTATTGGACAGAGTATTGTCTGGGGAAATTTATTGCATGGTTCTAAGGTGGAATTAGGAAGAGGAAATGGTGCAATAGCAGATTCAGTAACTTATCAGACAAAAGAACCAGATATTTTTGTAGGTGGTGATGTTTATACAGGTCCTAAGTTTGCTATTGATGCTATTGCAGCAGGAAAAGAAGGTGCGATTTCTATTCATCGTTTTGTGCAGCCTCATAGCAGTCTTACAATCGGAAGAAATAGACGACAATTTATTGAACTTGATAAGAATAATATTCAGATAAAAGAGTATGATAGTTCTTCTCGTCAGATGCCAAGTGTAAAAAAAGATGTAAAAGAAACATTTACAGAGGAGCAGGTAAGAAAAGAAACAGCAAGATGCCTAGGATGTGGAGCTTCTATTGTAGATGAAAATAAGTGTATTGGGTGCGGACTTTGTACTACAAAATGTGAATTTGATGCCATTCATTTATATAGAGAACATCCAGAATGTAGTACCATGTATAAATCAGAAGATAAAATGAAGGCAATTCTTCCTTATGCATTTAAAAGGGAGATGAAAATCCATTTTGGAAAAAAGGAGAAATAGAAAATGCATGAGCTTGGAATTGTCTTTCATATTATTGACAGTTTAAAAGAAGTTGGGGAAGAAAATCATTTAAAAAAAATTGCAAAAGTTACTTTAGAAATAGGAGAAGTTTCAGGAGTTTTGGAAGAGTATTTACAAAGTTGCTGGCGTTGGGCATCAGATCGAACAGAGCTGTTAAAAGGGGCGGCACTTACAGTGGAGAAAATTTCGGCAGTCACATTTTGTGAAGACTGCAAACAAACTTATTCTACAACAGAATTTGGGAAAACCTGTCCGTATTGTAAAAGTGAACGCACATATCTTGTGGCTGGAAATGAGTTTAATATTAAAGAAATAACTGCCTGTTGAAATATACAGACAGAAAGAAAGGAAGGATTTTTATGTTATTTCAAATATATGGAGATAACACAATATGGCAGCTATTAGGCTGGATTTTAGTATTTGCAGGGCTTATTTTGATGAATGAATTGGCAAGAAGAAGCAAAGTAGGTGGGATTTTCTGTTTCTTGATTTTACCTGCAGTTTTAACTGTGTATTTTGTGGCAATTTATGTAGGGGCAGCTATGGGGGCAGATTGGGCGCTCCACAATCAGACTTATCTACATATGACTAGTTGGTTTCATTATGCAAAATTGTATGCAGCAACTGCAGGATGTATTGGCTTTATGATGATTAAATATCAATGGGGAATCGGAAAAAAAGAATGGTTTAAACTCTTTCCTTTTCTCATTGTAGCAATTAATATTTTGATTGCAGTAGTTAGTGATTTTGAGTCCGGTGTCAGAGGCATGATGGCAATGGCAGAATACGGAGATCGTTGGTGGCTATCTTCCGAAAATGTATGGTTATATGGCGGTTGGTGGAATTGGATCAATGGTCTTTCTGGGTTAATTAATATTTTCTGTATGACAGGCTGGATGGGAATTTATGTTTCTAAAGATAAGAAGGATATGTTGTGGCCAGATATGACATGGTGTTTTATTTTAGCCTATGATTTATGGAATTTTGAGTATACTTACAATAATTTGCCTACTCATGCATGGTATTGTGGACTGGCACTTCTTTTAGCACCAACGATTGCCAATGCTATTTGGAATAAAGGTGGATGGATACAGAATAGAGCAAATACATTAGCTTTATGGTGCATGTTTGCACAAGTATTTCCACTGTTTCAGGATGCCAGCAGGTTTAGTACAATACCAGTATTGTATGCAGATGGATTTATGGACGCAGCTACAAGACCATCAACTGCAAATCCTAATATGCAAGGAATCATAGCAATTATAGCTCTTATAGCTAATATTTGGTGCTTTATGATGATTATGAAACGTGCAAAATTGCAGAAAAAAAATCCATATAAATATGAGATTTTTACGGATCAGAAAGACTTTAAACTTGCTATGGAAAGAGCAGAGAAGTAAAAAGATTCTATCAATAGTTAAAAAAATAAGTACCCTTTGAGAGGTCAGTATACACCTCAAGGGGTACTTATTTTGTGATTCTCTTTTTTGATAAACTAATCGAAGTAAATTTGTGTGTCTCCATCAATACATTGTTTTAGGGAATATTCAATCCAGTTAACAGCACCCAGAGTATCTCTGTTTTTTATATAAGTCCACATAGTGTAATTGCGCTGATAGAGGGTTTCTATACCATAAAGTTGGCAAAAACGTTCCCACATCGTAAAAATTGGTGCATGAAAAGATTGAAAAATCAGAGGAATTAAGGTGTTTTTGGATGACAAAGCAAATTCATGTTGAAAGGCAAAAGCAGCTTCGATAGCTTTTTGGATAGTTGTTGCATTTTGAATAGATTCTACTTTTTCAAAGAGAATTTGAATTTCTTCATCGGTAATGATGGGAATACTAAGTCTGGCAATTAAGGTATCAAGGGCAATCCGTACCTCTAAAATAGAACGAATTTCTTCTCTGCGAATGCGTCCTCCATTATATTTCATAATTGCAACTAAAGTTTCCACAGTACCTTTTCTTCGATAATCCGCAACAAAGGTTCCACTACGTGGTTTTACAATTAAAAAGCCTTTTTTTTCTAAATCAGAGATTCCATTATTTACTACAGCTCGGCTAACTTGCATCATTTGGGCAAGTTGTCGTTCAGGAGGAAGCTTTTCGCCGATTTTTAGCTTCCCTGATAAAATCATATTTTCCAGTTGATCTACAAAAAGCTCTCTAAGAGTTGGGGAGCTGATTTTTTCAAATTCCATAAGATATCTCCAAAACAGTAAAATTTTAAATTATTATATTGCGAAATAAAAGAAACTGCAAGGGCTTTCTTATTTTTAATTGACCACAATGAAATGGTATAGTATTATATAATTGTTTTACAATTTAGAAAAAAACAGCAGGATAGTCTGTTGAGCAGGAGGAAACAATGTTAATTGTTAAGAAATTTGGAGGAACCTCTGTCGCCAATAAAGAACGGATTTTTCATGTGGCAAAACGGTGTATAGAGGATTATGAAAAAGGAAATGATGTTGTGGTTGTTTTGTCTGCCATGGGGAAATATACGGATGAATTAATTGAGAAAGCTCATGATATTAATCCTAATCCCCCTAAGCGAGAAATGGATATGCTTTTTACTATTGGTGAGCAGATGTCTGTATCTTTGATGGCAATGGCAATGGCGCAACTAGGAGTAAGAGCTGTTTCCCTAAATGCTTTTCAGGTGGCTATGCATACAACTAGTAGTTATGGAAATGCAAGATTAAAGAAAATTGATACAGAAAGAATAAAACGTGAACTGGATGATAGGAAAATCGTAATTGTAACAGGATTCCAGGGAATAAATCAATATGATGACTATACAACACTGGGCAGAGGTGGTTCAGATACTACAGCAGTGGCTTTGGCAGCGGCTCTTCATGCAGATGCTTGTGAAATTTATACAGATGTGGATGGTGTTTATACAGCAGATCCTCGTCTTGTTCCTACAGCTACAAAATTAAAAGCCATTACTTATGATGAAATGTTGGATCTGGCTACTTTGGGAGCAGGTGTACTACATAATCGCTCTGTGGAAATGGCGAAAAAATATGGCGTACATCTTGTTGTGCGTTCAAGTTTAAATAATTCAGAGGGAACTGTTATAAAGGAGGTTGTAAATAAAGTGGAAAGAATGATTATCAGTGGGGTTGCGTTAGATAAAAATGCAGACAGAATTTCTGTAATCGGTATTCAGGATATGCCGGGAAGTGCGTTTAAACTCTTTCATACATTAGCAAAGAAGAACATTAACGTGGATATTATTATTCAGTCTGTAGGAAGAGAAGGGACAAAAGACATTTCTTTTACAGTTTCCCATGAAAATTTAGAGGAAGCGATTGCCCTTTTGGAAGAAAAGAAGGAAGTATTGGGATTTGAAAAAGTAGAATATAATTGCGATGTTGCGAAACTTTCTATTGTAGGGGCAGGTATGATGTCTAATCCTGGAGTTGCAGCAAAAATGTTTGAATGTTTGTATAATCAAGATGTAAATATCAATATGATTGCTACTTCTGAAATTAGAATTACCGTTTTAGTAGCACAGAAAGATGCCGTAGCAGCTATGAATGCAGTTCATGAAGCTTTTGGTTTGTCAGAGAAGAATTAAAAATAAAGAAAGCGGGGTAGTGTGATGCAGCAATTTTACTATGGCGGAGATATCCTTTCTATGGAAAAGGAAGGAGAAATTTTAGATGCTCTACTTGTGAAAAATGGCAGGATTAAAATGGCTGGAGATTTTGAAGAAGTAAAGGCTTTTGTAAAAGAAGATGATCAATGGATAAATCTAAACGGAAAGACACTAATGCCCGCTTTTATTGATGCACATAGTCATATATCTACTGCGATTCAAATGTCACAGGCAGCAGATTTAAGCCAGTGTGAAAGTTTTGAAGAAATTATTTCAGTTTTGAGACAGTATAAAGAAGAGAATAAGATAGAGAAATCTGGCGTAATTATCGGATATGGATACGATCATAATTTTTTGCCGGGAGGAAAACAGCCGGACAAAAAATACTTAAATCAGGTTTCAGAGGAAATACCTATTTATATTTCACATACATCTGGTCACATGGGTTGTGCTAATGATGTAGCTCTTAATTTGGCTGGCATTACCCAAGATACAGAAAATCCTGAAGGTGGTAAAATTGGAAGATTAGATGGAGTTGGGGAGCCTGATGGATATTTAGAAGAAGCAGCAATGATGATGATGCAAAAAGCAATAGGTCCCAGAATTAAATTTGATTTAAAAGAAGGACTGAAAAAAACTCAAGACCTATATTTGCAAAATGGAATTGTTACGGTACAAGATGGAGCTGCCTCTCTTGAGACTTTTGAGATGCTTAAACAGTTTGATGAAAATCAGGAATTGGATTTAGATGTGGTATTATATCCATTATTGCAATATAAAGGAAGAGAGTTATTTTTGAAATTTCCTGAATATGCAGGAAAATATTGTGGAAATTTAAAGCTAGGAGGATATAAGGCAATTCTTGATGGTTCTCCTCAAGGGCGTTCTGCATGGCTTACAAAACCTTATGAGAATAGTGACGGCTATTGTGCTTATCCGTGGTTTTCTGATGAAGAAGCAGAAAACTTTATGAAAATAGCGGTGGAAGACAGGAGACAGATTTTAGTGCATTGTAATGGAGATGCTGCATGTGGACAGTTTATTCAAACGTATAAAAAAGCGTTGGAAAACAGTAAGAATCCAGAAAAAGAGAATCTTCGTCCAGTAATGATTCATTGTCAGACAGTGAGGGAAGATCAGTTAGACGAAATGAAAGAACTGGGTATTCTTCCTTCTATTTTTGTGGGACATGTCTATTATTGGGGTGAAGTACATAGGCGTAATCTGGGAGAAGAAAGAGCGGCTCGTATAAGTCCATGTCATTCTGCGTTTTCAAGAAATATGAAGGTGACATTTCATCAAGATACACCAGTTACGAAGCCAGACATGCTTCATTCAGTATGGTGTGGGGTAAATCGCATAACACGCAAGGGAGAAGAGTTGGGTAAGGAACAGTGTTGTACTGTGTATGAAGCATTACAAGCGGTTACAATAAATGGAGCATATGCGTATTTTGAAGAGAAAGAAAAAGGAAGTATTAAAGAAGGAAAAAGGGCAGATTTTGTAATTTTAGATAAAAATCCCATGAGAATAGATCCTAAAAAGCTGAATGAAATCCAAGTTTTGGAAACCATAAAGGCAGGGAAAAGTGTTTGGAAAAAGGAAGTTAGATAAGTATGGATGCCAGGGAGAGAAGAAGGCGAATTAGAAAAAGAGTAATGAGAAGGCAGATAGGACTGATGGTAGTTACTCTTTTGGTTATAGGATTCAGTATTTGTTTTGTATCTAGTATTAAAGCTGCTAGAACAGAGGAGAAGGAAGAAAAAGCAAAAAAGGAAGCGCAGATTGCAAAAGAAGAAGCAAAAGAAGCAGCCATAAAAGCACGTCAGGAAGCACATAAAAAAGAAGCAAAAGAGAAGGAAGAATTAATGAATAAGCTTCAGTCAGACGTTGAGAAAATGGTTCATGGATTTGCTGGAGACTGGAGTGTATATATTCAGGAAATGGATCATGGAAATGAAATTATTTTAAATAATGAAGCTATGTATCCGGCAAGTTTAGCAAAGTTATTTGTTATGGCTGCTACTTATGAAAATCTGGATGAAATTGTAGAAAATCAGACACAGTATTATGGAAGTGGAAAAAAAGCATACAAAGAAGTAAAGAAACTTTTAGAGGAAATGATTGAAGTTTCAGATAATGAAGCTTATAACGAGCTTATAAAAATTCAATCTTCAAACCATAATTTTGCAAAAGGAGCAGCCAAAGTTAATGATTATTTGCAAGAAAATGGGTATGAAGAAACTGGAATACATACCACGTTACATCCTGCATATTCTAAATTTGAAAAAGATGGAAAGGGAGATAATGTAACGACTGTAAAAGACTGTGGAAGACTTTTGGAAAAGATTTACAAGGGAACCTGTGTAAGCCATGAAAAATCAGGGAGTATGTTGCATTTATTGTTAAACCAAGAAAATACCATTAAAATTCCGCAAGGTCTGCCAGAAGGAACAAAGGTTGCTCATAAGACAGGAGAAACTTCTGAGGTACAGCATGATGCGGCAATTGTATATGGGGAAAGTACAGATTTTATATTATGTATCATGACAAAAGATACAAATGGAGCGGAAGCAGTATATGAAGATATTCATAAACTTTCAAAATTGGTTTATGATACTTTAAATCCATAGAAATAAGAGCTATTGTATTAGGTAGATTACTTGATATAATAGCTCTTTTATAGTGGGAAAATAGCTTTTTTATAGAGAATTTAGGATTATACTGAGAAGGAAAGGTCATGGAAGGAAATTGAAAGTATGGGATATAGGATTTTAGTTGTAGATGATGAGATTGCAATTTTACAACTTTTAAAGGATTACTTTGAAATACAAGGATATGAGGTTCTAACAGCGAGAACAGGAAAGGAAGCCATAGAAAGTACCATAAAAAATTTGGATTTAATTTTATTGGATATTAATTTACCAGATATTGACGGATTGCATGTGTGCCAGGAAATCAGAGGAAAAATAGAGTGTCCAATTTTGTTCTTAACTGCAAAAATAGAAGAGAGGGACAGAATTAATGGCTTTTTAATGGGAGGAGATGATTACATTTTAAAACCTTTTTCAATAGAGGAGTTAGGGGCCAGAGTTATGGCGCATATTCGGAGGGAAAAGCGTCATCAGCTTGTTACAAATTCCCAAAAGGGATTGGTGATTTCATATAGTCAAAGAAGTATTTCTTATAATGGAATTCCTATTATACTTACGAAAACAGAGTTTAATATTTTAGAATTATTATCAATGAATCCGGGGCAGATATTCAGTAAGGAACAAATTTATGAGAAGGTAAGAGGTATTGATGGTATGGGGGATAATACGATTATTACAGAGCATATTCGGCGTATTCGTAATAAAATGAGTGTACATACAGACTTTGAATATATTAAAACAGTGTGGGGAGTGGGATACCAGTGGATTGGATAGATGTAAAGATTGAAGCTTTAAAAAAACGAATACAGGAAATGTCATTATTCCATGGAATTCTTTGCTATTTTCTAATTTATGGAGGAATTGTATTAGTGCTTACCATTCTGACAGTACGAATCTGTGATAGGAGACTCTTGATGTGGCATATAGGAAAAATAAAGTTAGAGAATTGGCAGCTTTTTTTATGGGGTATAGGTTCTAGATTTTCAGGATTTTTTTATTTGGTTGTAGCAGTATTTTTTATGTTAAAACAATTTTATAAAAATAGACTAGAAAGACCGTTTGCTCTTTTAGAAAAAGGAGTGCAGGAAATACAGAATCAAAATTTACAATTTTCTCTAGAATATGAAAGTAAAGATGAAATGGGAAAACTTTTAAAATCTATGGATAAAATGCGGGAAACTTTAGTGGAAAATTATGAGTATATGTGGAAACTAGTAGAAGAACAAAAACAATTAAATGCGGCTTTCGCACATGATTTACGTACACCGTTGACTGTTTTAAAAGGATATTGTGAGTTCTTGAGTAGGTATTTACCTGAGGGGGCAGTAAGTCAGGAAAAAATGACCGATATATTACTTTTGATGATGAAACAGCTGGAACGATTATCAGATTTTAGTAAGACAATGAAAGAAGTTCGCAATTTGGATGAATATCCTATTGAAAAGGAAATGATTGAATTGTTTCACTTTTGTAAAACTATAGAAGGAATTGCAGAAGCCTTAAATATGGGAGGAAATATTCAACTTTCTGTGAAATATTTATCTTTGGAAATAGAAAAGGAGAAAGTGTTATTTGATGAAAATATTGTATTGGAAGTTTTAGATAATCTATTGTCTAATGCTATTCGTTTTGCAAAAAAACAGGTGATTGTCTCTCTTGAAATTGAAGAAAAAGGAACACAAAAATACATGTATTTATATGTAGAGGATGATGGAAAAGGATTTTCAGACAGTGAGTTGTATAAAGCGATTGGACCTTATTATAGTGGTAAACAGGAAGAAGAGCACTTTGGAATTGGTCTTCATATTTGTAATATGCTTTGTAAATTGCATGGAGGAACAATCAATTTAGCGAATAGAATAGAGGACAAAGGAGCTATTGTTTCAGCTTCTTTTTTGATTTCTTAAAAAAATTTTAGGAAAAAGTAGATAGAATGTAGAGTTTTTTCTTTTATGCTAAGAATAGCAAAGGAAAGGGAGCTGATTATATGAGTTTAGAGATTGAAATAAAAAATTTAAGTAAAAATTATGGAAAGAAACAAGCATTGAATCATATAGATCTTACGATTTCACAAGGAATGTTTGGACTTTTAGGAAGAAATGGAGCGGGAAAGACTACATTGATGAAAACCCTTGTAACTATTTTGAAGAAGCAACAGGGGAAGATTAGCATCTGTGGAATACCCGTAGAAAATACAACAGAAATAAGGAAAATAGTAGGGTATTTACCACAAGATTTTTCCATATATCCCAATATGACAGTGTATGAAGCTATGGACTATTTGGGGGTTTTATCAGGGATGTCAAAAGAGGATCGAAGAAATAGAATACCGAAACTTTTAAAACGTGTTAATCTTCAAGAAGAGAGAAGAATGAAAGTAAAGGCGTTATCAGGAGGAATGCGAAGAAGGCTTGGGATTGCACAGGCAATTTTACACAATCCTAAGGTATTGATTGTAGATGAGCCCACAGCAGGGTTGGATCCAGAGGAAAGAGTTCGATTCCGAAATCTTTTAAATGAAATTGCAGAAGAAAGAATTGTAATTTTATCCACACATATTGTGGGAGATATTGAAGCAACTTGCGAAAAGATTGCTGTTATGGATCAGGGAGAAATTATTTTTACAGGTACAGTGGAGGAGTTTATTTCTCTTGCAGAAGGTAAAGTTTATACAGTAAAAGTAAGTAAAAAAGAATTACCACAGTTAAAAAGAAAATTTCGTATAATTGCTATGCTAACTACAGGAAACAATGTTTCTGTTCGATTCATTTCAGATGAAAAGCCATCTTTTGCAGCAGAGATGTGTACTGCTGGAGTAGAAGATGCTTATATATACATCATGGGTGAAAAGGCAGGTGAGCTAAATGTTTTTTAAATTATTACAGAAAGAATGTGGACAGAATTTTAAAAGTTTAATTTATTGGATCTATGTTGTATGTGTTTTGTTATTTTTCTTTACACAGATGGGAAGTCCAGGTTTTGATGCGCAGAAGCCAGTGAAAACAGAAGATGGAATATATGGAACTAAAATTTCAAAAGAGGAAAGGGATATAGAGGAGGTCCTTTTAGGGGAATTGGCTCAGGATTTTTATGATGATAGTTGGACAACGTATCCTGCAGGGTTTATTAAATATGTAAAAATAGATGAAGAGGAAAAGCAAGAAATTGACAAAATTTTAGAAGAAATGACAGGGCTTACTGAAGCACAGAGAAGTATGGAAATAGAGTCATTTTATGAAAATATAACTCCGGAAACTTCTGTATATTCTGTTTTTCGTTTACCTTTAAAGTCTGGTATTTCTTATGATATTTTTAAAGAGAACATGAAAAAAGTCACTTTTATTTTAGGAGCTGGTTCTTCATATGAGGAACGTGTATTTAGTCAAGGGGTAGATGTTCCGGCAGAGTATGAAGACGCAATGAAAGAGTATAAAAATCTCATAGAAAGAGATAAATTTACAAGAGGATATGCTAGACTTTTCAGTGATTATCTAGGTATTATTCTAGGGATTATGCCAGTGTTTGTAGTTATTACAAGATGTATGCGTGATAGAAGAGCAAAAATGCAGGAGTTAATATATGCTCGTAAAGTATCCTCTAGTACTGTAATTTTAAGTAGATATTTAGCCATGATAGCAATTATGCTTTTACCGGTAATTTTTGCGGCTTTTTATACTTTAATACAGTGTATTGGATATACAAAAGGTATGGATATTTCTATTGATTATTTTGCATTTATATCTGCTGCCTTTATTTGGTTATTGCCAGAAATAATGGCAGTATCTGCTGTTGGTATGTTTTTAACAGAGCTTACAGATAGCGCCATTGCCATTCTTGTGCAGACGATATGGTGGTTTGTAGATGTATTTGTGCAGGGAGGGGAGTTAGTGTCTGGAAATTTTAGTTTTCATCTTATTATTCGCCATAATAGTGCTATGGATTATCAGGTGTTTGCAGATCATTTTCGGGAATTTGTTATAAACAGAGTATTTTATACAGGTTTTGCATTGATTTGTGTTGCTTTATCTGTATGGATTTACAGTATGAAAAGAAAAGGAGCATGGGATTTTTATGGAAAGATACTTTGTGTTAGCAAAAGAAAATCAAAAGCATAATTTGTTAATGCCGATTTTTCTTTGTATATTACTGCTTGTAGTTTCACCTCTTTTTTTAGGAATAGAAAATTTGTCAGAAATAGAAACGGCAAAAGTTTTAGAGTTTTATGTAGTATTTTTAAGTGTTATTATATTGCCGACAGTTTTTTTACCAGAGCAGGATAGAGATATTAGAGACTTATTGTTCTCCAAGTATATGTCTATGGCAAAGGTATATAGTATTCGTATTATGCAAGCTTTTATAAGCCTCATGTTACTTTTAGGAATTTATATGTGTATATTAAAAGCAGGTAACTGTGAATTTCTCTTTGGAAAATTGTATATGGGAGAATTGGCAACGATGCTTTTTTTAGGAGGTATGGGAGTATTTTTCTATGCGCTAAGTGATCAAGTGATAGTGGGATATATGGCACCACTTTTGTATTATATAGTGAATCTCATGATTTCTATTAAAAGAATAGGCGTTTTTTATCTCTTTTCTATGACTATAAATAAATATGAGTGGAAATGGTTTTTGGGTGTTGTAGGTATTGGATTTTTAGTAGTAGGAATATTTATTCGTTCAAATAGAAAATAAAATATCGAAAAACGATAAAAAAATATTGAAAAACAAAAAGTTCTGTGGTATTCTTTGGTAAAAGGAAAACACAGAACTTTTTATTAGGAGGTAAAAGATGAATTGGAACAAGAATAAGAGCTTGAAATTTACGAGAGTCTGTATTTATTTTTTTGCAGTATTTCTTGTAGTATTGTGTGTTGGTGCTCCATGGTTGTATCAAGGATTTTTAAAACTTCGCAGTCCTCTTTTAGATGGAATGTTACCCTACTTTTTGGTGACAAATTATGCCATGGCAATCCCAGTTGGAATTGCTCTTTACAGAATGAATGGTTTGCTGAAAAATATCAGTGAAAATCAAGTATTCATCAATCAAAATACAAAATATTTAAAACAGTTGTCTTGGTGTTGTACAGCAGCAGGAGTTATTTTTGGAATAAGCGGTTTTTATTATTTTCCATTTTTGTTTCTATGTGGGACAGCTGTGTTTATGGGGCTGGTTCTTGGTGTAATAAAAAACGTATTTGTACAGGCAGAAGAAATAAAAAAGGAAAATGATTATACCATATAGGAAGGATGAAAAATATGCCTATTGTAGTAAATCTTGATGTGGTAATGGCAAAGAGAAAAATTAGTGCTGGTGATTTGGCGAAAGCCATTGATCTTACACCTGCGAATTTGTCTATACTGAAAAATGGAAAGGCAAAAGCAGTTCGTTTTACTACTTTGGAAGCTCTGTGTAGGGCATTAGAGTGTCAGCCAGGAGATATTCTGGAGTATGTTTCTGAGAAAGAATTCTAAATAATTTTCGGAAAGAGAGGAAAAAGAATGGAAAATAAAAATCGGGTAAGTACAGAAATGGACTTACCTTTAAAAAGTGAACCTTTTTTTACAGAAGTCAAGATAGATAAGTGGGATAAAATTTTTGCAGTAGTTTATCTATTCTTAGGATATTTCTTGTGGAAAGTAGAGCAACATAACTCTTTTTTTCATATATCAGGTTTTGTGGTACTTTATATTACACTAGTATGGATATATTGTTTGGCAAAGGGATTTCATATAAACAAAGAAAAGATATTTTGGAGTATTATTGTTCTAGGGATTGGACTTCCTTATGGATATTATTCTAGTATGCCACTCGCCCAATTGGGAATGTTGGTAATAGTTGGAGAATATTGGACTTTAGTTATGACAGAGGGGTTAGTTTTAAATGGAAAAACATCATCATGGGTACTTTTTGATATGTGGAATGCCTCAATTATTCTGCCGTTTTTCAATTTTTTATGCCAGATTAGAGTGATATGGGAAAGTTTATGTAAAAAATCTGAGAAAAAAACAGGTAGAATGGTTTTATTAGGAATTGTAATTTCTTTGCCAGTGTTAGTTGTTATTTTACCAGTTTTGTCTCATGCAGATAAAGAATTTGCGCAGATGTTAGATAATGCTTTTAGAGTTCTTTTTAATGGTGGTATTTTTCTTCAAATGTGTGTGAAAATTCCTATTATTCTTATTTTATCTTCCTTGATGTTTGGTATCGTATATGGAGGAATATATAAGAGAAATATAGAAAAAAGTTTTTGTGAAAATTATGAAGAAAAGTCAGGGCAAGGATTTCATATTGTGCCAGATGTGGCTATTTATACATTTGCAGGAATAATCGGATTCATATACTTTTTATTTATTGGCTTTCAGGCAAAATATCTTTTCTCTGCATGTGTAGGAATTTTGCCAGAAAGTTTTACTTATGCAGAATATGCAAGACAAGGATTTTTTGAATTGTGTGGAATTACTGCTTTTAATGTGTTGCTGTTGTTCTTAATGAATACTTTTGCAAGAACCATAACAAGAGAAAATAAAGTGCTATCTGTAATTAATATAGTTTTTTCTATGGTGACAATTTTGCTTTTAGTTACAGCAATGAGTAAGCTGGGAATGTATATTGTGGTATATGGATTTACTATAAAAAGAATACAGGCAAGTGTGTTTATGATTTGGTTGTTTTTAGTTCTTTCGCTGATTATCTATCATCAAAAAAAGAAAATTGCATTGGTACGCTGGGCAGTCTTTTCAGGTGCAGTTCTTTTTACAATACTTTGTGTGTTACCTTTAAATTCGATACTTTTCTAAGAAAGATGTTGCCAGAAAGAATATCCTTATATATACTGTATTTTTGCAGGAAAAAAATATATAGGTGAGGTTTTTATGGAAACAAAAGATTTTATAGTCAGACCAGTAAATGAACTATTTTTTCGTTATTTAATTCCTTCGATTATGGGTACAATGGTAACGTCCATTTATGTTTTGGCAGATACTATTATTATTGGAAAAGGGTTGGGAAGTGTGGCAATGGCAGCACTGAATATTGCATTGCCTATTTATAATGTGTTTTTTGGATTGGGGCTTTTATTTGGTGTAGGTGGATCCGTTCTTATGTCAATTTATAGGGGTAGAGGAGAGACGAAAAAGGCAGATGCTTATTTTACAGTATCTTTTTTTCTAAATATTCTTATATGGTTGTTACTTCTTGTTTTAAGTGTGATTTTTATGGAAGATATTGCATGGATTTTAGGTGGAACAGAGGAAACTATGCCATATATTATGGATTATATCCCGTATATTATATGGGGAATGGGAGCGTATTTTTTATCTGCTTTTTTGCAGACTTTTGTAAGAAATGATGGTGCACCGAAGTTAGCAATGAATGGTGTAATTGCTGGAGGAATTACGAATATTGTATTAGATTATGTATTTGTATTTCCAATGAATATGGGGATGGCTGGGGCAGCCATGGCAACTGTGATTGGTTCGTATTTAACTGTGGCAATTCTATGTATTCATTTTTTAACAAAGAAAAATCAACTAAAATTCAACTTTCATGGAATTCATATTGGTTATATTAAAGACATAGTAGTGAATGGAACGGCTAGTTTTCTAATTGAGGTTTCATCGGGAATTACTATTTTTGTATTTAATTTACAACTTTTAAAATATGTAGGAAATATAGGTGTTACAGTATTTGGAATTATCTGTAATACGGCGATTGTTGTAATGTGCCTATGTAAAGGCGTAAATCAGGCGTCTCAACCCATTATCTCAGTGAATTATGGGGCAGGTCAGTTTGAGAGGACTTTTTTTGTAAGAAAACTTACGATGATAACGTCTATCATCGTCTGCGGTGTGATTGTATTTATTGGAGTTTTTGCACCAGATTTCTTTACATATATTTTTTTAAATCCGGACAAAGAAATTCTTTCCATGTCAGGAGATGCAGTGCGGATTTATTTTAGTGGTTTTTTGTTTATGGCAGCAAATATGGTGTATATTTGCTATTTTCAATCTGTGGTAAAAAATGCATATTCTTTACTTTTATGTCTGCTAAGAGGATGTATTTTGGTACTTGTTTTTGTGTATGTATTACCTCTTTTTATGGGGGTGACAGGTGTTTGGTTAGCATATCCAATAGCAGAATTGTGTACGATGGCAGTGGGAATGTTTGTGATAAAGAGAACAGATAAAAAAAATAAAAAAATAGTTGACAAAAAATAGAGTTAAGCATAAAATAATAGCAATAAAAGCAAAACCGATGAGAAAGAAGAGTAAGCTTGAAAAGAAATCACAGAGAGCGGCGGATGGTGAGAATGTCGTATGGAATTTAAAGCTGAATGGACTTTCGAGGGCAGCCCGAAATGGAAAGAGTAGGCGTTGTCGGGAACCGAACCCGTTATCAATCAGGCATGTATGTCAGTACATGGGAGAGTGGACATTTAGCAATGTTAAGTTGAGTGGTACCGCGATAATAAAGGATTTTATTACCGTCTCAAGTTAGTTTATAACTTGGGGCGGTTTTTTATTGTATAGGAAATTGCGCCTATACAATAAAAAACGCTCCGTGAGGATCGCACTGCGGCGAACAGGAATTATGTTGCAAAAGCAACCCGCCGCAGGCGGAGAATTCTGTGAAACAGAATTCTTTCTTGTTTTCTAGAATATAAATTTCTATGAAATAAAGCCCTTGCACATCGGAATGCAAAAAGAAAAAAAGGAGAAAAGAAATTATGAAGAAAAAAGTATTTGTTATGATTTTAGGAGCAATTTTAACAACAGGTCTTTTTACTGGGTGCAAAGGCGAAAGTAAAGAGGGGAAAGAAGGTTTTTATCGTATTGGTATTTCACAGTTTGCAGAACATGGTTCTTTAGATAATTGCCGTGAGGGATTTTTAGAAGGACTGAAAGAGGAAGGTATTGAGGAAGGGAAAAATCTGGAAATTGATTTGGATAATGCAAATTCCGATACTGCTACAGCAGCACAAATTTCAGATAAAATGGTGTCAGATAAAGTGGATTTGATTTGTGCCATTGCAACACCAAGTGCGCAGGCAGCTTATAATAGTGCGGTTAATACAGAAATCCCGGTTGTGTATACAGCAGTGACTAATCCAGAAGAGGCAGAGCTTGCGGGAAAGGATGGAATCCCAGTGGGAAAAGTAACAGGAACTAGTGATCAGCTTCCAGTAGAAGCACAATTAAAAATGATACGTGAAGTACTTCCATCTGCAAAGACAATTGGAATCCTGTATACTACTAGTGAAGCAAATTCCATTCACAGTATTAAAGAATATGAGAAATATGCAAAAGAATATGGATTTACTTTAGAAACAGCAGGTGTTACGAATACTTCAGAAGTATCTTTAGCAGCAGCCGGTTTACTGGAAAAGGTAGACTGTTTGACAAATCTTACAGATAACACGGTGGTAAGTGTTTTGCCAACAATATTAGAGCAAGCAAATAAAAAAGGTATTCCTGTTTTTGGTAGTGAAATTGAGCAAGTGAAACTTGGGTGTTTAGCTGCAGAAGGATTAGACTATATTAATCTCGGTAAAGAAACAGGAAAAATGGCAGCAAAAATTTTAAAAGGTGAGTCAAAAGCAGAAGAAATGCCTTATGAACTTTTAGATGGAAGTAGCCTTTATATTAATGAAAAAGTAGCAGAGCAATTAAAAATAAACTTTTCAGAAGAACTGAGGAATAGGGCAGAAGAAATATTTACTGAAATTGAAGGATAGGAAAAGAGAGGAAGAAAAATGGATTTTGCAATTAGCATTGTTGAACAAGGATTGATTTATGGTATTTTAGCTTTAGGTGTGTATATTACCTATAAAATTTTAGATTTTCCGGATTTGACTGTAGATGGAAGTTTTCCTTTGGGAGCGGCTGTGACAGCTGCACTTTTAAAATCTGGTGTAAATCCATATTTTACATTACCGATAGCTTTTTTTGCAGGAGCAGCAGCCGGTCTTTGTACAGGACTGATTCATGTGAAATGCAAGGTAAGGGATTTGTTGTCAGGAATTATTATGATGACAGCTTTGTATACAGTAAATCTTATGGTAGCAGGAACAAACAATGTTCCTTTGTTTTCTAAACAAACTATTTTTAAAAATCATTTTTTAGAAGGGATTTTTGGTGGGAATATTGCGAAATACAGCTCATTAGCAATTATTTTGTTGGTTGTTCTTATTAGTAAATTTGCACTTGATGGATATTTAAGAACGAAATCAGGGTATTTATTAAGAGCCGTGGGTGACAATGAAAATCTGGTGACTTCTCTTGCAAAAAACAAAGGAAATGTTAAAATTTTAGGTTTATCTATTGCCAACGGATTAGTGGCATTAAGTGGTTGTATTTCTTGTCAGCAACAGGGTGTATTTGAAATTTCTTCTGGAACAGGTGCCATTGTAGTGGGTCTGGCAAGTGTAATTGTAGGCACTAGCCTTTATAAAATATTGAAAAAAATATCTTTTATTAAAGTGACAACTTTTGTATTTTTAGGAGCAGTTCTTTATAAAGCCTGCACGGGAATTGCCATTTTATATTTTCCACCACAGGCCATGAAGATGATTTCTGCATTATTCCTTTTAGGGGTATTAGTTCTAATTTTAGTTATTGATAAAAAGGAAAAGAGAGGGAAAAGCCATGCTTGAATTAAAACATATTCATAAATATTATAATCCTGGAACTGTTCATGAAATGTGTCTGTTTGACGATTTTAATCTAACAATTGAAAAAGGTGAATTTGTGTCTATTGTAGGAAGCAATGGTTCAGGAAAAACCTCTCTTTTAAATATTATCTGTGGCAGCATTGAATTAGATGAAGGTAAGATTTTAGTAGACAGAAAAGATATTACAAAACAAAAAGAATACAAACGCCTAGAAAAGATTGGCCGCGTGTATCAAAATCCAGCTATGGGCACTTGTCCTTCCATGACGATTTTGGAAAATATGGCAATGGCAGACAATAAAGGAAAAGTTTTTGGTTTGAAAAAGGGAACTGATAAGAAACGAATTGCCTTTTATAAAGAAGAACTGGCTAAATTGCAGTTAGGTTTAGAAGATAAGCTTAATACAAAAGTAGGAGCTCTTTCTGGAGGGCAGAGACAAGCACTGGCACTTTTAATGAGTACTATGACCCCTATTGATTTTTTGATTTTAGACGAACATACAGCTGCATTAGATCCTAAGACAGCGGATTTAATTATGGAATTAACAGAAAAGGTTGTAAGAGAAAAACAACTGACAGCCATTATGGTTACTCACAATCTTCGTTATGCTGTGGAATACGGAGATAGACTTCTTATGTTACATCAGGGAAATGCAGTCATGGATGTCGCAGCAGAAAAGAAAAAAGAAATAAAAATTGAGGATATTTTAGAGAAGTTTAATGAAATCAGCATAGAATGTGGAAATTAACACCCTTGAAATCAACTATATATTGTGTTAATATCATATATGTTAACTAAATATAGTGGAGGGTTAAAGTATGAATATTGAAGAATGGTTGGGTAGCGAAAATCAGCTTGGAACGGATATCTGGAATAAAAAATATCGAAATGAACAAGAAGATTTTGATAATTGGATTATGCGTATCAGCGGTGGAAATGAAGAAATTGCAAAATACATTAAAGAAAAAAAATTCCTTTTTGGAGGAAGAATTTTATCTAATAGGGGTTTAAATAAACAAGGGAAAAAAGTAACTTATTCTAATTGTTATGTGGTTGAACCACCTGAGGATGAGATAGAAAGTATTTTTGAATGTGCTAAGAAGCTAGCCCGTACTTACAGTTATGGCGGAGGTTGTGGTGTAGATATTTCTAAGCTTAGCCCAAGAGGCGCAAAAATTAATAATGCAGCAAAGGAAACCAGTGGAGCGGTATCTTTCATGGAATTATATTCTTTGGTAACTGCTTTAATCGGACAAAATGGAAGAAGAGGGGCATTAATGATTTCCATCGATTGCTCCCATCCTGATGTGGAGGAATTTATTGAATTAAAAACAGATTTGGAAAAAGTAAATACAGCCAATATTTCTGTGCGTATTCATGAAGATTTTATGGAAGCAGTAAAGGAAAATAAAGAATACTGTTTGCATTATACGAGAGAAGTTACAGGACAAGTGATTGAGCGAATGGTAAATGCTAGAGAGTTATTTCATAGAATTATAGAAACAAACTGGGATTATGCAGAGCCGGGAGCTCTTTTTTGGGATCGAATTACTGGATGGAATCTACTAAGCAATACAAAAGAATTTTCTTATGCTGGTGTGAATCCTTGTGCAGAAGAACCATTACCAGCAGGAGGAAGCTGCTTACTTGGAAGTATGAATCTTTCTGCTTTTGTAGAAAATCCTTTTACAAAAGATGCTTATTTTGATTTTGAAGAATTTAAACATTGTGTTCAGGCATCGGTTAGGGCGTTAAATGAGGTTTTAGAAGAAGGTTTACCTTTACATCCGCTTCCAGAGCAGAGGGAAAGTGTCAGTCAGTGGCGGCAGATAGGATTAGGAATTATGGGACTTGCAGATGCACTAATTAAATTGGGACTTACTTACGGAGAAGCAGATGCAATTTCCATGTGTGATAGAATTGGGTTTGTGATGGCAGATACTGCTATAGCGGCGTCTGCAAAACTTGCAAAAGAACTGGGGGCATTTCCAAAATGTAAAGTGGAAGAAATTATGGAAACACCATATTTTCAAGGAAATACAACAGAGGGAACAAAAGAACTTGTGCGAAAATATGGACTTCGTAATTCTCAGCTTTTGACAATTGCACCTACAGGTACATTATCTACCATGTTGGGCATTTCAGGCGGAATTGAGCCTATTTATGCCAATTATTATGAGAGGAAAACAGAATCCTTACATGGAGAAGATGTATATTATAAAGTGTATACAAAGATTGTTAAAGACTTTATGGAAGAACATAAAATTTCAGAGGACAGGTTGTTGCCAGATTATTTTGTAACAGCTATGACTTTAGATTATCACCAGAGAATAGATATGCAGTCTATTTGGCAACAACACATTGATGCATCCATTAGCTCTACGGTAAATGTACCTTCTGGTTTTACTGTGGAAGAAACGGAAAATCTTTATTTGTATGCTTTTGAGCAAGGGCTAAAAGGAATTACTATTTTTAGAGATGGATGTAAACGTGTAGGAATTTTAAATACAAAAGAGACAAAAAAAATTACAGCAGGGGAAGGACTGAAACGAGGAGAAATTATTCTTGTTACAGATGATGTAGTAGGAAAGAAAAGAAAGTTGATTACCGGTTGTGGAAGCCTCCATTGTATTGCGCTTTTCGATCCTCATACAGGAGCACTTCTGGAAACATATTTAAGTAAGGGTTCTACTGGAGGATGTAATAATTTTATGGTAGGTCTTTCAAGAATGATTTCGATTAGTGCAAGAGGTGGTATTGACATTGAAACTATTGTAGATCAGTTGAATTCCAGTGGTTCTTGCCCTTCTTATACTGCTCGTAGAGTAACCAGAAAAGATACAAGTAAGGGGGCATGCTGTCCAATGGCAGTTGGAAATGCCTTGATGGATATGTATAAAGAAATGCAAGAGGAATTAAGTAAAAAAGAAGAGAAAGAAGAGAAATTAAAAAAAATACCAAAACCAAAAGCAGTTCCGGTAAGAGAAGAAGTTGATAAGATATATTGTCCGGAATGTGGAGAACCACTGGTTTTTGAAGAAGGATGTAATATTTGTAAAAGTTGTGGATGGAGTAAATGTCATTGATAAGTAGAGGAATTGCGTATGAAGCTTTTGTTTAAACAAAGGATTTTTTCATGGTTGGATAGCTATGATATTTATAATGAACAGGGAGAAAAAGTTTATACAGTAAAAGGCGAACTTGCATGGGGACACTGTCTGAAAATTATGGATCAGTATGGAAAAAATATTGGTACAGTAAAAGAAAAAGTATTTACATTTTTACCGAAGTTTGAACTTTATGTAGGAGAAAATTATTTAGGATGTGTTTGCAAAGAATTCACTTTTTTTAGACCGCAATTTGTTATTGATTTTAATGGATGGAATATTCAGGGAAATGTATTGGAATGGGATTATGAAATACAAGATCAGGCCGGTAGAGTAGTTGCCATGGTAAATAAAGAAGTGTTTCATTTGGCCGATACTTATGTCATGGAAATTGGAAAACCAGAAGATGCTTTATATGTACTGATGCTTGTTTTAGCTATTGATGCAGAAAAATGTTCCAGACAGTAGCAAGAAAAGGAAGAGAGAAAAATGAGATTAGAAAAGCTACAAAATTTGCTAAAAGAAAAAGGATTTCCATTTACTTATTCGGAGGAAGAGGGTTGTGGAAGTATTGATTTTGAATATCGAGGAGTATCGTACCATGTATGGGAATTTTTTGATAATATGTGGGGGGCAGAAACCAATGTAAAAAACATGGGACGTCATGAAGATTTATTTGGAGATTATGAGCAAGAAATCTTAGATATTGTTAAGACATGGAATTAAAAGTATTAAAAAATCCCAAAAGAGAGGTTTGGTAAAAAGTGGGATATCACAAGCATAGAAATATGTTTTTGTGGTATCTCACTTTTTTATTTTAATTATTGTAAATATAAAAAAGCAACAACTGTCTTGTCACTTGTAAAAACATGGTGTATAATAGCTGTCAAATGCGTGGCAGGAGGAGAAAGAAAATGAAAGCTATGAAAGAGGAAATTGAACAGCTTAAAAAAGAAAAAAATGCAGTGATTTTAGCTCATTATTATGTTCCAAAGGAAGTTCAAGAGATTGCAGATTTTGTAGGTGACTCTTATTATCTAAGTAAAAAAGCAAGGGAGACAGAGGCGGAGATTATTGTTTTTGCAGGTGTTTCTTTTATGGGAGAGAGTGCAAAAATTCTAAATCCAAATAAGAAGGTGTTGTTGCCAGATGCGGAAGCAGATTGTGCCATGGCACATATGGCATCAGTAAAAAAGGTCCAAGAAATGAGGGAGAAATATGAAGATTTGGCAGTGGTATGTTATATCAATTCAACAGCAGCTTTAAAAACAGTTTCTGATGTATGTGTTACTTCATCTAACGCAGTAAAAATTGTAAAAGCATTGCCTAATAAAAATATCTTCTTTATTCCTGATAAAAATTTAGGAAGCTATGTAGCAAAACAAGTACCCGAGAAAAATATTCTTTTTAATGATGGATATTGTCCAGTACATAAGCAGATTACAGTGGAAACAGTAAAACGGGCAAAAGAAAAATATCCACACGCAGAATTTTTGGCGCATCCAGAATGTACAGAAAAAATTTTGGCCGAGGCGGATTTTGTAGGAAGCACTTCCGATATTATTAATTATGCAAAACAGTCATCTAAAAGGGAGTTTTTAATTGGTACAGAAGACGGAGTTTTCGTGGAATTAGTAAAACAATGTCCAAATAAGAACTTTTATTCTGTTATGCAAGGACAATGTTGTATAGATATGAAAAAAGTAACTCTTGAGAAGGTATGTGACTGTTTGAAAGAAGAAAAATATGCAGTAGAAATTACAGAAGAAACAAGAGAAAGAGCTCAGAAAGCATTGGATAAAATGCTGGAATTAGCAAAGTAGGAGGAAGTCTCATGAATAAGATAAAAACAGATGTGTTGATTGTGGGAACAGGGGCTAGTGGACTTTTTGCAGCTCTTCATATTCCTTCAGATTTGCAGGTGATTTTAATTACCAAGGATGAAGTTCAGAATAGTGATTCATATTTGGCACAAGGGGGAATTTGTGTTTTAAGAGATGAAAATGACTATGAAAGCTTTATGGAAGATACTTTAAAAGCAGGACACTATGAGAATCGAAAAGAGTCTGTAGATATTATGATACGCTCTTCGAGAGATGTTATAAATGAACTTATTTCTTATGGCGTTGATTTTGCAAAACATGAGGGAGAATTGGATTATACCAGAGAAGGTTGTCATTCTAAGGCTCGAATTTTATTTCATGAAGATATTACTGGCGAAGAAATTACCAGTAAACTTTTAATGGCAGTGAGGAAACTTCCGAATGTAAAAATTATGGATCATACAACAATGTTGGATTTACTTGAACAGGATAATACTTGTCTTGGGATTTTGGCAGAAAAAGAGAATGGAACATATGTGGGAATCCAGGCAGAACATACGATTTTAGCCAGTGGAGGTATTGGTGGTTTATATCAACATTCTACAAATTATCCTCATTTGACTGGAGATGCTGTAGCAATTGCTATGCGTCATAAAGTAGAATTGGAAAATATAGATTATATTCAAATCCATCCTACAACTTTGTATTCTTTAAAACCCGGAAGACGTTTTTTAATTTCTGAATCTGTACGAGGAGAGGGCGCAAAATTATACAATGCCCAAGGTAAGCGTTTTGCAAATGAGGTTTTACCAAGAGATCTTATGACAAAAGAAATTTATAAGCAGATGGAGTTGGACGAGAAACCTTATGTATGGTTAGATATGACTGTTTTAGGTGAAAAAGTAATATTAAATCATTTTCCTCATATCTATGAAAGATGTTTAGAGGAGGGATATGATGTAACAAAAGAGTGGATTCCGGTAGTTCCAGCTCAGCATTATTTTATGGGTGGAATTCATGTAGACGGAGATAGTAAAACAACAATGGAACAATTGTATGCAGTAGGAGAAACCAGTTGTAATGGTGTACATGGAGCTAATCGTCTGGCAAGTAATTCTTTATTGGAAAGTTTGGTTTTTGCAGAACGTGCAGCAAAAAATATAGAAAAAAATAAAGGAAAATACAAGACAAATGATGCAAATTTTGATAAACTGTATCAAAAGGCAGAAAAATGTATTGTGAGTCAGAAAGAATGTCTGGCAGAAGTGTATAAGAATGAAATTCTAAAAGAAATTGAAAGAGAGAAACAGGCAAAATGAATGATATTACAATGAAATTAAATGCAGATAATTTGATAAAAATGGCGTTGCAGGAAGATATTAGTAGCGAAGATGTTACAACAAATGCGGTTATGCGAAGCAGAAAGCAAGGAGAGGTACAGCTGATTTGCAAACAGGATGGAATTATTGCCGGACTGGGAGTATTTGAGCGTGTTTTTCAGCTTTTAGATGATACAACAGAAGTAGTATTTTACGCAGAAGATGGTGATGAGGTAAAAAATAAACAGCTTCTGGGAGTGATACGTGGAGATATTCGTGTATTGCTTTCTGGAGAACGTACTGCACTGAATTATTTGCAAAGAATGAGTGGAATTGCAACTTATACACACCAGATTGCAGAACTTTTAAAAGGAACAAAAATCAAACTTTTAGATACAAGAAAGACAACACCAAATATGCGTATTTTTGAAAAATATGCAGTAAAAGTAGGTGGTGGTTATAATCACAGATATAATCTTTCTGATGGAATTTTATTGAAAGATAATCATATCGGAGCAGCGGGAAGTGTGAAAAAAGCAGTGGAAATGGCAAAGGAATATGCACCTTTTGTACGTAAAATAGAGATTGAAACAGAAAATTTAGAAATGGTAAAAGAAGCAGTTGAAGCAGGTGCAGATATTATTATGCTGGATAACATGACACCAGAAATTATGAAAGAAGCGGTAGCAATGATTGGTGGAAAGGCAGAAACAGAGTGTTCTGGTAATGTTACAAGAGAAAATATTCAGCATTTAGTTGAAATTGGTGTAGACTATATTTCCAGCGGAGCTTTGACGCATTCTTCTCCGATTTTAGATCTGTCCTTAAAAAATCTTCATGAGGTGTGAAAAGGATAAAGAAGGGAATTTTTCAGAATGGTTGGAGAAACACGAAGAAAAGAAATTTTAAAGTATATTTCAGAAAGTGAAAAACCGGTATCAGGAACAAAACTGGCAGAAATATTTCATGTAAGTAGACAGGTGATTGTACAGGATATTGCATTGTTACGTGCAGCGGATTGTGAAATTCTCTCTACCAACAGAGGATATATTTGTCAAGGTACAAGAAAATTTATTCGAGTTTTTGAGGTATGTCATACAGATGAGAAAATTGAAGATGAGTTAAATGCAGTGGTGGATTGTGGTGGAACAGTTATGGATGTTTTTGTACAACATCAGGTTTATGGTGAGCTTAGAGCTTCTTTACAAATTCGCTCTAGAAGACAAGTAAAACAGTTTATAGAGGATATTCGAACTGGAAAATCTAGACCTCTTACGAATATTACATCAGGACATCATTGTCATACTATTAGCGCAGATAGTGAAGAGATTTTGGAATTAATAGAGGAAGCATTTAAAAAAATGGGTATTTATGAAGAAGAGAAGAAGGAATTAGAAATAAACATCAGAAATGCAAAGTTAGAAGATTCACCTGTATTGGCACAGATAGAAGCAGAGTGTTTTCCTAAGGCAGAGGCAGCGTCAGCAGAAGAAATCCAAAAACGCATGAATACATTTTTAGAATGCTTTTTTGTGGCAGAAGTGCAGGGGGAAATTGTCGGTTTTATTAATGGAGCGGTGACAGATAAGCCTTTTTTGCCGGATGAACTTTACCATAATGCTGCATTGCATAAGCCTGATGGAGATTATCAGACGGTATTCGGATTGGATGTAAGAGAAACATATAGAAATCAGGGAATTGCCGGAAAGCTTTTGGATTATCTTTCCGATATAGCAAAAGAAAGAGGAAAAAAAGGTGTGATCTTAACTTGTAAAGAACATTTGCTGAAGTTTTACGGAAGTCATGGATTTGAGAATTTTGGCGTGGCAGACTCCACACATGGGGGAGCTTGCTGGTATGATATGAGAAAAATATTTTAAAAAATAGCAGTCAGTGTTTATGCATTGGCTGCTATTTTTGCGATAAGAACCATCTATTCTGAAAAGTTTATATTTAAAAGTGCTGGCTCTGTCATTTTAATATGATTTTCTAGAGAGGTTTTATCGATTAGAGCTGGTACAACACCAGTTCTAGAAATACAAAATCCCGCTGCATGTGTTGCGATTTTAACTGCATTTAAAAGTGAATATCCCTCTGTTAAATAGGATGCTAATGCTGCAATAAAAGCATCAGCACCTCCGGTAGAGTCAATAGAAGGAAATTGAGCAGCAGGGAAATGGCCGGAAAAGTTTTCTGTTTTTACATAAGAACCTTGGTGTCCTAAGGTGATGATAATAATAGGACATCCGTGCTGATAAAAGTAATCTGCTTGTTTTTCTATAGTACTTTCCGAAGGGCATAATAAAGCGGCTTCTCGTTTATTAGGAACAAAGATATCAGTATTTGCTAAAAGCTGAGTAGGAAGAACTTTTAAAGTAGCTGGTTTTACAATGGTTTTTACATTGTGTAAATGAGCTGTTTTGGCAGCTTGTATACAAGTATCTACAGGGATTTCTGTGGAAATCAGACAATAACCACAGTCGTTAAATAAGTGTTCTCCAGATAAAATATCTTCTGGAGATAGAGTTTCATTGGCACCTGGCAGAACAGTAATACAACTTTCTGCATCTTTTGGTACATGAATATAGGCTCTTCCAGTGCTGGTATGTGGGTTTCTTCGTATTCCATGAGCGAGAACGTGCTCTTTTTTTAATGTATCATAGATGATAGCGGAGTCATAATCATTTCCAATTTTTCCAATTAAAACCACTTCTCGCCCTAGACGGGCAGCACCAATTGCCTGATTGGCTCCTTTTCCCCCTAGAGAAATACAAGAGGCGGTGGTTATGGTAGTGCTTCCAGAGCTTGGAAGTTCATCTACGGTTAAGGTTATATCTGTATTGATACTGCCTACTGAAATAATTTTTTTATATCGGTATGAAGGTGGAGTATTTAAACTTTCCCCGTGATCTAAAGTCAGATTTTCTGAAGTGAAAAGTGTAAAATCAGGCTCATCTAAATTTTCGCAATCTGCAATTAAATGATAACATACTTTTTCTCCAAAAGCTTCGTAGGGAATTTGGAGAGAAGAAATTCGAGGAAAACAGATGGCATCTCCAGAATCCTCACGAAGGCTTATGAGAGATAAATCTGAAGGAATATGGTAATGAAAACTTTTCACCTTTTCGTATAAAGAGAGGGCAGATTCAAAATGTGTACTGACAATTCCTGTAAAATTTTGTAGGGAAATCTGTGTATAGAAGTCAGAATCTGTGACCAAAAGTTTCATATCCTCAGAATAGGAAATTTCATTATCAAAAAGGCATTTTTTAAATCCTTCAAATACCATTTTCGAGCGAAAACTATCAGGTTTTGTTAGGCAAGCGATGCGGGTATGCCGGTAATCTAATAATTTTTGTGTGGCTAGATATCCCATCTGTATAAAATCCAGACAATGTGAAGTTTCAGGTAGGGAGGAATTGATATAAGAAACAGCAATAGACTGTTCTTGGAAATAATGTTCATATTGAATGCTTTTTTCGCTTACAGGCTCCCAGATAACACCATCTACATGGTGTTTACATAGTGCGGTAATATGTTTTAGTTCCTTTTCTTCGGAATCCATACTGTCGCAAAGGAGAATATTGTAGCCATGTTTTTGAGCGGTTTGCATAATACCTTTTAGCATTAAATTTAGTAAAGTACTATGTCTTAAAAGGACACCAATAACAAATGTTTTTGCATTAGAAATATTTTTAGCGGCTCCATAGGGAGTATAGTTATATTCTTTAACGATTTTTAATACGCGATTACGGGTTTCAATATTTATATTATCTGCCTTGTTGTTTACAATTTTTGAAACAGTTGAAATAGAAACACCTGCTAGATTAGCAATTTCTTTAATAGTCATAAGAGAATGTCACCTCACTTGTGTTTAATCTTATAAAGTATTATTCACTATCTATAATTATTTGTCAATAAAGGTTCTATACCTTTTTGTTGCTGGAAAAAAGAGAAAGAGGTATAATCAAAAAGCAATGAATTCTGACAAATGAGGTGAGAAAATGAAGAAATTCCTTTATAGAAGAAAAAAGTCATGTGTTTTTATAGGAATATATTTTCTGTTGCTTTTGTTTGTGTCTCATGATGCATGGGTTTATGATACAACTATTGTAAAGGTTATGAAAGTACAGACTGAAAAAACAGGAGAAAAAGAGGCTATAAGAGGCGAGGAAGAAGCTTATTATCGACAAACCATGCAAGGAGTTATATTAAATGGAAAATGGAAGGGGAATAAAATTACACTAAAAAATGAATATAATTATTCTCAGGTAACAAGCCACAAGTATCATAAAGGAGATAAAGTATTTGTTCATGCCAGTGAAAATGGAGAAAAGTTATCCGGAAAAATTAAAGGATTAAAGAGAGATACTTATTTGGCAGCAGTAGGCGGTATGTTGCTTTTGTTGTTGATTTTAATTACAAAAAAACACGGTGTTTATACCATAGGTACTATGTTTTTTAATACCGCAGTTTATGCAGTGGGATTTCATTTTTACTTAAAAGGCGGAAATATGATTGAGATATGTAACATAATGGTTTTATGTTTTACCATTGGAACAATCTTTCTCTTAAATGGATTTCATAAGCGGACATGGGCGGCAGTTTGTTCCACACTTTGTGTTTTTACTGTTATTATGGGATTGTTTCATTTTGTTATGTATTTGTATGGTGATGTAGATTATTCGCCTATGGAATATTTGGGAAGTGTGGAAAATCCCGCACAGATATTTGAGGCAGAGGTTATGTTAGCTGGACTTGGAGCAATTATGGATGTAGCAGTAACTATAGCAGCAGCAACAGGTGAACTAATTCAGAAAAAACCAGATATTAAATTTTTACCTTTGTTTCGTTCGGGAAGAGAAGTTGGTTATGACATTATGGGAACCATGCTTAGTGTATTGTTGTTTACTTTTGGAAGTGGATTAATTCCAGGTTTTATTATTCGAATGAACAATGATATTTCTTTCTGGTCAAACATACGATACCATATTCCATTTGAAATTTGTCGATTTCTCATTGAAAGTATCGGCATTGTTTTGGCAATTCCAATTTCCATTTTTGTATCGGCAATCTTTTTAAAAGTACAGGTTAGGAGGTCAAAATGACAGGAATACTGGTTTTAATATTGTTTCTTCTCATGGTATTAGTAGGAGGAGAGAGAGGGGCTATTGCTGTTTTAGTGTTTTGTGGAAATGTTCTTGTTTTAGCAGGAGCTATACTTTTTTTAGCAAAAGGATACCCTGTTTTTCTTACCGTTTTTTTGGCTTCTGTAATTATTAGTTACATTTCTTTAATGAAGCAGAATGGTAAAAACTTGAAAACTTTTTCGGCGTTTATGGCAGTGACAGGTATTATGTTTGTGTTAAGTGGAATGATTTATTTACTGATATGGAAAGCGCAGGGAGGCGGACTGAATGAAATTCAGTCTATGCAGGAAGATATTATGTATTTTTATAGTGCAGATATTCATATTAATATGATGAAAATTGCTGTATCTGTTACCATATTAAGTGCTTTGGGAGCAGCTATTGATACGGCGTTATCCGTAACTTCTGCTGTATATGAAGTAAAACAGCACCGGCCAGAACTGTCACCAAAAGAGTTGTTTGCTTCTGGTATGCAGGTAGGGAAAGAGATTATAGGAACGACGGTAAATACACTGTTGTTCGTTTATCTGGGAGATTCTATGTTATTATTTGCCTATTTAAAAAAAGGTGGTTACACAATAGAAACTATTGTAAATTCACAATTTTTGTTTCAAGAGTTATCAGTGATGCTTTTTGGTGCAATAGCCTGTGTGTTGATTGTTCCTTTGGCTGCTTATTGTGTAGCATATAAAGTTCCTGATGAAAGTGGATTAAAAAAATCTAAATTTCCTCATAAGAATTGACAAAAATAGTAAACTTATGCCATTATAGAAATGGAAACAGGTTGAAAGGGAAAAAAATGAGTGAAAAATTATTAGAATTAAAGAATATTAAAAAAGGATTTGGAGAAACCCAGGTTTTAAAAGGAATTACTCTATCAATTGAAAAAGGAGAATTTATTACTTTTTTGGGGGCATCTGGATGTGGGAAAACAACAACTTTACGTATTATTGCTGGATTAGAAGCGCCAGATAGCGGAACGGTGCTTTTAGATGGAAAGGATGTTACTTCTATTTCACCTAATCAAAGAGATGTGAACACAGTTTTTCAAAATTATGCACTGTTTCCGCATATGAATGTAGAAACAAATGTAGGATATGGACTTAAAATTAAGAGGGTACCAAAAGGGGAAATCAAGAAAAAAGTATCAGAAATTCTGGAATTGGTACAGTTAAAAGGATATGAAAAGAGAATGCCTTCTGAACTTTCTGGAGGACAGAAGCAAAGAGTAGCCATTGCAAGGGCACTTGTAAATAGTCCTAAGTTGTTACTTTTGGATGAGCCTTTAGGAGCACTGGACCTGAAGCTTCGCCGCACTATGCAGATTGAATTAAAACGATTACAGAAAAAGTTGGGAATAACTTTTTTATATATTACTCATGATCAAGAAGAAGCCATTAATATGTCTGATAGAATTGTGGTCATGAAAGATGGTAAATTTGAACAGATTGGAACACCAGATGAAATTTATAATTATCCAAAAACCAGCTATGTAGCTGATTTTGTAGGAAATGCAAATGTTATTTCTGGAGTAGTTCAAAAAGTAACGAATACAAAAGCAGAGATACTTATTGAAAATCAGATGATGTATGCAGAGCCTACTCCTGGAATTCGTGAGGGAATGAAAGTTAGTTTGGCAGTGCGTAGAGAGAATTTAAAAGTTTGTACTCAGTGTAGGGAAGGATTAGAAGCTGTCCTAGAGGATAAAACTTTTACAGCAGGACAACTTCATATGACACTGAGGTTGAAGTCGGGAAAGACATTAGTGTCTTGTCAATATGGTATGGATATAGACTTAAAAGCAGGTGAACAGATTTGTGTAGGCTGGAAGCCGGAACATGCGGTATTTGTTGATTTAGAGTAGGAGGCGGGAATATGAAAAAGAAAAAATCGGGATTATTCCTTACGATTCTCCCTCTTTATCTCTTTACTTTATGTTTTGTGGTAGGTCCTCTTCTTTATATGGTAGCACTGAGTTTTGCTACTAATGGAAGTGGTACTTCCACTATATGGAGTTTTACTTTGGAAAATTATAAAAAGATTGCAGAGCCGGTCTATTTAAAAAGTTTTGTGCAATCTTTTCAACTTGCAATCACGAGTACCTTGCTGATTGTGCTTATGGGATATCCTTTTGGATATTTTATGGCAAAGCTTTCTGCTAAGTGGAAAAAGCGAATGATGCTGTTGATTATGATACCTTTTTGGACAAGTTCATTAATTCGTATGTATGGCTGGATTTTGATTTTACAGGCAAAAGGTGTCTTAAATGGTTTATTGATGAAGTTAGGCTTTATCGAAGAACCACTTAAAATTCTTTATTCCTATCCTGCAGTAGTGATTGGTATGGTATATGCCCTTTTACCATTTATGGTTTTGTCAGTGTATTCTAGTGTGGAGAAAATGGATTGGTCGTATGTAGAGGCGGCAAGAGATTTAGGAGCAAATGGGGTAAAGGCTTTTTTTACTATTACATTTAAGCTTACTTTACCAGGGCTTTTGACAGGTGTTATTTTAACTTTTATTCCATCTATGGGATTGTTTTTTATAGCAGATATTTTAGGTGGAAATAAAATTGTACTTGTAGGAAGTGTTATTCAGGATCAACTTACCAGAGGAAGTAATTGGCCTTTTGCAGCGGCTCTTGCAGTAGTCTTGATGCTATTTACTTCTCTAATGATGTTTGTATATCGAAAAATTACGCATGTAAGGGATTTGGAGGGATTGTTTTGAAAAAGAAATGGAAGTGGTCAAATTTATATTTGGCAATCATGATTTTATTGATGTATTTCCCCCTTGTTATGGTAGTGATTTTTTCGTTTAATGAATCCAGACTTTCTGCCAGTTTTACTGGATTTTCATTGAAATGGTATGAAACATTAGCCAATGACAGAGATTTAAAAGAGGCACTTTTTAATAGTATTTTACTGGGAGTTTTAAGCTGTGGGATTTCTGCCATAATTGGCACTTTAGGGGCAGTGGGAATGGCGAGAGTGAAATACAAAAGTAAAGGAATGATGGAATATCTTTCTACAATTCCTATTATGATACCAGAAATTATTCTGGGAATGGTTTTTCTTGTGTTTTTTTCCATGTTAAATTTGCCTTTTGGTATGACAACATTGGTAATTGCACATACTACTTTTTGTATTCCCTACATCTTTATGATGGTAAAGGCACGTTTAGTGGGAATTGATAAATCTCTTGAGGAAGCTGCAAGAGATTTGGGTGCAGGGCCGGTGAGAACGTTTTTCGACATTACGGTACCTCTTATTGCACCGGCTGTTTTATCAGGAAGCTTATTGGCATTTGCTATGTCTTTTGATGATGTGGTAATCAGTATTTTTGTAAATGGACCAAGGCTGAACACCTTGCCAGTGAAAGTATATGCACAATTGAAAACGGGAGTAACACCAGAAATTAATGCTATTTGCACCATTATTTTAGTAGTAATTACAGTAGTTTTATTGCTGTCCTCATTGTTGAGTAAGAGGACAAAAAAGAAGTATTAGTATTTAGAAAGTGAGATGTGAAAATGAAGAAAAAAATAATTTCTATAATTCTATGTACAGTCATAGCAGGAAGCATATTGGCAGGCTGTGGAGGAAAAAAAGAAGATGGGGATAAAGAACTGGTGCTTTATACCTGGGAAGGCTTGTTCCCACAGGAAGTTTTGACAGATTTTGAAGATAAAACAGGTATTCATATTATTAGTTCTAATTTTGATTCAAATGAAACTATGTTGGAAAAAGTACAACAGTCGGATGGGAAAGATTATGATATTGTCATTGGTGATGATTATATTATTGAGCAGGTTGTGAACAACGGATTGGCAAAAGAGCTGGATAAAGAAAAATTGAAAAATTATGAAAATATCAATCCATTATATCAGAGCCAGTTCTATGATCCAGAAAATAAATACACCATACCACATGGAGCGGGTATTCCATTGATAGTATATGATCCAGAACAAATAGATTTTGAAATTCAAGGATATGAAGATTTATGGAATCCGGCACTGGAGGATAAAATTGCAACCATTGCTAGTTATCGTGCAGTCGAGGGTATGGTATTGCTCACTATGGGAAAAAGTATGAATGAGGAAGATCCTGCTGTGATTAAGGAGGCGGGAGAAAAATTGAAAAAATTGGCTCCAAATATTCGTATGATTCAAGATACAAATACACAAAATGCCTTGTTAAACGGAGAAGCTGCTGTAGGTATTTTATATACTTCACAAGTTATTGCAGCTTTGGCAGAAAATCCTGATTTAAAAGTGGTTTATCCTAAAGAAGGATTAGGATTTGGCATTATGAACTTCTTTGTTCCCAAAAATGCACCGGATGAAGAGGAAGCTTATGAATTTTTAGATTATATTTTAGAACCAGAAGTAGCTGCAAAATGTTTTGACTTTGTAGGATATTATTGTACAAATAAAGCAGCAGATGATTTGGTTAATCCAGATTTAGTTGTTCCCGATTCTGTGACACAAGGTGAAATTATTCAGAATGTAAGTACGGAAGCAGAAGAAGTATATAATCAAAACTGGACAGAATTTAAAGCAGCCTGCGACTAAACTTTCGGAGGTACATAAAGTTGGAAGAATGGAAAAAAGAGGGTGCTTTGGCATCCTCTTTGCCGCCTTATGCCTATTCTCCTTGGAAAGCAGGGCGGACCAAAGAGGAACAAAGCGAATTTATGGAAATAGAGGAAATTCAAATACCACAAGGAGTTGAAAGTTTAGGAAGATATACCTTTTATGGATGTCGAAACTTAAAAACATTAAAACTTTTCGATGATGTTAAGGAAATTGGCGGAGGGTCTTTTACAGGCTGTTCTTCTCTTAGAAATTTAGAAATGATTCTGAAAGAAGAGGGGACTTCCTGTATCAAAGATGTTGTCAGTGAGACTTTTCATGAAATGTATGTAAGAATTGTTTTTCTTAATACGGATAAGAGAGCAGAGTTGATTTTTCCAGAATATTATGAAGAAGGGGTTGAAAATACTCCTGCCAGAATTCTGGAAACACATTTTCATGGATGCGGATATAAATATCGTCAGTGTTTTACTGATAAAAAGGTTGATTATAAACGATATGACAGTTTATTTTCCACAGCATTGGTTTATGAAAAAGAGGGAATTTTAATTCCTATGGCAATAGGTAGAATTTTATATCCCTATGAGCTTTCTGAGGAAGCAAGAAAAAACTATGAAAATTATATAGAAAAAAATCTGGAAAAATGTGCATGTTTTTATATAGATAAACAAATGTGGCATGAAGTTTATGAATATTTTAGTAAAAGGAATTTATGGAATAAAGAAACATTGGAAAAAACTATAGAAGAAGCCTCTAGAAGAAAAGCGGTGGATATTACCGGATATCTTATGGAGGAAAAAAGAAAGAAATTTTCAAGAAAGGAGAAAACCTTTGAATTATGAAAAGGAGAAACGAATAGAGAACATTAACTTAAAAATTTTGGTATCAGCCAGAAATGAGTTGTATCTTCATTTACGCTTTTTAGATGTTGCCCTATCTACTTTGCGTTATCAAATGGATTCAGAAATAGATACCATAGGAACAGATGGAATTGGACTTTATTATCATCCAGCTTATCTTGGAGGACTTTATCGAGAGGGACGTAGAGAAGTAAACAGAGCTTATCTACATGTAATATTGCATTGTATTTTTGGGCATCTATGGAAAAAAACAGAACATCGTAAAAGGCGAGCATGTAAATATTTGGATAGGGAAATTGTAGATATTTTGTGGGATACAGCATGTGATATTGCAGTGGAGTCTGTTATAGATGGATTATCTTTTCATTGTGTGAAAAAATCCATGAGCTGGGACAGAAGAAATCTATACAGAGGATTGAAGAATAAAAGAAAGGTTCTTCATGCAGAAGGGATTTTTCAGGAACTTATAGAGAGAAAACCGGATATAGAGACTGCAAAAATGTGGAGCAAAGAGTTTCATATAGACAATCATGATCTATGGTCAAAGAGAAATAAAAATCAACTTCCTAACGAAAGGCCAAAGGAAAACTGGGAAGATATTCGTGATAAAATGGAAACAGAAATGGAAACTTTTGGACAAGATTTGTCAGAAGGTTCTCCAGAATTTTTAGAACAGATTAAAGTAGAAAATAAGGAAACTTGGGATTATAGAGTTTTCCTGAAAAAGTTTGCTGTGATAAGAGAAGAATCACACTTAGATGCAGATTCTTTTGATTATATATTTTATAGTTATGGGTTATCGGTCTATGGAAATATGCCGTTGATTGAGCCTCAGGAAACAAGAGAAATAAAGAAAATAGAGGAATTTGTTATTGCCATTGACACTTCTATGTCTTGCTCAGGAGAGGCGGTAAAAAGGTTTTTGCAGGAAACCTATGCCATATTAAAAGAAGAAGAGAGTTTTTTTAGGAAAATTAATATTCATATTATTCAGTGTGATGAAAAAATTCAAAAAGATGAGAAAATTACCTCAAAAGAAGAACTAGAAAGATATATGGAAAGTATGGAATTGGTAGGTAAAGGGGGTACGGATTTTCGTCCGGTATTCTCTTATGTTCAAAAATTACAGGAGAAAAAGGAACTTATTCGATTAAAGGGACTTTTGTATTTTACAGATGGGCAAGGGATTTTTCCTGATAAAATGCCACCTTATGATACGGCTTTTATTATGATACAAAAAGATTATCAAGAAGTAGAAGTGCCGTTTTGGGCAATGAAAATTTATATACAGGAGGAAGGAATGGAGCATGAATATTAAAAGGGCAAAACAAGAAATTAAAGATACAATAGAAGCGTATTTATTAAAGGATGAAAGGGGACAATACTGTATTCCTTCTATTAGACAAAGACCAGTACTTTTAATAGGACCGCCAGGTATTGGAAAAACTCAAATTATGGAGCAGATTGCTAGAGAGTGCAAAGTTAATTTGGTATCTTATACCATTACCCATCACACAAGACAAAGTGCCATGGGATTGCCTTTTATTCAGAAAAAAGAATATGGTGGAGAAATTCGTTCTGTAACAGAATATACCATGAGCGAAATTATTTCTGCCGTGTATGATAAAATGAAGGAGACAGGAATAGAAGAAGGCATTTTATTTATTGATGAAATCAATTGCGTATCGGAAACTTTAGCTCCTGCTATGTTACAATTTCTACAGTGTAAGACCTTTGGAAATCAGCAAGTACCAAAAGGCTGGATAATTGTGACAGCAGGAAACCCACCTGAGTATAATAAATCTGTTCGTGAATTTGATGTAGTAACTTTGGACAGAATCAAGAAGATAGAAGTGCAAGAAAATTTCGGTGTATGGAAGGAATATGCTTATGAGGCAGGTATACATCCTGCGGTAATCTCTTATCTGGATATTCGCAAAGAGAATTTTTATTGTGTGGAAACCAGTGTGGACGGCAGGATGTTTGCTACTGCCAGAGGCTGGGAAGATTTATCGGAGCTTTTATATGTGTATGAAAAACTTGGAAAAAAAGTGGATAGAGAAGTTATTATGCAGTATATTCAGCATTGGAAAATCGCAAAAGATTTTGCAAATTACTTAGAATTATTTGCAAAATATCAAACCGATTATCAGATTGATGCCATCCTTGCAGGTACTTTTGCAAGCTTTGCAGTGGAAAAACTTCGTATGGCAGCCTTTGATGAACGTTTTAGTGTAGTTGGACTTTTAATAGGAAAACTAAATGAGAAATTTCGTGAATATCATAATCATGAAGAATATATGGAATTGTTATTTGAAATGTTAAAAAATTGGAAAGAGGCTCTTTCTGATGAGCGAATGGCATCTGTATCGATGGGAGATATTCTGGACATAGAAAATCGAAAGCTGGAGGAGCAGAAAGTTGCAGAACAGCTTACAAAGGAAAAGGAATATATTTGGCTAAAGGCTATAGAACGTTTCAGAGATTATAAAGAAACAGCAGATACACTGGATATTGTAGGTGAAAGTAAAGAAATCATTTTTGATGCTGTAAAAGAAAAATTCCAAGAAGAAAAGGAAAAACGAGAACAAGATATAGAAGCGCTGGGTGAAAATCTTCAAAATACCTTTGATTTTTTGGAAGCAGCTTTTGCAGATGGACAGGAAATGGTTATATTTGTCACAGAACTGAATACCAGTCCATATAGCTTACAATTTATCAGTGAGCATGGATGTGATAGTTATTATAAATACAATAAAGCTCTATTATTTCATGAAGAATATATGGGAATTTTAGATGAATTAGAAGAGATTGAACAGGAATTATAAGAAAATAAAAGATGTTTTAAAATAGTGACATGAATAAATAGAAAGCTACTACACGAAATGATGCATCCTTTGTGTAATAGCTTTCTATTTTAATATTTGGTATCTTTTAATCTTGATGTTCAGAAGGCTTTTCTATTTCGTCAATAGCCATACGAAAACCATTTTGAGCAGCTTTCATTCGCCAAAAATCAGCTTTTTCTAAGTCTTTTTCAATGCCTTCTCCATAGCGGTATAAAACAGAAAGATTATACTGAGCAGCTGGAATATTAGCATTTGCAGCTTTTTCAAAAAGTTGGAAGGCTTTTGCCGGATCGTAAGGAACGGGATTTCCTGTTAAAAAATATCCGCCCATACAACACATAGCACGAAAATCACCTTCAGAAGCAGCTTTTTTGTACCAGTCAAAGGCTTTTGATAAGTCCTGTTTTACTCCAATACCTTCTTCGTAGCAACGTCCCATATTATATAAGGCATTGGTATTGCCTGCTTTCGCAGCCTGCTCCATGTATGAAAAAGCTTTTTTTTCATTTTTTTCTACACCTAATCCTTGTGCATAAAGAAGGGCAAGACGCATAGCGGCTTCTATATGTCCTTTTTGAGCGGCTTTTTCATACCATATAGCAGCTTCCGTTAAATTTATGGAAGTTCGGATACCATTTTCATAATAATATCCTACGGCATAAATAAAATCCTTTTGACCATTTTCAGCCAAAATTTTTAATTCATCTACCGTAAAATTCAAGTTTTGAATATTCATAAATAAAATCTCCATGTTCTATATACTTTATATTTTCAAGTCGTGGCTTGCCTTGCAAGCAAGTATGATATTAATTATACCATGAATTGAGAAAATGTAAATAAAAGGTAAAAGCCATTTACAATTGAGATGGGGAATTATATAATAAGAAACGGACGACAAATCGAAATGATTTATAAATATACAGGGAGGAAGAAAAATGCTGGAATTAAGGAATGTTTCCTTTCGGGTTGCGGAAGATTCTAAAGACGAAGAAAAAGGAATTTTAGAAAATATAAGCTTTACTCTTGAGGATAATAAATTTGTTGCTATTACAGGACCAAATGGAGGGGGAAAATCAACACTTGCAAAAATTATTGCAGGAATTGAAAAACCTACACAGGGACAAATTTTATTAAATGGAGAAGATATTACAAATTGGAGTATTACAGAAAGAGCAAAACATGGAATTAGTTATGCTTTTCAACAGCCAGTTCGTTTTAAAGGTGTTACTGTCTTCGACTTAATCAATTTGGCAGCAGGAAAGGAAATTTCTTTGTCCGGAGCATGTCAATATCTTTCAGAAGTGGGACTTTGTGCTAAGGATTATATTAATAGAGAAGTAAATGACAGCTTATCCGGTGGCGAAATGAAACGAATTGAAATTGCTACAGTTATGGCAAGGGGAACTATGTTATCTGTCTTTGATGAGCCAGAAGCAGGAATTGATTTATGGAGTTTTCAAAATTTAATTCAGGTATTTGAAAAGATGCATAAAGAAAAGAAAGGTTCTATTTTGATTATTTCTCATCAAGAGCGTATTTTAAATACGGCAGATGAAATCTTAGTTGTTGCAGATGGAAAATTAGTAAAAAGAGGAAATAAAGAGGAGATACTGCCAGCATTATTAAATGCAGCACAGGCCGATACAGGCTGTGAAATGTGGAAGAAGGGAGTGCAGAGATAATGGATCATGTACAAAAAGAAATGTTAAAACAGATTGCAGGGCTGCATGAAATTCCTGTAGGGGCTTACAATATTAGGACAAATGGAAAAACAGAAGCAAGAAATAGTACAGAACATATTGAAATTGTTCCTAAAGAGGGCAGTGATGGCATTGTAATTAAAATAAAAGCTGGAACAAAAAATGAAAGCATCCATATTCCTGTTGTATTAAGTGAAGCAGGGTTAAAAGAAACGGTCTATAACGATTTTTATATAGGTGATGACTGTGACGTTACAATTATTGCGGGATGTGGTATTCACTGTGGAACAGATGATTCTAGTGAGCATGATGGAATTCATAGCTTTTTTATAGGTAAAAATTCAAAAGTTAAATATGTAGAAAAGCATTATGGAAGCGGTGATGGCAAGGGTCAGAGAATTATGAATCCAGAAACTATTGTGGAAGTAGGAGAAAATAGTTATATGGAAATGGATACTGCTCAGATTAAGGGTGTGGATTCAACCATTCGTAAAACAACTGTTAGCCTAGATAAAAATGCCAGCATTAAAGTTATGGAACGCTTAATGACACATGGAGAACAAAAAGCAGAAAGTCGTTTTGTGGTAGACTTAAATGGAGAAAACTCAGGAGCAAATATTATTTCTCGTTCTGTTGCAAAGGATAATTCTTATCAATTATTTCAGTCTGTATTAAATGGAAATGAAAAGTGTAGTGGACATACAGAATGTGACGCTATTATTGTAGGAAATGCAAAAATTAGTTCTATTCCTGAAATTACAGCCAATAATTCTGATGCAGCTCTTATTCATGAAGCTGCAATTGGAAAAATTGCGGGAGAACAGATTATTAAGTTAATGACACTTGGATTAACAGAAGAAGAAGCTGAAGAACAGATTATCAGCGGATTTTTAAAATAATAAAAGCTTTCTTTGCTGATTTATGTTACAATAACAATAAGTTGGTATTAGAAGGAGGGTGTCGTATGATTTATAATAATGTTCGACATGAATGCAATCTTTATAACTTCTTTTTTGCTCCTCGTGGAAATCGCAGGGTTATGGAATTGGGAAGAAAAATTACCCAAATGTATTTGAATCCCTTTGATAAAATTATTGGAATTATTGGAGCAAAAGATTCAGGTAAAAGTATGCTGATTAAGGGGATGTTTCCAGGAATTCAAATGATAGAGTCAGATGACGAATTTGATATTCTAAATATGCCGTTGCTGAATGCAGAGGATGTAGGTTTTTATACACCGAGAACTTTTCACGTAGATGTACGCAGTGCCAGAAAGTATGTTTCTTTAGAAGAGATTGCAAAAGCAGTGCTGAATGTAACAAGCATGAATAAAAGAGTAATTGTAGAACATTTTGAAGTCTTATATCCTGTTTTGAAAAGAAATGCAGATTTGCTTATTGGAATTGGGGAAGAAGTGATTGTTACAAGACCATCTCTTTTTGGACCATTACCAGATAATTTAAAAAATCTTGTTTTTGATTCTTTAATTTATCGAAAAATGGCGCACAGTGCAGAGGATTTATTTGGTTATTGTGTGAAAGATCTTGAGAAACCTAAATGTATCCGATCTGATATTAAACATGGTTTTATGCTTAATTATGCTGAGAAACCGTCTTTTGATTTAGCAGAAATCGAAGAAAGAATATTAGATTTAATTCGTCAGGACCTTCCAATTAAACCTTATGATGAGGAACATATTCAGATTGGTGATTATGTGATGGAATGTACAGGACCTCTTTTGCATGTAGAAAGTACAGGACAGATTGAAGATTTTTCTTTAGTAAAAGAATATTATTACGAACCAAAGTTTCATTTATATGCAGTGGCAGGAACAGTAGGACATAAGCATGAAGAAACAGAAACAGATGAAGAACTAAATAATATTGAAATTTAAGATAGTACAAATAAATGAAGTATAGAGATTTATAGGATGTTAAATGGATAGAAGAAGCATCTTAGTATAGCATGGGGAGAAAGTCAGAGAAATTCGAATTCTGGCTTCTCCCTTTTGTAATTATTAATGTTTTTTAATGTAATATTTTTCAACAAGAGTAATGAAACTATATAAAAGAATGGCAATGAGGCATAAAATAAAAATTGCCATAATCATAGTAGTCAGTTGAAAAACCTGACTGGAATAAATAATCAAATATCCAAGTCCTCTTTTACTACCAATCATTTCTCCAATCACAATTCCAATTAATGAAAGTCCTATATTTACTTTCATAATACTAAGGATTAAAGGGACAGAACCTGGTAATATTACTTTTGTCAGTGCATCTTTTTTAGTTCCTCCCAAAGTCTGGATTAATTTTAGTTTATCAGGATCTGTTTCGCAAAAACCTGTATATAAATTTAAGATAGCACCAAAAATAGCAACAGAGATGCCGGCAATAATAATAGTTTTCATATTACTGCCAAGCCATACAATTAATAGAGGTGCTAAGGCAGATTTTGGAAGACTATTGAGTACTACAAGATAAGGTTCTAAAACGCTGGAAAGTTTTGGGAAAGTCCAGAGAATGATAGCACAGACAATACCCAGCAAAGTAACCAAGATAAAACTTATGAAAGTTTCTGTTAGAGTAATGGAAATATGAGGAATTAAAGTCCCATTTTTTGTCGTTGTTATTAATTGTTTTGCGATTTGAGAAGGACTAGAAAAAATAAAAGAATCAATCCAATTCATTCTAGTAGAAACTTCCCAAAATATAAAAAATACTAAAAGAATAAAAAAACGGAAAAAATGAATAGAAAAAGAAATACGACGCAAACGTTGTATATAGTGTTTCTGGTTTGCTGACATGGAGGATAAGTTAGTCATGTGAATTCAACTCCTTCCAAATTTCATTAAAATAACCTTTAAACTCTGGTGCATTTCTTGATGCCATAGGAGTACGTTTCGGAATAGAAAAAGTAATGGGTATGATTTTTTGAATGGTAGCAGGGCGTTTGCTAAAGATAAGGACTCTATCTGCCATGCTGATTGCTTCAGAAATATCATGAGTAACTAAAAGCGCTGTTTTTCCTTCTTTTTTAATTATTTTCCCAATATCATCGCTAACAGAAAGGCGTGTTTGATAGTCTAATGCTGAAAAAGGCTCATCAAGCAACAGAATATCAGGATTTAGTGCTAATGTGCGAATAAGGGCAGCTCTTTGTCGCATACCACCAGAAAGCTGGGAAGGACGAGCGTTTTTGAATTTATCCAGTCCATAATTTTTTAAAAGATCATCTACTCTTTGTAAGGCCTTATCAGAAGTCTTTTTTTGGATTTCTAATCCCAAAAGAACATTACGATAGATAGTGCGCCACTCAAAAAGATGATCCTTTTGTAGCATATATCCGATATTGGTAATGGAGGTATCAAGGGGCTTTCCTTGAAAAAGAATTTCTCCGTTTTCTGGTTTTAGAAGACCACAAAATATATCTAAAAAGGTGGATTTGCCGATGTGCCAGTTGCGGAAACAACAGCACTAATATCAAGTGAAAAAGTGTTTCAAGGGATGAGGGTGTAGTATTTTTTTCATCCGGTAAATAGCAAGCATAAAAACTATGTGGTAAAAAAATGATGTTGTTCATACATTATTATAACAGCCTGAGAGGACTGGTTATATGCCGCATAGAAAAAAAGAAATCAAAGTAGAAGTACACATGTCTTCAAAGGAAAACATTAAGGATTTTCAAAATCGGGTAAATAAAATATTGACAGAAATAATAGAAATAAAAAT
>JARIAQ010000016.1 GCA_029257775.1 Blautia sp. | reverse complement strand
TTCAGATTTCTTACTGTTACTTCAAAGTCTGTTGGTGCTCCCAGTTTTGTCTGGTCATCTGTCAGACTGTACTGTGTTTTTGCAACACAGATTGGACAGTTTCCATAGCCCAGTGCTTCTAACTGTGCAGCCTGTTTCTGTGCATTTGCTGTCAGAACTACTCTCTTACCGCCGTAGATTTTCTGTACAATCTGGTTCAATTTATCTTCAATGCTTCCTTCTAATTCATAAGAGAATGTGAAATCATTTGGTTCTTCTACCAGACGGATTACTTCTTTTGCCAGTGCAATTCCGCCTTCTCCACCTTTTGCCCATACTTCAGACAATGCAACATTTACACCCAATTCTCTACATTTGCTTTCTACTAAGTCAAGTTCTGCCTTTGTATCTGTTGGGAATGCGTTAATTGCTACTACACATGGAAGTTTGTATACATCTTTGATGTTGCTTACATGTTTTAACAGATTTGGAAGTCCTTTTTCCAGTGCTTCCAGATTCTCATTATTTAAGTCGGCTTTTGCAACGCCTCCATTGTATTTTAATGCACGAACAGTTGCTACAATTACAACGGCACTTGGAGTAAGTCCAGCCATACGACATTTAATATCTAAGAACTTCTCTGCTCCTAAATCTGCACCAAATCCTGCTTCTGTAATAGCATAATCCCCTAATTTCATTGCCATCTTAGTTGCAATTACAGAGTTACATCCGTGAGCGATATTTGCAAATGGTCCACCGTGTACAATTGCAGGTACATGTTCTAAAGTCTGTACCAGATTTGGTTTTAAAGCATCTTTTAACAGTGCACACATTGCACCTTCTGCATGTAAATCATGAGCTGTTACTGGTTTCTGCTCAGAAACTTTTCCATATGTGTAACCAACGATAATACGTCCCAATCTTTCTTTTAAATCTGTGATGTCTTTGGCAAGACATAGAACTGCCATAATTTCAGAAGCTACAGTAATGTCATAACCATCTTCTCTTGGCATACCATTTGTCTTTCCACCCATACCATCAACAACAAAACGAAGCTGACGGTCATTCATATCTACACATCTTCTCCATGTGATTTTTCTAGGATCAATATTTAATTCATTGCCCTGATAGATGTGGTTATCCAGCATAGCTGCTAAAAGATTGTTAGCTGCACCAATTGCATGGAAATCGCCGGTAAAATGCAAGTTAATGTCTTCCATTGGAACAACCTGTGCATAGCCACCGCCTGCTGCACCACCTTTTACACCAAAAACAGGTCCCAGTGATGGCTCACGCAGAGCAACCATAACATTTTTTCCAAGTTTTTGCATACCATCTGCAAGACCAACCGTTGTTGTTGTTTTTCCTTCTCCTGCTGGAGTTGGGTTGATTGCTGTAACAAGAATTAATTTTCCATTTGGTGCATCAGATTCTTTTAATAAGTTGTAATCAATTTTTGCTTTGTACTTTCCATACTGCTCCAGATATTTGTCAGCAATACCTGCTTTTTCCGCAATTTTAGTAATTGGTTCCATTGTACACTCCTGTGCAATTTCAATGTCTGATTTGAATCCCATAGTAACATCCTCCTTGAAAATAATATACTCGCCTTTTTTCACTCTCCGCAGGAGATGAAAAAAGGCAACATTTGTTCATTAACAAATGTTGCCCAGACGGTCGGCTCTTTCACATTCTGATTTCCCTGTGGTACTCCACACTAATCCGTCAGTAATCAGATGCGTGTTATTCTGCAACAAATATTATCTATATCTGTCTCCTAACTATGACTATAATCTAACACAAAATCATCTTGCTGTCAATGCACCATAGTAAAGTTTGTGATTTTTTTACCAATTTCGTCTTTATTTTTTTACATATTCAACAAATCACTCTTATTTTCTGGAAGCAATAAATTTCTCTACTTCTTCCTTCTCCGGCATAACACGAAGAGCTCCCTTTTTTGTAGTAATTAAAGAAGATGCTCCATTAGCAAAACAAAGCATTTCCTGAAGCTGTGTCTCAGATAAGCCTTCTATTCCATTTTCCAAAACATAATTCAATGCGCATGCTCCAAAAGTATCTCCTGCTCCTGTTGTTTCTATAGTATTCTCCTGTAAAAATGGTGACTGGAATACTTCTTTTCCTTCATGGAATGCAATACTTCCTTCTTTTCCCATAGTGACATTCATCAATTTAATATTTGGATATTTTTCTAATAAGATATATGCCCCGGCTTTTACATCTTTAGTTCCTGTCATAAATTCTAATTCTTCCTCAGAAATTTTTAACAATTCACATTTAGACAGACCATACGCAATCTGCTCTCTTGCTTCATCCATAGATTTCCATAAAGGTGGTCTTAAATTTGGATCAAAAGAAATCAACAATCCATTTTCTCTAGCAATTTCAATTGCTTTATAAGTTGCTTTTCTTACACCTTCGTGTGTCATAGATAAAGTTCCATAATGAAATGCTTTTGCTGATTTTATATATTCTTCATCAATCTGATCTTCACGAAGCATCATATCTGCTCCTGGATTTCTGTAAAATGCAAAATCTCTGTCCCCATCTTCGAAAGTATGAACAAATGCAAGCGTTGTATGTACTTCTTCATCTTCATACAAATGTCCTGTATCAATTCCCAGCTCATCTAAAGAAGCTCTAAGTGCAGTTCCAAACTGATCCTTTCCAACTACTCCCAAGAAAGATGTTTTCTTCCCCAATTTATTTAACATAGCCAGCACATTACATGGTGCTCCGCCAGGATTTGCTTCAAAAATAGGATTTCCCTGTCCACTTATTCCATTTTCTGTAAAGTCAATTAACAGTTCGCCTAATGCGATTACATCAAATTTTTTACTCATTCTTTCTGCTCCTTTGTTCTTATTGTCTTTTGCATTATATCTTTTTTTTGGTTGTCCCGCAATACTGGTTATTTTAATTTTGTTACTGCACGTACATCTTGATAATGCCCCATAACAATTAAGGTCTCATTGTGATTAAATATGTAATCTGCATGTGGAAGAGGGGTCATTTTTCCTTGAGATTTTGTTGCTAAAATACTGATATGATATTTATTTCTAATATCTTTTTCTATAATACTGCTTCCTATCCATGATTCTGGCGCTGGTATTTCATAGATAGCATACTCTTCTGTCAATTCAATATAATCAAAAATATTATCGTTACCATATTTTACAGCTAAACGCTGAGCCATTTCTTTTTCCGGATAAACAATCCGATCTGCTCCATTCCTTAAAAGAAACTTTGCATGTACATCACGATTGGCTCTTGCCAAAACAAAAGGTGCTCCTAAATCTTTTAAAAGAGCTGTTGTTTCCAAGGAACTCTGAAAATTATCTCCAATAGCAACTACGCAAAGGTCAAAATTTCCAACCCCTAAAGACTCTACAAAATGTTCATTCGTTGCGTCACCAATCTGAGCATCTGTCACCATATCAATAGCATCATTAACCCTCTCTTCGTCAATATCCACAGCTAAAACTTCATTTCCTTCTTCAATCAATTTTTCTGCCATGTGTCTTCCAAAACGTCCAAGGCCAATAAGAAGTATTGACTTCATTTCCTTTTCCTCCACTTTTTACTATTCTAAAATTATTTTTTCTTATTATCTTTATCTGAAATATTTTTCCCGTTATCCCGATATAACCACTTTAAGAAATCATCTACTGCATCTTGCAGATTCTGAATTGCACGATTAAACATTCCTGCATGGTAGAAATTCACAACAATTGCCCCTATAGGCACTGCCAAAATCATTCCCAAAACACCTGCAAAACGATATCCAGTATACATACATATCAGGGTCCATAACGGATCAATACCGATGGAATCACCCACCACTTTAGGCTCAATAATACGCCGTACAAGCTGTGTTGTCAAATACAATATAATCAAACCCACTGCATACTTCATATCTCCCGATAAAACTTTAAATAATGCCCAAGGAATCAGTGCTGTACCTGTCCCAAAAAATGGAAGCATATCTAAAAAGGAAACTAAAAAAGCCACTACAATGGCAAACTTCACCCGCAGAATTAAAAATCCCACAAAAAGCATCACAAAAACGATACCCATAATTTTAAACTGTGCTTTAAAATATCCCCCAAAGATACTTTTACAGCATCGTTCCAACAGTTTCCATTTTTCTTGAATAATCTTAGGTGTATGTTCTCGTCCAAATTCTAATATTTTATCCCTGTCTGCAATAAAAAAATAAGCAGACAAAATTGTAAATATAATGGATATTAAAATACTTGGAAGATTTTTTGCAAAATTGCTCGCTTGATCTACGGTAATCTGGCTAATTTTCCCCACAGCTGTTCCAATCATATCGCCTAATCGATCTTGAAAATCAGAAATTCCTTCCTGAACTCCATCTGGCAATTCTTCAATAATCATGGATAAATTTTCTCCGGCTTCTTGAAAATCCTCCCGAAAGCTAGTATAAATTTCTGGCGCCTGCTCAATAAGAGAACCCGCTTCCTGAACTGCTTTCAATCCCACAAAATAAACTCCACTAATTACAGCCGCTAACACCGCAATAATCAGAAGCATGGATGTGTGTTTTCGAGCGACTTTCATTTTCTTTTCCAGGATACGTACAAGTGGGTTTGCAATAAGAGCAATCAACCATCCTATTACAAAAGGCATAAAAAATCGAATAAATTTAAAGGCTAAAATACCTCCCACAATGACTGCCAACAATGTAAAAATAAATACCAGCAAGTTTTTAATATGTTTCTTCCAATTCATTCACAAAACCCCTTTAAACCAATTTTACATCTTTATAATAAAGTACAACAGCCTATATGCATACCATTTATATACATACAGGCTTATTCTTCCTTCGGATGCTTTTTAAGTATAACACAACTTAAAAAAAAGTAGTCCGATTATATAAAATTTTTACAATTCTTTCAGAAATTCAAATGGTTCTTGATCATGTAAAAAATGCATCAACATATAGGAACACATAATTGCCACTTTTTCCTCTTTTAAAATACGCCTTACTTCATCTCGATCTGCCAAAACCACTTCTATTTCTTCACTATCTTCCTGAAATTCTTTTGAAATTTCACCTGTAGAAACGCCAAATACCGTAGCACAAGATTCATCTGTCATACCTACTGTGGTAAAGGCTGGCTTTTCATAGGTTTCGTTTATGGTAATTGGTATAAATTCCAGTCCTGTTTCCTCTTTCATTTCTCGAATAGCCGTTTCCCGATAAGCTTCTCCTTTTTCCACTAAACCTGCTGGGAATTCGTATACATAATCGTTAATTGCATATCGATACTGACGAATTAATACCACCTTATCCTTCTTTTCTCCATACAAACTATAAATTACAACACCATCGGGAATATTTTTTCCCGTAACAAGTTTTAAATCCTTCTTACTTTTGGCTCGTGATGCAACATAATATTTTCCTTTTTTCCCTGTTTTTGATTCTCTATCCAGTTCATAAAGGTTTACAAAAGAATTGTCTGTTTTTTGGGTAATTCCTGTAATCTTTGCCATACTATTCTCCTCTTAACACTACCTTTAATCTTTTATACAAAAGTAAGGTAATCAATGAAATAATAATTCCTTTTGCTAAATTAAAAGGAACCATACATAAAACTACAAAAGTAACCATGTTATCAATAGCTGGGTGAATTGCCGTACCCATGGCAATAAAAGTATCCATAGGGATTCCCATAACCGCACTATATAGTGGAAACATCACAAACACATTAGAAATACATCCTGCAAAAACCATTAATAAGGTTCCACTTCCCATACCCCAAAGAGCACTTTTTCTTGTTTTTCTCTTCTTATAAAAAAATCCTGCTGGTACTACAAGCGCACAGCCTATAAAGAAATTTGATAACTCACCGATTCCCCCTGTAGTTGTTCCATAAGTAACTAGATGAAGAATATTTTTCAATAATTCAATAGCAACTCCTGCTAAAGGTCCCATAGCAAAGGTTCCGACTAAAACTGGAATTTCTGAAAAGTCCATCTTAATAAAGGGCGGTGCTAAAAATGGAATTGGAAACTCAAATAACATCAGCACAGCCGATACCGCTGATAGCATGGCAATCTGCACCATTGTTCTTAATTTTGATTTGTTTCCCGCCGTTTGGATTCTTTTGTTTAAAATTACTTCTTGATTCATTTTTCTTCTCCTTTTCATGAATATTTTCATAAAAGGAAATTCTTCTTACCTTTCCTATGAAACAAAAAGAGGATACCTCTATACGGGGTATCCTCATGAAAGTTCAATAGAAATGCTATCTTTCTTCTCTCATCCAGACTATACTGTCGGTATTGGAATTACACCAATTCAACCAATAAATATGGCTCGCGGACTATAACCGCCGGTAGGGAATCACACCCTGCCCCGAAGAATTTCTTTTTATTATATATAATATACACCGTAACGGCTTTTATTGCAAGACTTCTGCTACATCATTTCCATAAATTTCAATCTGTGTAAGTGCAGGGAAAGGTGATGGCTCAGAAGATGAAATTAAATGAGAAATCTTGAAACTGCTGATTTTCTTTTTCTCAAAAGTAAATTCCTGTCCAGATGCTGTTTTCTTTAATAACAGCTCCATATTTTCACCATCAGAAAAGGTAATTGTCATTTTTTTCCACCAGTTATCATGGGGAAAATCTGCTCTCAAATAAATCACAACTCGGTCAACTTCAACTTCCCGCCCAAAATCAATGGTCATCTCTGCATCTGGATTACGGTTAATTCCCCATGAATCATAAGGCCATTCTCCATGACACTCATTTGCAGTTACACCATCAATGGCGTTCTTTGCTGCAAAAACAGACTCTCCTCTTGTTTCCACATTTGCAAAAGCATGTGGAAAACACGTTTCATTTCCATGAAAATCGTTTACATTAAATGCCAGATTACGATAAGTTGTTGGTTCAAACTCTTTTGCTTTTTTCACAACAATTAAATGCTTATCCCCAGAAAATGTCTTTGGGGAAAGATTGATTCTCTTTTCGCCAAAGGGCAATTTATACCATACATCACCGGTAAGATAAACTAACGATTTTCCCATAGCATCGTCTACTTGAAACCATACATGAACATTTTTCTCAGAAGTTTCAAGCAGAATTGTGTCACCCTCCTGATACTCTCTTGCTACCATTAAATTAACTTCTTCTTCACCTCTGCTAACAGCAATGGTCTTCCCATCTTTGTCAACTACTTTTAAACTGAACATATATCTTCTCCTTTAGCAGCCCAGAATTTCTTTCACACATGCAGCAATTTTTTCGCATTTGCAGTTTTCAAAGAATAATTTCTGGAAATGTTCTCCACCCAAAGCACCTTTTACCAGTTCTCTGTCTAATTCCATTAAAATATCTGTAAATTCACGATAAGTAACTTTCTTCACCTCATCTAAAATTCTTTTGTTTCTCTGTTCCGGAACGGCTCTCTCTCTTGGATATCCCTGTCCACTTTCTTCACAGAAGAGTTTCTCAAAAATATATTCTAAATTTAAATCTCCACCCCATCCATATCCTTTTGCAAATGGAAGTGCAATTGCATTTCCATCGTTAATCTGTGCAAAAGTATAAGCGTCTAATGGATCTTCTACATGCCCACAGATTACACCTGGGAAGGAATTGCATGCAAGCATTGCACCTTCACCAGTGCCACAACCTGTAATCACATAATCTACAGCACCTGAATTTAATAATACCGCAGCAAGAATACCAACTTGAACATAAGTAAGTTGTGCTTCATCTTCTGCTGTATACATTCCATAGTTATCTACTGTAAATCCCATGGGCTCCACTACTTTTTTTAAAGATTTTTCAATAATTGGATTTTTTGCTCCCTGACTGTTTTCATTAATTAATGCAATTCTCATAATTTTTCTCCTGTTTTCTTATTTTGGTTGTTTTCCGATGTAAGCTAAAATACCGCCATCAACGTATAAAATTTGTCCATTGACAAAGTCGGATGCTTCGGAAGCAAGGAACACTGCAGGACCCATTAAATCTTCCGGATTGCCCCAGCGAGCAGCAGGTGTTTTACTAATAATAAACTGATCAAATGGATGTTTGGAACCATCTGGTTGGATTTCTCTTAATGGCGCTGTCTGAGGGGTTGCAATATATCCTGGTCCAATACCATTACACTGAATATTATACTCTCCGTATTCAGATGCTATATTTTTTGTAAGCATCTTTAAACCACCTTTTGCTGCTGCATAAGCAGACACTGTTTCCCGTCCTAATTCGCTCATCATAGAACAAATGTTAATAATTTTTCCATGTCCTTTTTTAATCATTCCTGGAATAACTGCCTTTGACACAATAAATGGTGCATTTAAATCAATATCGATTACTTGACGAAATTCTGCTGCACTCATTTCTGTCATTGGAATTCTTTTAATAATTCCTGCGTTATTTACTAAAATATCAATAGTTCCTAATTCTTGTTCAATGTCCGCAACCATATTTGCGACCTGCTCTTCGTCTGTCACATCACAGATATAACCTTTGGCATCAATACCTTTGGCTTGATAATTTGCCAATGCTGTTTCTAAATGTTCCTGACCTCTGCAGTTAAATGCAATTTTAGCACCTGCCTTTGCATAAGCTTCTGCCATAGCAAATCCAATTCCATAAGCTGCACCTGTTACTAGTGCAACCTTACCTTCCAGTGAAAAACTTTTCATAATATCCATTTTTCTTCTCCTTTTATTTCAAGTCTGTATTTGCAATATGATCCATATCGTCAAAATCCTGATTTTCTCCGGCCATTCCCCAGATAAAAGTATATGCTTGAGAACCAGATCCCGAATGAATGGACCAACTTGGTGATATCACTGCCTCTTCATTTCTCATTACCAAATGTCTTGTTTCCGTTGGTTCCCCCATATAATGCATAACAAATGCATCTTCTGGAATATCAAAATATAAATAAACTTCCATTCTTCGATCATGGGTATGGCAGGGCATTGTATTCCAAACACTTCCCGGTTCTAATTTTGTCATTCCCATTTCTAACTGACAGCTTTCTACCTGTCCAGGAAGAATATATTTACAGATTGTTCGATGATTGGATTGTTCTAGTGTTCCAAGTTCTACTTTATTCTCCTCTTTCACAATCACAACGCCTTCTTCCGGTGTTCCTTCTGGTTTAATTAATACCGTTGGATATGTATAATGTGCTGGTGTACTGTTGAAATAAAACTTAGCAGGATTGGTATCATCTTTGCTGGCAAAGGTAATATCTCTTGCTCCCATTCCAATATACATTCCTTCCTTATAATTTACCTCGTAAACTTTTCCATCTACTGTAATCCTGCCTGCTCCCCCAATGTTGATAATTCCCATTTCTCTTCTTTGCAGAAAATACTCTGCACGAAGCTCTGCTCCTGCTGCTAAAGTAATTATTTCCTTTACCGGAACCGCTCCACCAGTAATAATGCGATCAATATGGCTGTAAACCATATTGATTTCTCCTGGTACAAATAAGTTCTGAATTAAAAACTCTTCTCTTAATCTATCTGTTGTATAATGTTTCACATCTTTTGGTGATGCTGCTGTTCTTACTTCCATTTTGTATCCCTTTCTCTTTATTCCTGTCCTTTTTTAGATAATCTTTCTTTTCCTATTGAAAACCTTGCAAATCTTGAACTCTACCAATATGGATTCCATTTTTTCAAACTTCTTACCACTGCTTCCAAGTAAAAATAATCGCCCCAAAGATTACACTCATCTACACCTCTGTCTGTTACGCTATTATACTGGCTACTTTTTGCGTAGACTCCATGAAGAATTAATCCGTTAGCTTTCTGGGAAGGTTTTACTGAATAATAATCTATCAGACTTTCCAGCATTGCGTATGCCTTTTCCTTATAATACTCCTGCTCTTTCTCTGTCAATCCACCATTTTCACACATTTCTAAAATTCCACATACTACAATAGCTGCTGCAGAAGAATCTTTTGGCTCTTGATCCTTCTCTTTAAAACTTAAATCCCAATATGGAATTTGATCCTGAGGAAGATTTTCCAAATAAAAATCCGTCACCTTTTTAAACAGTTCTTTACATTTTTCATCTTTTAAGTAACGCCATGCAAGAGCCGTTCCATAAACGCCCCATGCTTGTCCTCTTGCCCATGCAGAATTATTTTTATACCCCTGAGCTGTAACACCTTTTACTGGTTCTCCTGTTTCAGGATTAAAAAAATATGTGTGATACGTGGAGAAATCACTGCGCACCAGATTTTTTAAACTGGTCTTTGTGTGACGAATAGCAATATCTCTATATTTTTCATCTCCTGTTACTTGAGAAGCCCAATATAATAAAGGAAGATTTAAAAGACAGTCAATAATCAAACGATAATTATCTTCTGCTCCCAATGTTCCCCATGCCTGAATAAACTGGCCTTTCTCCTGAAATCGACTAATAAGCTGATCTGCTGCCAAAATTGCCGCTTCTTTTGCTTTCTCACTTCCAGTTAAAAGATAAGCTGCCACGCAAGATGGTGTATACAAAAATCCCATATCGTGGTGATCTACATCTATTTTATTCTTAATACGGTCATAAAAACTTTCTACCTGTACCATAGCTGATTTTTTAAACGCTTCTTCTTTTGTAAGCTCATAAGCCAGCCAGTAAGTTCCTGTACAAAAACCGGTTGTCCATTCAATATTTTTAGAAATGGGATATACCTGATTTTCTGTATTGGAGCCTGGAAATTTTTCTGTATAATCCTTTAAATTTTTCTTTAATACTGACGTTGCTTGCAATGCTGCTGTTTCTAGCTTTTGTCTGTCCATTTCTACCTCCACAGATTCAAAAAGGGGTTGCTACACTAAGGAGTCTTAGTGTCACAGCCCCACCTTGTTTTTATTTTGTTACTTTCAAAAAGTTATCGTATGCTTCTTGCTGAATTTCAATAGCTCTGTCAATGTTTCTTGCTTTTAACTCTTTTACAAAATCATCGTACTCTGCCTCAATGTCTCCTGAGCCTAAAATCCAACTCTGTAATTTTTCAAATACAATTGGTGAAATGCCAGACATAATACCCTTATATTCATCTAATGCGTCTTTACTTAATTTTAAATCTGGTAATTTTGAATCTTCAAACCATTCATCATGAGAATTATATAATTCATTGGCAGCTTTTCCAGCATCATTCATTACAGCATATTCATAATCTGCAGATTGCACATAACCAGCACGATACTGTGCTCCTAAAGAACGAAGATATTCGATTGGAGCTAAACCAGAATTAAAGACTTCTTCTGTAAAAGCTTTTTCTCCATTTTCATTTACTGTGTAAGTTTTTCCTTCAATACCCCAGTTCATGAAATCAGAACCTTCTTCTGTGAACATATAATCCATAAATTTAATTAAAGCTTCTGGATCTTTACACTGAGAGGAAATTCCCCATCCACACTCTGCATAACGACGATCTCTTTCTTTCACATTTCCATTCTGATCTGCAAATGGTGCAACTGCAACCATGTTAAATCCCTCAATATCCTGTGCCAAAGAGTCATTGTAATTTCCTGTACTAATCCAGTCGTGTGTAAATCCACCAGTGTTATTACTTAACAAAGTATCTCTTGCAGACATACCACGAGTAAAAATTTCTGGATCCACCAATCCTTCTTTATACCATGATGCTAAATTAGTAATTGCTGTTTTATAATTTTCTGTAATTGGCTCGTATGTCATTTTACCATCTCTTGGGTAAAATCCAGTACCAGCATCCCACAATGCAAGATATTCACCCATTTCATTTTCAGAAGTAGCAGAACGGTCAAATAATGGAATTTCATCTGCTTTTCCGTTTCCATTTGGATCATTCTTCTTAAATGCCAGTAAAACATCATGGAGTTCATCTACTGTTGTAGGCACCGCTAATCCTAATTGATCCAGCCAATCCTGTCTAATCCAGTAGAACTGAGAAGACTGTAATTCTTTTCCCAATGGAATATTATAGATATTTCCATCTTCTGCTGTTGCCTGATATTTAAAGTTTGCATCCTCTTCTAACATTTTTTTAATATTCGGTGCATGCTTATCAATTAAATCATTTAATGGAATCATACCACCATCTTTTCCCAGTTTTTCAATATCTGACGTAGACTCACATGCGATAATATCTGCAAGCTGCCCAGATGCAACCATATTCTGGAATGCAGTAGAATAATCAGAGTTAGAAGATGCTACAACCCCTTTTAATTTAACACCCGTTTCTTTTTCAATTTCTTTCCATACTTCCCAGTCTTCATTGAAAGGTGTTCCTGATAAGAACATAAAAGCTGTAAATTCTTTACTTCCACCTTCTTTATTTGCACTTTCTTCTTTTTTCTTGCTGTCACCACATCCTGTCATAAGTGCTGACACTCCAAGAACTGTTGCTAACATTAATGCTGTTACCTGTTTTTTCTTCATTTTTTTATCCTCCTTTAATAAATCAGCCTTTTACACCACCAAGGGTAAGACCTGTTTTAAAATACTTCTGTACAAACGGGAACACTACAATCATCGGAACAATTGCCATAATGATTAAAGCGTAAACTTGTGTAGTAGGTGATGTCAATGAATCCCTTGTAACAATCGCTGCATCAGATGGATTTGACACCCTCTCTACAATTAATTTCTTTAAAAACACCTGAAGTGGAATTTTATCATTATCCTTTAAAAGCTGCATGGTCCAGAAATATCCGTTCCAACGGCTAATACCATAGAAAAGTCCTACTGTTGCCAAGGCAGGTTTTGATAACGGTAAAAATATATTCCAAAACACTCGGAAATGTCCTGCTCCATCGATAAATGCTGCTTCTTCCAGAGCTTCAGGTACCTGTTCGAAAAAGCTCTTCATAATAATCAAATTATAAGTTTCAATAGCAAATCCAAAAATAATTGCTGATCTTGTATTTAAAAGTCCCATATTGTTAAAGTTCATATAAGTCGGTATAATACCGGCGTTAAACCACATGGTAAAAATAACAAACAGAGTAAAAAACTTTCTTCCGACTAAAGACTTTTTAGACAATGCGTATGCCATAGTTGTTGTAAAAAACATATTTGCAAGCAAACCAAACACAGTATAAAAAATCGCATTTCCATAAGCAGTCCATAATCCATCTCGTTTGAATACAGCTTCGTAACTGGCTGTTGTAAACTCCTTAATTCCCAAAAGCACATCGCCGTTTTCTACAAAAAATGGCTTGCTAAAGGAAGAAATCAATACGTAATAAATAGGATACAGAGCGATAAAAGTAATCAGAATTCCCAGAAGTACCATAAACACATTAAAGGTCTTCTCTCCTAATCCCATAACCTGTCCCTGTTTCACTTTTTTTCTTGCCATTTTTCTCCCTCCTACCATAATGCACTGTCAGAAATTTTCTTACTGAACTTATTTGCAAGGATTACCATAATAAATGCCACAACAGACTCAAACAATCCCGCCGCAACAGACAAACCATAGTTTCCGTTTTCAAATGCCAGACGATAGGAATAAGTAGAAATAACATCGGCTGCTGAATAAGTTGCCGGCTGATATAAAAGCAAAATAGCTTCATATCCTACTTTAATGATGCCGCCCAGTTTTAGAATCAACATAGTTACAATTGTAGGTGTAATGCCTGGTATGGTAACATGGAAAATCTTTTTCAGTTTTCCAGCCCCATCAACTGTAGCTGCTTCATACAGCTGCGGATCAATTCCCATGATTGCTGCAATATAAACCAAAGCATCAAATCCTGCATTCTGCCATAAAGACATTAAGGTGTAAATCCCTTTAAAATATTCTGGCTTTGTCATAAAATAAATCGGATCTACTCCTAACTTTTGTAAAACTAAGTTTACTACACCTGTACTAGGTGATAAAAAGTTAATAACAATACCACATACTACTACAACAGAAATAAAGTGTGTAAGCAATGTGGACATCTGTGTCATTCTACTGATAAATTTATTTCGCATCTCTGTAATACAAATCGCAAGTGCAATTGGTACTGGAAAGCAAATCAGAAGCTGCCAGAAAGAAATCATCAATGTATTTTTTAAGACTCTTAAAAAGTCTCTGCCTGTAAAAAATTTGATGAAGTTTTCTAATCCTACAAAGGTACTTCCCTCTATTCCCTGAAATACATTATAATCATAAAATGCAATTCGAAGCTCGGTCATCGGACGATATGCAAAGAGCAAATACCAAATTAAACCAGGTATTAACAACAAATATAATTCTTTTGCTGCAAAAATTTTCTTAAACAGTGATTTCTTTTGTTTCACTATTTTCTCCTCTCCTTTTCCTTTTCTTTTTCTGAAACGTCTCATGCGATAATCACACCTTATCGGATTTCTAAAGGAAAGTAAATCATCAAATTCCACCTAGGGGTTTTTCCTTTCCTTTTTTGTACATCTTTTTCTCTATATCCCTTGATTTCAAGCCATTTTCTTACATTTTTCATCATCATTTTTCAACACATTACCATTTTTCAACCCTTGAAATCTAAAGGAAATATCAGTATAATTTTTATTATTACAGATGTTAAAAATTAAAGGAGATTACAAATGTTCAAACATGCACATGGCAGATATCAGCAAAAGCTCAACATTGTTTTTATTATTCTGTCAGCTTTCATAACCCTGATCCTTTCTTCTGTTTTAGGATTTTTTCTTTCCAGACAATCGGAAGAAAGCTACAAAAATTCTGTGTCCCTATCCAGAACTATTTTGGAAGAAAAAGCAGAAACGTCACTAAAAAACATTTCCAATACCATGACTGATATTGTAAATGATGATTTAATCAAAGAATGGTCGACTTCCTATCAAAAAGATAATTTCTATTTTTTATCTTCCCAAGTACAAAGAGCTTTAACAAAGTATTGCAGCACTAGTGAAACACGCTTCCAAACTTATTTGCTCATTGACAGTGAAAATACTTCCGATGATGAAGTTATCACCTCTGATGTCCTTTCCCCTGAGGGTTCTTTTTCTATTTCAGATTTTTTAGAAAACAAAGATCTGACATCAGAAGATTTAACAACTATTAGAAAATACTTTAACGACCATATGTTTCCTTATGTACTCCCACATTACAATAAAAATGGACAATTGGATTTTCTATACTACTGGATTAAAGGCTATCATCATCCACAAACTTGTATTTACATGGCAGAAATTCCTATAAACTCTATTGTTAATAATACAAAAGAACAAGAATTTTGGATTGCCAATGATGATGGACTTTTTCTTCCATATACCACAGATAAAGAAACCACAAAATTATTGAAAACGCTTCAAGATTCCATAAATACAGACCGTAATATAATAAAAACTTCTGACTATTATATTGCAGCAATCCATATGCCTTCTATGAACTGGAACATCTATTACTTATATGAACAGAACAGCATTGGAATTTTGAATATTTTCTCTTTTCTGGTTTTTGTAATTGTAATCTATCTGTTGTTATCGTCCTTGTTTTTTTACATAGCTAAACTTTTATATCGGCCAATTTACGAAACCTTAAAACCAACATTAAAAGAGGATCACCAACACTTTGACGAATTCAAGATTTTAGATGAAAATCTAAGTCGCCTAAAAACTTTAAATCAAAATTTACTGGAAACACAGAAAACCACAGATAATCTTATGGTTCATCAATATTATCAAAATCTACTTACAGATCCAAATGGATATATAGCAGAAATAAAAAATCCTTATTTTTCCAGAACAGCAGATTACTGTGTAGGATTACTTTGTCTACATCCTGAACAGGAAGATTTCCTAGATACCACCTTATTAGGACAATTGGAACTTTACAAAAATATCCTGTTTCAAGAATGTATTAAACAAAAAGATTGTTTCATGGTGAAATTATCTATGTACCGTTGTGGACTAATTATCCAGGCCTCCACTTTAGAACAGGCTAAAAAAATATTGAATGGTATTTTGTCACATTCCGATAGTTTAAATCAAACGCCTAAAAGCTGGGAGGAACAAATTATTTTAAGCCCTGTAAAAAAAGGAATCGAAAATATTAATTTTTCTTATCGGGAAACCTTGAAAATAGCAGAATATCTATCTATGCTGCCCCACGACAAAATTATTACTTACGACTCCATTGCTTCTATAGACTGTACAACTTATTCTTATCCCCTTGCAACAGAAAATAAACTGATTTCTGAAGTTATTGCAGGACAGGAGCAGGCCCTTGACTTGTTTGATGATCTGATTCGTGAAAATCTTACACAGAAAAGACTTACTATGGAAGTACTTCAGAACTTTGTTTATACTTTAATAGGAACTGTCAACCGAATCTTCCAAGAGTTAAAATCTTCACCAGAAGACTTTATCGGGCGCTCTATTAATTATGAACATTGGTATGCACATTGGGGAGATTCTGTAACAATTACTGCCATTAAATCTGTTCTTTCTGATGTAATTGCAGCAAAACAGCAACGTAACCAAACACAAGATAAACTTTTATTAACACAAATGTTGGATTATATTCATGAAAATTTTCGAGATAATATTATGCTGAATGATTTAGCTGACCAATTTAATATTTCTCCAAAATACTGCGGTATTTTATTTAAACAACTTAGTGAGAATAACTTTAAAGATTACTTGAACCGCTATCGTATTGAACAGGCTAAAAAATTAATTCAGGAAAGGCCTGCTCTAAAAACAAAGGATTTAAGTGCCATGACAGGCTTTAATAGTTCCAATACTTTTATTCGTGTGTTCGGTAAATATACAGGTACAACTCCACAGAAATATGCAGAACATATTATGGAACAACGGGATTTAAAAAATCGGAAGTGATAAAATAGAAATACTCAGTTTTTGCAAAGATTCCATTGAAAACTGTATAAAACAGAAATCTTTTGCTATTGCCCATCTATATGGTGATGACAATCAGTACGAAAGCCATCATTTGACACAAATTGACAGTCAAGTGCATGAACGTATTATTATTTCTATTTATCCAGATTTTTTAAAATCTCTGTTTTATCCTAATATTAATCAGCATATTGAAGAACCATTGAGTTTGGAACAACTGTCTTCCCTTTTTTATCTCAGTTCTTCCTACCTTTGCAGGCTCTTTAAATTTGCCACTGGCACTACTATTAACAAATATATCACTACCCAAAAGCTACAAAAGTATCTCCTAAAAATATGCTCAATTTTTGTCACAATAAAAGGAACTGTTAAAAAATCTCTTTAAAGAAAAAAGACCAACTTTTACGCTGGTCTTTTTCTTTAAAGAGGTTTTTATATCCTATCTTTTTCTAATTTAATTTTGTTATAATTTCTGTAATTAATTTTTTAAACTGTACCGCTACTCGGTCTGCTGTTTCCTGTACCTCTTTATGATTTAATTCTTCTTTAGACATACCTGCTGCTAAATTTGTAATACAGGAAATTCCACCAATTTCCATTCCAATATGACGTGCTGCCATAGCTTCGCATGCAGTACTCATTCCCACTGCATCTGCTCCCCAGGTTCTTGCCATACGGATTTCTGCCGGTGTTTCATAATTTGGTCCTGTAAACTGTGCATAGACCCCTTCTTTGATATCAATATCTAAATCTTTTGCTGCTGTTCTAATAATCTCCTGTATTCTCTTACTGTATACTTCGCTCATATCAGGAAATCTCACACCCAGCTCGTCTATATTTTGTCCAATTAAAGGACTTGGCACTCCTGTTGTAATATGATCTGTAATCATCATAAAATCACCTGGCTTAAATGCAAAGTTCACTCCACCTGCTGCATTTGTTAAAATAAGTTTTTTTGCTCCCAAAAGAGCCATAAGTCTTGTTGGCAGAACAACATCTGACATATCATATCCTTCATAATAATGCACACGTCCCTGCATAATTACGACCGGAGTTTTTTCTACATATCCAAATACAAAACGACCTTTATGACCTACTACAGTAGAAGTTGGAAATCCTTCAATTTCTGTATAATCTAAAGTTTGTACTACATCAATCTCATCTGCATAATCTCCCAAACCAGAACCTAAAATCAAGGCCACTTCCGGTTTAAAATCTACCTTTTTTTGAATACTCTCCAAGCATATCCTTAATTTTTCATACACTGCACTCATACTAATTCTCCCTTCTTTCATTCAATGTCAATAATTGCAGCTATTAATTCCTTTAATTTCCTATATTGTTCATAAGAAACAAGAAGTTGATTTCCCTCTTTTGTCACAAGACCTTCCTCTAAAAATTTCTTCACAGAACGATTAATTGTCTTTACACAAAGCCCTGTTGTATCAGAAAGTCCTTGTCTGCCACCTCTTACTCGCAATACTCCATTTTTGGCATACAATTCATATCTTTCTGTTAAAAGCATAGCCAAACGATCTGAACCTTGTAAAAACAAATATGCCCTGCTCTTTCTACCATCTTCCAGTAAGGATTTTCCTGTAAGCTTAGCCTCCAGTTTCAATACTCGTAAATCTGTCAACAGCCATTTTTCATACTTTGCCTTTGCAATTTTTACAATTGTACATGGTGTAGCTGTTTCCAATGTAGTCATATACGTATCCAAATCCATAATAATTTCCATTCCACCTAAGGCGTGTACACAGTCGAAACTCATAAAATCATAAGTAATTCCATAAATTCTGTAATCTGTTGCTTTAATCGTTCCTTTTCCTAGAAAATAAATCGTATCAATAGGGGTATTTTCTCTCACAAATATTTGACCTTTTTCCATTTCTTCCACTTGAAAGCATTCCATAAGCCAAGCTGGTGCTGTTTGAAAATATTCCTCAAATTGTTGCTGTGTTTCTCTTTTACATTTTTTCAAAAATGGTAACACACTATACAAATATTTGTTCTGCATTTTTATACCTCTTTTAGTATTTTCAAAAGTTCTCCTTTTATTTCATCCTTTGCAAAAGCTGTATGGATTGCATTTTTCGTCATAGAAATCAACTCTTCATCTGTAATTCCATAATTCTTCTGCACAAATTCCATTTCTTTTTGTATACTGGAATTACTCACTGTTCTATTATCCGTATTGATCGTAACCAAAAGTCCCGCATCAAGAAATTCTCGCATAGGATATTCCAACTTACTTGCCACTGCTTTTGTCTGTAGGTTACTGATTGGACACATTTCAATTCCAATACCCTTTTCTTTGCACAGTTCTATTGCCTCTTGATGCCCTCGCAAAGCAATCCCATGACCAATTCTAGATGCTCCACATTCTACTGCCTTTATAACATTTTCAACTCTTCCACATTCCCCTGCATGAATGGTAAAAGGAAGTTCTAACTTTTTCGCCTTTTTAAATAATTCTTGAAAATTTTCCATAGGAAATGCCGCTTCGTTACCTGCCAAGTCCACTGCACAAATTCCTTCTCCTAAGAAATTTCTAGCAGCTTTTATCATCTGCAAATTGTCTTCCTCTGCATGATGACGCATGGCGCAGGCAATTACATTATAGTAAATTCCACACTCTTTCTTACCTTCTTCCAAACCTTCCAGAACTGCCTGTATCACACGCGTACAATTTAGTTCTTCATTGACAGATAAAAGTGGCGCAAAACGTACTTCTACATAACGAATATTATCCTGTGTTAAACTTTTTAAGAAGGCCTTTGCAGCATGTTTCAATCCTGTTTCTGTCTGCATACAAGACAACGGCAAATCAAATTTTTCTAAATATTCCGCAAGGTCTTTGCAGTCATCACGAACCTGAAGTTCCTCTTTTTTTACCTTTCTTCCTAAAAGACTACTGATAATTTCCATTGGCAGTGAACCATCTAAATGACAATGAAGCTCTACCTTGGGAAGCTGTATAATTTTTTCATTTTCCATTGTCTGCTCCCTTCTGATCTCTATTTCTCAGTTAAAATAGTATAAGCACCTTTCAACATAATGTGAAGATGCTTATACGGATTATAATTTCTTAATTATTTAATAGACTCAACTGTTACAATTTCTACTGGAAGCTTGCTTGCATCATCTGCTGCTGTATCATTTGCAATCTTAATAGAACCATCTTTTAATCCACTGTAAATTTCATCATATTTTTCCTGTGTGAATTTTTCAAATTTAGATGTTTCCATTGGTAACTGAACACCATCTTCTGCTGCACCTAATGTAACAGATTTTCCGCCTTCAAATGTTTCATCGTAAACAGATGCTACTGCATTGTAAACAGAATCACTAAGAGTTTTCATTGCAGAAGTAATAACTGTTTCGGACTCTACAGACTGGTCAACGTCTACACCAATAACTTTTTTACCGGCACCTTCTGCTGCTTTCATAACGGAGTTACCAACTCCACCGCCACATGCGAAAATACATTCTGTTCCTTCACTATACCAAGCTGCTGCTTTTGCCTGATTTTCTGGAGAAGCATCAAAGTTTCCAACATAAGTGTATTTAATATTAATATCACCATTTGCCAGACCTAATTCTTTAGCTGCTGCTTCTGCTCCCTGAACAAATCCATATCCATATCTTACAACTGCTGGTACAGAAATACCACCCATAAATCCTAACTGTCTATATCCTTCTTCTACTGCTGCATATCCTGCCAAATATCCTGCCTGTTCTTCTGCATAGAAAATAGAAAGTACATTTTCTTTAATTTCTGGTGCTTTGTCTGGTCCCTCTACAGGTGCTGCATCAACAATAATAAATTTTGTATCTGGATATTTTGTCTGAGCTTCAAAAATTGGTCTTTCAAATAAAAATCCAGGTGTTACAATTACTTTTGCCCCACCTTTTACAGCAAGGTCAATAGCTGTTAAACAAGCTTTGTCAGATTTTTCTGAAGGCTTATAATATTTTGATGTAATATTTTTTTCATCTGCATACTTTTTCAAACCTTCCCAAGACCCCTGATTAAAGGATTTATCATCAATAGTTCCAACATCTGTAATTAATGCCAGTTCATATTTGCTTCCTTTATCCTCTTTTTTTCCTTCCTCAGCAGTACCTGGTTTTTCTGCACACCCTGCCATTCCTAATAACATTGCTCCTGCCAGCGCTAAGCTAATCAGTTTTTTCTTCATACTTTTTTCCTCCTATTAATTAATAACCTTTTGCACTTTGCCCTTTAATCAGGGAAATTGCTGAACTTGTGCCAATTCTGTCACATCCTGCTTCCAGAAAGGCCTCCATATCTTCCACACTTTTAACTCCGCCTGCAGCTTTCATCTTTACGTGTGGTCCAATAAACTTCTTAAACAGAAGAATATCTTCCATTGTAGCTCCACCTGTTCCAAATCCAGTGGACGTTTTAATATAATCTGCACCTGCTTCTGTAACAGCTTTGCACATAGCAATTTTCTCTTCCTCTGTCAAATAGCAAGCTTCAATAATAACCTTCAAAATCTTGTCACCGACTGCCTGTTTCAAGCTTTTGATTTCTTCTGTAACTTTATGGAAATCCCCATTTTTAACATCTGCAATGTTAATTACCATATCCACTTCAGATGCTCCTTCTTCAATAGCCTGTACAGTTTCAGCAATCTTTGCTTTTGTAGTGCTATATCCTAAAGGAAATCCCACTACTGTACAAATATTAATTTTTTCACCATAAGTGTCATGAATTCTTTTAATGTAGCTTGGTGGTATACACACAGAAGCAGTATGATATTCTAACGCTTCCTCACACAACTTTTGAATATCTTCCCATGTTGCAAAAGCTTTTAAAAGAGTATGGTCTACATGACTTAAAATTTCACTTGTTTTCATATTTTCCTCCTTATATTAATATTTTTCTATTCCTTTCGGAGTAACTCTGGCATAAACCAAAGGTTCCTTCTTAATTGGATCATCTTCTATTACGATAGATTTCTTATATTTTTCTATTGCTGCTGCAAACAATTCTTCTTTTGATGTATATAATACAGCAAGAACATCTCCTGTATTTACCTGATCCCCTGTTTTTTTATGCAAAATAATTCCTGCAGTATAATCGATTTCACTTTCTTTTGTTTCTCTACCTGCTCCAAGCATGGCAGATGCAACTCCACAACCTTCTGCGTCCATATGTGTAATATAACCTTTTTTTTCTGCTTTTACTTCATATGCATAAGGAGCTTTCTCAAATTTTTCAGGATTGAGAATCACTTCAGAATCTCCTCCTTGCGCATCTACCATAGCAACAAGACGTTTAATTGCCGCACCACTGCTGATTGCATTTTCAGCCAGCGCTCTACATTCTTCTTCTGAACCTTTTCCAGCAAGATAGAGCATATTAGAAGCAAGCTGCAGACAAACTTCCGTCAAATCTTTTGGCCCCTTTCCTTTCAAGGTTTCCACTGCCTCTATTACCTCAAGACTGTTTCCTATATTATGCCCTAAAGGAATATCCATATTGGTAATTAAAGCTGCCATTTTCTTACCTGCATTTTCTCCAATGGATACCATTTCCTTTGCCAATGCAATGGAATCCTCCACCGTTTTCATAAACGCACCGCTTCCTGTTTTTACATCTAGGAGAATGCCATCATTTCCTGCTGCCAGCTTCTTGCTCATAATCGACACAGCAATTAAAGGAATGCTGTCTACTGTAGCAGTTACATCACGTAATGCATACAATTTTTTATCTGCTGGTGCCAAATTCCCAGACTGGCCGATTACACAAAGTCCTGTTTTATTTACTACATCAAAAAACTCTTCTCTATTTAAAGAAGTTCGCATTCCCGGAATAGCTTCCATTTTATCTACTGTTCCACCAGTATGTCCTAATCCTCTTCCCGACATTTTTGCAACTTTTACTCCACAAGCTGCTACAATAGGCGCAATTACTAATGTTGTTTTATCACCTACACCGCCGGTAGAATGTTTATCTACTTTCACGCCCTCAATACCGGATAAATCCACCATATCACCAGAATGTGCTACTGCTTGAGTCATTGCCAAGGTTTCTTCTTCATTCATACCTTTGAAATAAACGGCCATTAAAAATGCAGACATCTGATAATCTGGAATTTTGCCATTTACATATTCTGTAATCATATACTGAATTTCTTCTTTTGTCAGAACTTCACCATTTCTCTTTTTCATGATTAAATCATACATTCTCATAGGAATTTCCTCCTTTATCTTCTTCCTTTATCGTAAGGAATACCTTCTGCCTTTGGAGCCTGTGAATTTTTAGAGAAAAATGCAAGTACCACCAAAGTTGCTATATATGGAATCATTTTATAAACTTCATTTGGAATTGGCAAATCCTTCAAAACAGGAATAGCCGAATATGCGCTTGCTAAAGTTTTCATAATTCCAAAGAAAAATGCTGCCATAAAAATTTTATTACTTCTCCACTGGCCAAAAATCAATACAGCCAATGCCAAAAATCCATATCCAGCTACACTGGCATTAAAATTGGTAGATGTAGGTACTACAAAAACAAGTCCACCAATTCCTGCAAGAACACCAGAAATAACAACCCCTGCATATCTGATTTTATATACATTTACACCTACAGAATCCGCTGCTCCTGGATGCTCTCCACAAGCACGAAGTCTTAATCCAAATCTTGTTTTGCGAATTACAAACGCTGCCACCAAAAAGATTAAAATTCCAATATAGGTTGTAATATAACAATTTTGGAAAAACAATGGTCCAATCACAGGAATATCACCTACTACAGGAACTTTACTAATTTGAAAAGTATCTGTAAATTGAATCTGCTGAATTCCCTGAATGGTTCTTGCTGCAAAAATTGCAAATGCAGGTGCAAACATATTTAATGCTGTACCACTAATTGTCTGATCTGCTTTCATATTAATAGATGCAAATGCATGAAGCAAGGAAAAAACGCCTCCAGTAACACCTGCAATTACAATAGCTATAAGCAGTAGACCCTGACCACTTAAATTTGCCTGTGTCATATTAATAAATAAAACGCCAGCAAAAGCTCCAATTACCATAATACCTTCTAACGCAATGTTAATTACACCACTTCGTTCAGAATACATACCGCCAATAGCTACAATCAGAAGCGGAATGGCAAAAAACATTGTTTGTTGCATAATAAAATATAGAATATCCATACTCCTACTCCTCCTTCTTCAAATTGCTATTTGCTTCATCTGTATTTTTTTTACTTTTTCTAACTTGAAGCTTATGAATCATACCTCTAAATAACAAAGATAATGCTCCACAGTAAATAATTGCTGCAATAATCATATCAATTACTTCCGGTGCAAAATCAAATAACTGCATGTTGTAACCACCTACTGTAAGATGACCGATAAATAATCCAGCAAACAAAATACCAATTGGATTAGACATACCAAGTAATGCTACAGAAATTCCTGAAAAGCCCTCTGGTGCAATAATATCCAGAACCTGAAGATATTTTCCTGAATTTGCAAGATACAATAATGCACCGCCAATTCCGGATAATGCCCCTGCAATTACCATGGACAACACAATATTTCTCTTCGCATTAATACCAGCATATTTACTTGCATTAGGATTTTTACCACATGCTTTTAATTCGTATCCAAAAGTAGTACGATTCAAAATCATATAAATTAAAATAACAAAAACAATAACAATAATAATTCCTACATTAATATCTGAATTTGGGAAAATTTTATCTAAACCAGCTTTGGGCAAATTTGCAGTAGAAGCAACTGCCATAGACTGATTTTTTACCTGGTCATAAATCGTTCTCTGAATTAACATATTTACCAAATACATTCCAATGTAATTCATCATAATAGAAGCAATAACTTCATTTACATTTCTAAATGCCTTTAAAAGGCCAGGAATCATTCCCCACAATGCACCTGCCAAAGTAGCACCTGCAATAGCTACAAAGCAGTGCAAACCAGCTGGAAGGAAAGTACATTTTACACCAATTAAAACAGCAACATAAGCACCTACTGTAAACTGTCCTGGTGCCCCGATATTAAATAACCCAGTCTGAAACGCAAATCCCACAGATAAACCAGTCATAATAATCGGTGTAGCATAATAAAACATCTGTCCAATGCCCTGAATCCCATCTGTAAAACCACCTTGCAAAATCATCATAAAACCGCCTGATGCCTGACTAGGATTACTTGAGAGCAAAATAATGAGTCCAAAAAGCAGACCACAAATAATTGCAAGAATTGATGAGCAAAAACTTGTCATACCCTCACTCTGAAAAATGTTTCTTTTCTTATTCTTCATGATTCACACTCCTTTTTGCTCCTGCCATGTATAATCCCAATTCTTCCGTTGTAATCTTCTTCGGATCTACATCTGCAACAATTTCGCCTTCGTACATTACAAGAATTCTATCACTTACATTCATTACTTCATCCAGTTCCAAAGATACAAGAAGCACCGCTTTTCCAGCATCACGTTGTGCAATCAACTGTTTATGAATATATTCAATTGCACCTACATCTAAACCTCGAACTGGCTGTACTGCAATAACAATATCTGGATTTCGATCTAACTCTCGAGCAATAATTGCCTTCTGCTGATTTCCTCCTGACATTCCTCTTACAACACTGTTTACACCTTGTCCAGAGCGAATATCAAACTTCTTAATTAATTCCTCCGCATAACTGCGGATTGCATCAAATTTCAAAAATCCATGACTTTGAAAACGCTTTGTAAAATATGTCTGAAGTACCAAATTTTGCTGAAGATTATAATCCAAAACTAAACCATCTTTATGTCTATCTTCCGGAATATGTGCCATGCCATCCAGACATTTTTTACGAATACTTTCATTAGTAATATCTTTTCCTTTTAAGAAAATCTTACCTTCATCAATAGGCATCATTCCTGTAATACCATATACTAACTCAGATTGTCCATTTCCATCTATACCGGCGACAGTAACGATTTCACCCTTTCGGACAGTGAAAGACACATCTTTTACCGCTTCTTTTCCATGATGCTTTGAATGAATTGTCATATTTTTCACTTCCAAAATAGCTTCTCCAGGAGTAGATTCTTTCTTGTCAATAATAAAATTAACCTTTCTTCCTACCATCATCTCTGACATCGCTTCCTTGGAAGTTTCTGCAACTTCAATAGTTCCAATATACTTTCCTTTTCTAAGTACACTACATCGATTTGCAACTTCTTTAATTTCATTTAACTTATGTGTAATGAAAATAATTGATTTTCCTTCTTCTACCAATTGTTTCATAACCTTCATAAGCTCTTTGATTTCCTGAGGAGTTAGAACTGCTGTAGGTTCATCAAAAATTAAAATATCATTATCACAATACAACATCTTTAAAATTTCCACACGTTGTTGCATACCTACTGTAATGTCAGAAATATATGCATCGGGATCAATTTTAAATTTATATCGCTCGCTTAATTCCATAATTTTCTTACGAGCATCTTCCATTTTCAGGACTCCACCTTTTGTTGTTTCACGTCCTAAAACAATACTTTCCAACACTGTAAAGTTGTGCACTAACTTAAAGTGCTGATGCACCATTCCAATTCCTAGAGCATTAGCATCATTAGGATTGTTAATCTTTACTTCTTTTCCATTAATTTTAATTTGACCAGCTTCCGGCTGATATAACCCAAAAAGAACACTCATAAGTGTTGATTTTCCGGCTCCATTTTCACCCAGAAGTGCGTGGATTTCACCTTTTTTTACTCGCAGCGTAATATCATCATTGGCTTTAAATTCACCAAACTGCTTCGTAATGTGGTTCATTTCAATTACATATTCCACGTTTCTTCCTCCTTTTTGTTTTATTTCAAATTAGTTGGGCTAAAACCAGAAGGTAAAAGCTCTTCTAACGTCATTACTCTGCAAGTATTTTCCCCGTCAGCAAGAATAATCTGAAACTCTTTTGGATTACAAAATTCCATCATAACCTGCCTGCATACACCGCAAGGCGTACACATATTATTTACATTGTCTTCATCTTTTGCACCTACTATAGCGATTTTCTCAAACTCTCTTTCTCCTTCTGAAACAGCCTTAAAAAAAGCAGTTCTTTCCGCACAATTTGTAGGTGTGTAGCTGGCATTTTCAATATTACAGCCTAAATATACTTTTCCACTTTTCGTTAAAAGTGCTGCACCAACTTTAAACTGGGAATAAGGAGTATAGGCTTTTAATCTTGCCTTTTTTGCTTCTTCCAACAATTTAAGATTATCCATCTTTCGCTCTCCTATTTTAAGATTTCATTCTTAAAGCTAGTTCCATCTAATCTAGACTCAATTCCAAAAATATCTAATATTGTCGCTGCGATATCAGAAAATGTTTTGCGAGTTCCTAGATTTACTCCTTCTTTTACTTGTTCACCGTAAACTAAAAATGGTACACATTCTCTGGAATGATCTGTTCCTTTAAATCCTGGATCACAGCCATGATCTGCTGTTATCATCAAAATATCCTGTGGCTGCATTCTATCCATAAAAGTACCTAACTGTTTATCAAAAACTGTTGCAGCCTTTGCGTAGCCTTCAATATCATTTCTATGTCCATAAAGCATATCAAAATCTACCAGGTTTACAAAACATAAACCATGAAAATCTTCATCTTGAAGCTGTATAGTCTTTTCCATTCCATCTACATTCCCCTGAATGCGCTGTGTATGGGCAATACCCTTTCCCGCAAATATATCGTAAATTTTCCCTACGCCATAAGTATCATATCCCTCTTTTTGTAATACATCAAGCATCGTATCTCTCGGAGGCAAAAGAGAAAAATCATGTCGATTGGTAGTTCTCTGGAAATTCGGTGCTTCACCTACAAATGGTCTAGCAATTACACGTCCTACTCCGTGCTCACCTACTAAAATTTCTCTAGCAATTTCACAATATTTATAAAGCTCTTCTACCGGAACAACATCTTCATGGGCTGCAATCTGAAAAACACTATCTGCTGATGTATAAACAATCAATTTCCCCGTGTGAACATGTTCTTCTCCATAATCCCTGATAACATCTGTTCCAGAATATGGCTGATTACAAAGAATTCCTCTTCCCGTTCTTTTTGAAAATTCATCCAGAACTTCTTTAGGAAATCCATTAGGATATGTGGGAAGAGCATTTTCAGACACAATACCTGCAATCTCCCAATGTCCAATAGTAGTATCTTTTCCTTTTGATGCTTCTTGCATTCTTCCATAGCTACCAATTATTTTATCTGATTTTTCCAAATAATCTACACCATCTATGCAAGAAATACCTAACTTTTCCATATTCGGCGTATTGTATTCTTTTGAATGTGAAATTGTATAAAGTGTATTTGCACCTTCATCTCCGAAATCAGCTGCATCTGGCGCATGTCCAATCCCAAAGCTATCCAATACAATCAAATATACTCTCTGCTTACTCATGTTCTTCGTCCCTTTCTTTATGATTCTATCCACTACATCTATATATCGTTATTATATAGTATCTTATATTCGCAAAAAAGGACTTATGTCCTTTTTTGTGATGTTTTAACATTATTACTATATGCAACAGTAAAACTTTTATAAAAAAGAATCAAAAAAAACACAATAGTTTTTTAAAATATAAACTATTGTGCCTAAAAATGGATATAAAAAAACTCCCCCTGTTGGACTCGAACCAACGACACTGCGGTTAACAGCCGCATGCTCTACCGACTGAGCTAAGGAGGAATAATAAAAGAGGCGCCAACCAGATTTGAACTGGTGATAGAGGTGTTGCAGACCTTTGCCTTACCACTTGGCTATGGCGCCATATAATATATTATACTCACATATTTTATAAATATGTAAGTATTTTAGTGACTCCTACGGGAATCGAACCCGTGTTACCGCCGTGAAAGGGCGATGTCTTAACCGCTTGACCAAGGAGCCAAATATTTAACACACTATACCTTCAAAACCACATATATAAAACGAAACCTTCCAACTTACCGTTTCGTGTATCTCTACACTTTTGGTCAAGCCCTCGACCGATTAGTAACAGTCAGCTCCATACATTACTGCACTTCCACC
>JARIAQ010000049.1:0-20000 GCA_029257775.1 Blautia sp. | reverse complement strand
TGTAATTAATTACTCGAAAGTAATAATTATCTATTGCTGGTGCTATTTTGTTTTCAAAGTTCAATTTGTTTATATAACTTTCTGTCTTCCTAAATCATTATTACTTATATTACATAAAATGTCAAATACTTTCAGTAAATAATGGCGGAGAAGGAGGGAGTTGAACCCTCGCGCCGCTATAAACGACCTACTCCCTTTCCAGGGGAGCCCCTTCAGCCTCTTGGGTATTTCTCCTTAGCCTGATCATTTCAGTTTTTACTGAAGCGGAGAGAGTGGGATTCGAACCCACGCGCCCTTGCGGACAAACGGTTTTCAAGACCGCCTCGTTATGACCACTTCGATATCTCTCCGAATGCGCTGTGTCAGCGACAGGTAGTATATTAACATGCTTTAGCAGTATATGTCAAGACTTTTTATGAAATTTTTTTCAAAATTTTTTCTGCTACTAAAAGATCCTCTGGTGTTGTTATTTTTATATTATCATAAGCGCCTTCTACTATATGCACCTGTGTATTTTTATATCGTTCTACCACCATAGCATCATCTGTTATTTCCTGCATATTGACATGTTTTGCATTATCATGCGCTTCTTTAATTAAATGATACAAAAATACTTGGGGTGTCTGGACACACCATACTTTGCTTCTATCAAGGGTTTGAGATACCATATTATTTTCATCAATTATTTTCATAGTATCTTTTGAAGGTACACCTGCAATACACGCACCATAAGCGATTGCCCCCTCTTTTGTTCGCTTAATAATATCTTCCGTAATAAAAGGTCTTGCCCCATCATGTATAAATACATAATCTGTATCAGCAGAACAGGCTTCTAATCCCGCATAAACAGAGTCATATCGTTCTTTTCCGCCCTCTGTAATACACTTTACTTTTGTAAATTCATATTTTTCTATAATTTCATTTCTACAATAATCAATACTGTCTTTGCCTGTAACTACAACAATTTCATTTATTTCATTAGATTTTTGAAAACAAGACAAACTATAATACAGCAATGGTTTTCCCTGCAACATTAAAAATTGTTTCTGAACTTTTGTTTTCATTCGTTTTCCTTGTCCTGCTGCAAGAATAATTGCTGTACATTTCATCTTATTTTCTCCTTATCTTTCTCCTAATTTTAAATTGGGAACTGCATTTAAATCCCATCCATGGCGAGTCCCTTTTAAATATTCATAATATGCCGCCACTCCAATCATCGCAGCATTATCTGTACAAAAAATAGGCGATGGATGATAAAACTTGATTTTATTCTCTCTACAAGCTTTTTCCATAGCATTTCTCAAAGTCTGATTCGACGCCACACCGCCAGCAATGGCAAGCTTATCTATTCCATAATCTTTAGCAGCTGCAATAGCATGCTCCACCAAAACTTCCACCACACATCTCTGGAAAGAAGCTGCAATATCCGCTTCTACAATAGCTTCTCCCTGCATTTTACATTTATTAATATGATTTAAAACAGCTGACTTTACTCCACTGAAGCTAAAATCATACGGCGCATCTTCGATTTTAGCTTTCGGAAAGTCCATTGCATACGCATTTCCTTCTTTGGAAAGCTTATCAATTTTTGGTCCACCTGGATATCCCAAACCAATAGCGCGGGCCACTTTATCAAAGGCCTCTCCCGCTGCATCATCTCTAGTTCTTCCTAAAATTTCAAATTCACCGTAATCTTTTACAATTACCAGATGCGTGTGCCCTCCTGATACAACAAGGCATAAAAATGGAGGTTCCAACTCTAAATTTTCTATATAATTAGCAGAAATATGCCCTTCGATATGATGAACACCTACTAAGGGAATATCTTTTGCAAAACTAATTGCCTTTGCTTCAGCTACACCCACTAAAAGCGCACCTACAAGACCCGGCCCATAAGTAACACCAATCGCATCTAAATCATCCAATGTTACTTCTGCTTCCTTTAACGCTTCCTCAATTACCTGATTGATTTTCTCTATATGTTTTCTAGAGGCGATTTCAGGAACAACACCTCCATACAATTTATGCAAATCTATCTGAGAGGAAATAATATTTGATAAAACAGTACGACCGTTTTTCACTACTGACGCAGCTGTTTCATCACAGGAACTTTCTATTGCTAAAATCAACACATCTTCCTTTTTCATGAATGCTCTCCTTATTCTTCAAACATCAACTCCACAGACTGTCTATCTCTAGCGGCAATGGTATTGGGAAATATATCTGTTGCCTCCCCTAGTGCTTCTTCCGGTCTTACCAAAGAAGGACTATAATGCGTCAACCACATTTCCCTTACTTTTGCTTCTTTAGCAAGCTGTGCAGCTTCTTTAAATGTCATATGTTTATATGCTTTTGCCTTATCTTCTTTTTCCTGCTCTCCATACATACCTTCACAAATAAACAAATCAGAGCCTGCTGCATGGTCTGCAATTGCCTTTACTGGTCTGGTATCTGTCGTATAAGTAAGCTTAATTCCCTTTCTTGACGCTCCCAAAACCATGTCTGGCGTATAAGTTTTTCCTTCCCATACAACAGTTTCACCTTTTTGTAGAGGATTCCAACATTTCAAAGGAATATTCTGTGCTTTTGCTCGTTCAGCATCAAATTTTCCTGCTCTTTTAATTTCCAAAGTATATCCATAGCAGGTCACATTGTGGTTCACACGAAAAGCTGTAATACAATAACCATTTATCTCATAGGTTTCTTCCGGCTTTGTAAGCTCAATACACTGAATTTCAAATGGAAGTTCCGGTGCAATTACACGAAGCGCAGAAACTACACGTACAAGTCCCTTAGGGCCGATTAAGGTAAGAGGTTCTGTTCTTTCTGCATTTCCCATAGTAAGTAAAAGTCCTGGAAGACCACTAATATGATCAGCATGATAATGAGTAAAGCAAATAACATCAATGGGTTTAAAACTCCATCCCTTTTCCTTTACCGCTACCTGTGTTCCCTCTCCACAGTCAATCATTAGATTGCTGCCATTATATCTTGTCATTAAAGATGTCAACTTTCTTCTTGGCAGAGGCATCATTCCCCCTGTTCCTAATAGACATACATCTAACATCTCATTTTCCTCATTTCTATCTATTATCGCATTTTCTATCATAACACAGTTTTTTTCGTGCTACAACATTTCATTTTCCGTTTTCTTCTCTACTGGAAGCTGAAATCCTGCAATCCATTTGTCATAACAGTTTTCACATAAATCAAAGGTATGTTTTTCTCCATCTTTTTCAGAGAAATAACCCCAAGAAACTGTCACAGGCAAAACCCCTTCCATAATCACACCGTCTTTTACAAGCAATTTTTTTCCACAACAATTACAGTACACTTCCATAACATGCTCTTCTCTTTTTTCTTCGTATTTTCTCATTTTTTCCTCCTGCTTGTGGAATTTTTTTCGACTACGCCATTTATTATACATGAACCTCTTTTTAAACCCCAGTGGGAAATCACTCTAAACTTAGAAAAAGATAGCAATTCTGCTATCTTTTACACATTACAATTCCATTTTCTACTGGTTCTTCATAAAAGTTCTTTCTTATGCTAATCACAGAAAAACCGCAGGATTCGTACAAAACACGGGCTCTTTTGTTACTTTCACGCACTTCTAAAAAGTAAGAACCTACCCCTTTTGCTCTGCCCAAAATTTCCAATTTTTCCAATAATGCTCTGCCAATTTTCTGCCCTTGATATTCTTTTTTCACAGAAACATTTGTAATTTCGCCTTCATCTAGCACCATCCACATTCCAATATATCCTACCAGCACCTGATCCACACACGCTACAAGATATAATGCTTTCTCATCTTTTACCGCTCCAAGAAAATCTAATTCTTTCCAAGGTTTGGAGAAATTTTCTGCTTCTATCTGTGCTACTATTTTTACATCTTGTTCCTGCATCTGTCTAATCTCAAGCATTTTCTTCTTTTGCCAGGCGTTCTGCCCGCTCCCTTTCTGCCTGAGACACACGCAAATAATCCGGCTGATGTTCTGCTGCTGTCTGAATTTTTCCTTGTTTAAAATAAATACTTGCCAAAGCCGCTACCGCCCCCGCTCTTTGACGGTTTAAATGTGCTGGTGCAAAACAATATTCTACTTTACAATTTTCTTTAATAATTTCTTTGAAAACAGGGACTCCATCCCCCAAAAAGATAACTTTCTTTCCTAATTCATTTAATGCTGCTAAAAGCTCATGAATAGATAAAGCATCTTGTTCTTTTACAATAGCGAATTCATGATTTTGAAATTTGTAAACACCTGTATACACTTGGTTTCTTCTTGCATCCATAATCGGACACACAACCGTATCTTCTCCTACATCATATAAATTATATGCCAGGGCATCCACTGTAGGAACGGCAATTAAAGGTTTATCTAAAGCCAGTCCCAACCCCTTAGCTGTGGCAGCTCCAATGCGAAGACCGGTAAATGAACCTGGTCCCGCTGCTACTGCAATCGCATCAATACTATCTAAATCCAATTGAATATTTTTCTTTATTTCATCTAGCATTGGCAACAATGTCTGTGAATGTGTTTTTTTATAATTCACCGTGTATTCTGCCACAAGAGTATCCTCTTCCATAATTGCAACAGATGCCACCAGTCCTGAACTATCTAATGCTAAAATTTTCATATAAAATACTCCTCCTCTAGAATTCTAACCCTGTAATCGTAATCTTCCGATAATCAAATCCTTTTTCCAAATCCTTTTCTATTGTAATGGAAATAAGATCCGGAGGCAAAATTTCTTCAATCAACTCTGCCCATTCAATCAGACATACACCTTGCCCAAAAAAGTAATCATCATATCCAATTTCTTCCATTTCTTCTATATCACCAATACGATACACATCGAAATGATAAAAAGGAAGTCTTCCTTCTTCATATTCTTGGATAATAGTAAAAGTCGGACTATTTATCGGTTCCATTATTCCTAGTCCTTTGCCTACCCCCTGGGTAAACACAGTTTTTCCCACTCCCAAATCTCCATTCAATGTATAAACTTGTCCCGGAAGAGCTTTCCTCCCTATTTCCTCACCTAACTTAAAAGTTTCATTTGCATTATATGTTTCTATTATCATAGGTTATCCTCTTTATCTTTACTATAAGTTCAGTACATTAGTATAGCACACAAAATTACAGCTTGCACCTTTTATTTTTTCCGCTTATAATAGTCAGATATACTACTGAATTTAAAGGAGAATTTTATTATGGCAAATCCAATCGTAACCATTACAATGGCAAATGGCGATGTTATGAAAGCAGAATTATATCCTGAAATCGCCCCAAATACTGTAAACAATTTTATCAGCCTTATTAAAAATGGTTTTTATGATGGCTTAATTTTTCACAGAGTAATCCGCGGCTTTATGATTCAGGGTGGCTGCCCTAACGGTACTGGCATGGGCGGTCCTGGCTATACAATTAAAGGCGAGTTTTCTCAGAACCATTTTGAAAACAATCTGGCACATACACCAGGAGTTCTTTCTATGGCTCGTGCCATGCATCCAGATTCTGCTGGTAGCCAGTTTTTTATCATGCATGAAACTTCCCCTCACTTAGATGGCGCTTATGCCGCTTTTGGAAAAATTACAGAAGGCATGGACATTGTAAATAAAATTGCGGAAACTTCAACAGATTACAGTGACCGCCCTCTAGATGAACAGAAAATCCAGTCCATGACAGTAGACACATTCGGTGTAGAATATCCTGCTCCTGAAAAATGCTAATCTGTTTTTAGTCATCAAACAGAAGGTACTCTCCTTCTGAAACTGCAAAATATAATTCTTTTAAATCTGTGACCGTCGCTCTTGCATTTGTGGCTTCTGTCACAGATTTTTTTATTTCCTCTTCTCGATTTGCGGGTACAAGGATCTGCATTTTTACAGTTTCTTCATACTGAGAATTCATAATAGGAATTTCCTTTTGTGCAAAAAGATACTGAAGTTTTCCCACTCCATTATAATCCGTCCCTACTTCTGTAAGTATTCCATGATATTTCGTAATTAGTCGACTTTGTGCCAATCCTTCCTGCACAGATTTTGAATAAGCTCTTACCAGACCTCCTGTTCCCAGAAGTGTTCCCCCAAAATATCTGGTTACTACTACTGCCGTATTATAAAGATCTTCTCCTAAAAGCACATCCAACATAGGCTTTCCCGCTGTCCCCTGCGGTTCTCCATCATCACTACAACGCATAATTTCTTTTCTTTCCCCAATAACATATGCAGAACAATTATGTGTTGCATCCCAATATTTCTTTTTCATTTCTTCAATAAATTTTACAGCTTCTTCTTCTGTTTTCACAAGACGAACTGTTGCAATAAATCTGGACTTCTTTTCTATTATTTCCCCTTGTCCACCTTCATAAACTGTCTTGTACTGCTCTAACATATTATTCCTCATTTCTTTTTTCTTTCCTGTATTCTATCATATTTCCTTTAAATTTGGGAATATTTATGACTAAAAATCGGAAATCTGATATGCCCGTTCAAAGTTTCTTGAATTAGGTTCTGTCATTTGATATAATGTACGGGAAAAGGAGGCAAAATACATGAATTTTGGAAAACGTGCCACGAATAAGAAACGTAATAATCTTACTTCTCATTCTTCCATGATGGGAAAAAAAGCTCACGTTTCTTTTCTACGTATTATTTTCATCTCTCTGATGGCAATTATTATTATCGGAGCCTGTATAGGGATCGGTGCTTTTAAAGGTTTAATCGATAACGCACCTGACATTTCAGAAGTAAATATTGTCCCCGTTGGCGAAGCTACCTTTATTTATGATGCCAATGGCAACCAGCTTCAAAAGCTGACTGCTCCCAATTCCAATCGTATGCCTGTAAGTATTGAACAAATCCCATTAAGCTTACAGCACGCTGTGGTAGCTATTGAAGATGAACGTTTCTATGAACATAATGGTATTGATATAAAAGGTATCCTACGTGCCGGTGTCAAAGGTGTTTTAAACGGTGGCAATTTCACAGAAGGTGCCAGTACCATTACACAGCAGTTATTAAAAAATAATGTTTTTACAGGTTGGACAAATGAATCCATTATACAACGTTTCAAACGTAAGTTTCAAGAACAATACCTTGCCCTTCAATTAGAAAAACAGATAAAAGATAAAAACATTATTCTAGAAAATTACTTAAATACAATCAACCTTGGAAATGGTAATTTTGGTGTACAAGCTGCTGCTCAGGATTATTTTGGAAAAAATGTCAATGAATTAACTCTGTCTGAATGTACTGTAATTGCTGGTATCAGTCAGAATCCGACAAAATTCAATCCTGTTATCAATCCTGATAAAAATGCCATGCGCCGCAAAGATGTTCTTGATCATATGTTAGATCAGGAATATATTACCAAAGAACAATACGATGAATGTCTTGCTGATAATGTATATGACAGAATTAAAACTGTTGAGCAACAACAAGGACAAGAAACTCAAACTTATAGTTACTTTATTGATGAATTAACTGAACAAGTGGTTAAAGATTTACAGGAACAACGTGGTTTCACCGAAGCACAAGCTTATAATGCACTTTATAGTGGAGGACTTCGTATTTACACTACACAAGATCCTGCACTCCAACTTATCTGCGATGAAGAATATAACAATCCTAATAATTTTCCTTCTGGAACCCAGGTAACTTTGGATTACCGTTTAACTGTAAAACATCCAAATGGGGAACAGGAAAATTATAGCAAAGAAATGCTTCAGGAATATTTTATTCAAAATGAAAATAAAGATTTCACATTATTATTTGACAGTCCTGAAAGCGCTCAAACTCATGTAGATAGCTATAAAGCATCTATTCTTGCAGATGGAAGTGAAGTAGTCAGTGAAAATATTTATCTGACTCCTCAACCTCAATCTTCTATTTGTATTATTGACCAGCACACAGGCTATGTAAAAGCAATTGTAGGTGGCCGAGGAGAAAAATCTTCCAGCCTTTCTTTAAACCGCGCAACTAACACTTTACGTCAACCAGGTTCTACCTTTAAACCATTAGCTGCTTATGCTGCTGCTTTAAATGAAGGTGGTATGACATTATCTACAACTTTTAAAGATGAACCATTTAAATATGACAGTGGTCAACCACTTTATAACTATGACCGCCAATACCATGGAACAGTAACCATGCGTACTGCAATTATTAAATCTTATAATATTCCAGCAGTAAAAGCTATGGTAGAAATCACTCCTGAAGTAGGCGTATCTTATTTAAAGAAATTTGGATTCACTTCCATCTTAGATACTTTAACTGAACTGCCTCAAGGAAGTGGCAATTTCTATACAGATATGAACTCAGCAACTGCAATCGGTGGTATTACAAAAGGTGTAAGTAATCTTGAATTAACAGCCGCTTATGCCACTATTGCCAACAACGGAACTTATATCAAACCAGTATTCTATACAAAAATTTTAGATTCTGACGGAAATATTGTTATTGACAATACTCCAGAAAAAACTACTGTAATCAGACCAAGCACAGCATACCTCCTTACATCTGCTATGGAAGATGTTGTTAAAAAAGGAACCGGTACTCGTTTACAATTAAAAGGAATGCCAGTAGCAGGAAAAACTGGTACCACAGATAATTACAAAGATTTATGGTTCTGCGGATATACCCCATACTATACTTGCTCTGTATGGGCTGGATACGACAATAACATTGTTCTTCCAAAGGGACAGGCACGAACTTATCAACAAACCTTATGGCAAAAAATCATGCAACGTATACACAACGAATTGCCAGAAACAGACTTCAAAGTCCCTTCTACTGTAGAAAAAAAATCCATTTGTAAGGACACTGGTCTATTGGCAAGTTCATCTTGTCCTACTATAACAGAATATTATGATACAGAAACTCTTCCAAAAAAATATTGTTCCGGTCATAAAAAAGCAAAGTCCAACGATAGTGATGATGGAACTGAGGAGCCAAAACCTGATAACTCTGTAGATGTTCCGGAGGAAACAAAACCTGAAACTCCTACACCTACTCCTCCAACTACACCAGAGACACCTACTCCTCCAACCACACCAGAACAGCCAGAAGAGGATGACGATTAAATGAACGAAAAACCCCCTTTACCAAAATTAGTAAAGGGGGTTTTTATGTACAGTAACAACTGTTCCTACTATCTACTTAAAATTAACTTTGCTGCACCACAGATACCAGCATCATTTCCAAGAAGTGCCAGCTTAATTGGTGTTTTTTTACATGCAGAAAAAGCAAATTTTTCATATTGCTTCTGCACGCAATCTACCAAAACTTCTCCTGCTTTTGATACACCACCACCAAGAACAATAACATCAGGATCTGCTACACATGCAAAGATTGCCAATGCATGACCTAAATATTCTGCAAATTTTTCAACAATTTCTCCTGCTAATTCATCTTGTTCTTTATAGGCATCAAATACATCTTTTGCAGTTACTTTTTCTTTTGTTCTCAAAACAGAAGGCTTTTCAGACGCTCCCAAAATTTCTTTTGCTAATCTTGCAATTCCTGTTGCAGAAGCATACTGTTCTAAGCACCCTTTATTTCCACAGTTACACGGAATTGTCTCTTGGAAATTTACCACTGCATGTCCAATCTCTCCACCAGCACCATGAGCACCTGTCACGATCTTCTCATTAACAATAATTCCACCGCCTACGCCGGTTCCTAAAGTTGCCATAATTAAATTTCTAGCACCTTTTCCGCCGCCTTTCCACATTTCACCAAGAGCAGCCACATTTGCATCATTTCCAGCTTTTACTGCCATTCCAGTTAACTGACCTAACTCTTCTTCAATATTTTTTCTACCCCAGTGAAGATTAACTGCACATGCAATTTCGCCATTTTCTTCAATTGGACCTGGTAACCCAATCCCAATACCTTCTACATCTGACTTTTCAATCTGCTTTTCTTTCAGCTTTTCTTCAATTCCATCAGCAATATCCGGAAGAATTCTTTCTCCTTCATTGTCTGTATTTGTTTTTATTTCCCATTTATCTAAAATTGTTCCATCATTCAAGAACAACGCACATTTAATTGTTGTTCCTCCTACATCAATTCCAAAACAATACTTACTCATTCCTGATCTCCATTTCCCCGTTTTTTTGTCATATTTTCTTGCACTCTTCGATATAATTCCTGAGCTGCATTATAACCCATTTTCTTTTGTCTGTGATTAACTGCCGCTGACTCTACAATAACAGCCAGATTACGGCCAGGGCGAATAGGCAGAGAATGACATACAATCTTATTTCCTAAAAATTCTGTATACTCTTCTTCCATCCCAAGGCGATCATATTCTTTATCCTTGTTCCATTCTTCCAATTTAATAACCAAATCAATAGACTGGGTATCTTTAACACTTTCAACACCAAATAAAGTTTTTACATCAATAATACCAATACCTCTAAGTTCAATAAAATGGCGAGTAATATCTGGTGCAGAACCAACTAATGTAACATCACTAACTCGGCGCAATTCTACCACATCATCACTTACCAGACGATGCCCCCTCTTAATCAATTCCAAGGCAGCCTCACTCTTTCCGATACCGCTTTCTCCTGTAATTAAAACTCCCTCACCATAAACATCTACCAGAACTCCATGAATGGATATACATGGTGCAAGCTGCACATTCAACCAACGAATAATCTCCGCCATAAATACAGAAGTCGTATTATATGTCACCAATACGGGCACATCGTATTTCTTTGCAAGGTTCAGCATATCTTCATCTGGTTCTGTCATAGTAGTAAATATTACACACGGAATTTTACTGGAAACAAATCTTTCGAAAGCTACGACTTTTTCTTCTCTGCTTAAATGAAGAAGATATGTATATTCCACATACCCTATAATCTGCACTCTCTCATTCTCAAAATGCTCTAAATAGCCAGTCAGCTGCAGTGCAGGACGGTTGATTTCCGGTGTATTAATCATTTTCTTTGAAATGTCAATTTCCGGTGTTTTATTATACAGATTTAATTCCTGTATCATTTTTTTTAACTCTACACCATTCATGTTACACTCTCCTTCTATTGTCTCTTAAATGCCTTTTCTTATTTTATCACATGTGTTTTCACATGACAAGCAAACTCCCCTACGTTTATTGATCCTTTTTATGAAAAAAATCATATACCTGCTGAGCTACTCTCTCATTCATAGAATCTATATTAGAAAGTGTCTCCACAGACGCTTCTCGAATGCCATCTAAGCCTTTAAAATGTCTCATAAGCGCCTTTCTTCTAGTTTCCCCAACACCTGGAATATCATCTAAAACAGAATGAACCTGGCCTTTACTTCTTAAAGAACGATGGTATTCAATGGCAAATCTATGAGCTTCATCTTGGATTCTGGTAATCAATTTAAATCCCTCGCTCTCTCTGTTAATTGGTATTTCCTGATTATTATAATAAAGTCCTCTTGTTCGATGCTTATCATCTTTTACCATTCCACATACAGGAATCGTAAGTTCTAACTTTTCCAAAACATCTAAAGCAATATTTACCTGCCCCTTTCCTCCATCCATAAGAATCAAATCAGGAAAACGTGTAAAATTCCCAAACTCCTCCTCTAACTGTTGCTGTCTTCGTTCTTCTCGTTCATCCATACCGTGCACAAATCGTCTAGTAAGCACCTCTTCCATACTGGCATAATCATTTGGTCCCTGCACACTTTTAATTTTAAATTTTCTGTAATCACTTCGTTTTGGTTTTCCTTTTTCATATACGACCATAGAACCTACTGACTGAAAACCACTGGTATTAGAAATATCATAAGCTTCCATCCTCTGAACACCCGATAATCCCAAAAGTGTCTCAATTTCTTTTACAGCTCCTATAGTTCTTCCTTCTTCTCTTTTTATCCGCTCTTTATCTTGCCTTAAAACAAGTTTTGCATTATGGTATGCCATTTCCACCATCTTTTCTTTTGTACCTTTTTGAGGAACATAAATATGCACTTTTTTTCCTTTTCTATTTTCCAGCCATTTGGCTATCAACTCCTGATCTTCTACTTCTTCCTGTAATATAATTTCCTTGGGTATAAAAGGTGTTCCTGCATAAAACTGCTTTAAAAAACTGGATAAAATTCCTTTTCTATTTTCTCCTGGTGCAGATTTCATATAAAAATGGTCCCTTCCTATCAATTTCCCATCTCTTACAAAGAATACCTGTACTACCGCATCTGCATCTTCCATTGCTGCTGCAATAATATCTTTATCTTCTCCCGGATAATCTGTTATTTTCTGCCTTTCACCTATTTTCTTTACACTTTGAATTAAATCTCTATATTGTGCAGCATCCTCAAATGCCATATTCTGTGACGCTTCATACATCTTTTCTTCCAATTGCGCAATAATCTTTTTATGATTTCCATTTAAAAATTCAAGAAGTTCTTCTACTTTCTCTCTATAAGCAGATTCTGTAATATATCCCTGACAAGGTGCATCGCATTGTTTGATATGATAATAAAGACAAGGTCGTTCCTTTCCAATATCTCTGGGCAAATTCCGACTACAGGTCCTAAGATGATAAATCTTACGTGTTAACTCAATCACATCTTTTACAGCCCCTGCGCTGGTATAAGGACCAAAATACTTAGACTTATCTTTTGTCATACGTCTAGCTGTCATAATTCTAGGAAAAGCCTCTCCTACCGTTACCTTAATAAAAGGATAATTTTTATCATCTTTTAGCATGGTATTATACTTTGGACAATGCTCTTTAATTAAATTAGATTCCAGCACAAGTGCTTCTAATTCTGAATCCGTCACAATATATTCAAAACGAGCAATCTGTTCTACCATTTGTTCCTTCTTAATTCCTAGATTTCTGCTTTTTTGAAAATACTGTCTGACTCTATTTTTTAGATTAATAGCTTTTCCCACATAGATAATGGCGTCCTGTTTATCGTGCATAATATAAACGCCTGGAAGTGAAGGCAGCTTTTTTAACTCTTCTTCAATATAAAACATCTTCTTATCCTTTCTTAATTTTACAAAAGAAAAATCCGCCCTCTTTCAACTCTTTTGCATTTTAAAAGAAGGCGGATTCCTATCTATTCTTTTATCTCTGTCTCTAATACTGGTATTTCTTCTGAAGGTTCTTTTATGCCCTTTATTTCATGAAAAATTTTCATAAATTCCTTACCTGTAATGGTTTCTTTCTGAATAAGAAATTCTGCAATTTTATCAAGAGATTCACGATTTTCGCTTAAAAGCTTCTTTGCTTCATCATAGGATTTCTTCAAAAGTTTCATTACTTCATGATCAATCTCTGTTGCTGTAGCATCACCACAGCTAAGCACTGCTCTGCCATCAAGATACTGATTTTGGCTTTCAGCAAGTCCCATCAGCCCAAAACGTTCCGACATTCCATACTGAGTAATCATGGCTCTTGCAACTTTAGTTGCCTGCTCAATATCATTTGCCGCACCAGTAGTTACTGTATCAAATACAATTTCCTCCGCAGCACGTCCACCTAAATACCCTACCAACATTGCTTCTAATTCTTTCTTGGTATTTAAGAACTTCTCTTCTTCTGGAACATGCATAACATATCCCAATGCACCCATAGTTCTCGGTACAATGGTAATCTTCTGCACCGGTTCTGAATCTTTCTGTAAAGCACTTACTAAAGCATGTCCTACTTCATGATAAGAAACAATCTTTCTTTCTTCTTTACTTAAAATTCTATCTTTCTTTTCCTTACCTACTAAAACAACCTCTACTGCTTCAAATAAATCTTTCTGCGATACCGCTTTTCTTCCGTTCTTTACCGCTAGAATTGCTGCTTCATTAACCATATTTGCCAAATCAGAACCAACGGCACCAGAAGTAGCAAGGGCGATTTCATCTAAGTCTACAGTTTCATCTAAGGAAACATTTTTCGCATGCACCTTCAAAATACTAATTCTTCCCTTTAAATCTGGTCGATCTACAATTACTCGTCTATCAAAACGTCCCGGTCTTAAAAGGGCTGGATCCAAAACTTCCGGTCTGTTTGTTGCAGCTAAAATTAAAAGACCTTTGGAGGTATCAAATCCGTCCATCTCTGCAAGCAGCTGATTTAAAGTCTGTTCCCGTTCATCATTTCCACCATATCTAGCATCTCTGCTTTTTCCAATGGCATCAACCTCATCAATAAAGATAATACAAGGTGCATTTTTCTTTGCTTCTTCAAACAAATCGCGCACTCGCGATGCCCCCACACCTACAAACATCTCTACAAAGTCAGAACCAGATAATGAAAAGAAAGGAACATGTGCCTCTCCTGCAACAGCCTTTGCCAAAAGTGTCTTACCAGTACCCGGAGGGCCTACAAGCAGTGCTCCTTTTGGGAGCTTTGCTCCAATTTCTGTATATCTTCCTGGATTATGCAAGAAATCTACAACTTCTTGCAGCGACTCTTTTGCTTCATCCTGCCCCGCCACATCTTTAAAAGTAATTCCCGTTTCTTTCTGCACATATGCCTTTGCTTTGCTCTTTCCTACGCTTCCCATCATGCCACCATTTTTATTCATGCGACGAAATAGCATATTCAGTAAAAAGAACATCAATATAATAGGTACAATCAAACTGGCTAGACTGAAGAAAATTTCCATAACGACATTTGGTTTTTCTGTATAATAATCATTTACTCCAGCTCTTTCCAATCGTTTCACTAAATCTGTTTTATCCTCTGAAAGAATGGTATAGACTTCTTTTTTAGCGCCCATACGTTTACGTTCTTTTAAGGTAACCTTTAAAGTTTCTCCTTTAATCTGTACCTCCTGAACCTTTCCCTTTTCCAGCAAATCCACAAACTCACTATATTTAATTTCGCTGGAACCATTCTGCATTGTCATTGTCAGAAGATTTACTAAAAACATACTTACCATAATGCATATTAAAAGCACCAGTAAGGGTTGTTTATTCTTAGGTCCGTTATTATTATTTTTTTGTGGACCTTGATTTTGATTTTGCTCCATTTTTATCCTCCTCATACTATCTCTTCCATTATAAAGATTACTGTGCTATAAATCAACATATAGATTGTGAAAAAGAGGACACATTTATTAAACTTTTGTAAATTTATGTTGAATATACACAAAATAAAACATTTTTCCTTTTACCACTGGAATTCCCCCTTGCTTTTGTAGTATACTATCGCAGTAGTTTAAAAAAAATATAGAAAAGGGGCATGAATATGAAAATAGGATTTGATAACGACAAGTACTTATCAATGCAATCAGAACACATTAAAGAACGTATCAGCAAGTTTGATAACAAATTGTATCTGGAGTTTGGCGGTAAACTCTTTGATGACTATCACGCCTCCAGAGTTTTACCCGGATTTGCCCCAGATAGTAAGCTTAAAATGTTAATGCAGCTCTCCGATCATGCTGAAATTGTAATTGTTATCAGTGCCGGAGATATTGAAAAAAATAAAATAAGAGGTGACTTGGGAATCACTTATGATATTGATGTGATCCGTTTAATCGATGCCTTTAAAGAAAAAGGATTTTTTGTAGGTAGTGTAGTAATCACACAATATTCTGGACAGAGCAGTGCAAATATCTTTAAATCAAAATTGGAAAATTTAGGTATTAAAGTATATATCCATTACCCAATTGAAGGCTATCCAAGTAACATTCCTCTCATTGTCAGCGATGAAGGTTATGGCAAAAACGACTATATTGAAACTTCACGTCCTCTGGTTATTATTACTGCCCCTGGACCGGGAAGCGGAAAAATGGCAACTTGCCTTTCTCAGCTTTATCACGAACATAAGCGTGGTATTCACGCAGGTTATGCAAAATTTGAAACTTTCCCTATTTGGAATATTCCTCTGAAGCATCCTGTAAATTTAGCCTATGAAGCCGCTACTGCTGATTTAAATGACGTTAACATGATTGATCCGTTCCACCTAGAAGCTTATGGTGAAACCACGGTAAACTACAACCGTGATGTAGAAATCTTCCCTGTGTTAAGTGCCATTTTTGAACGTATTTTTGGAAAATGCCCATACCAGTCTCCTACAGACATGGGGGTTAATATGGCGGGAAACTGTATCATTGACGATGAAGTATGCCGAGAAGCTTCCAAACAAGAAATTATCCGTAGATATTATCAATCATTGGAAAGAAATTTAGAAAATGAAAATAATGATGAAGAAGTATTCAAATTAGAACTATTAATGAAACAAGCTGGCATCTCCACAGAAGACAGAAAAGTGACAACTGCTGCACTTAACTGTTCAAAAGAAACAGGTGCACCTGCTATTGCTCTCCAGTTGGAAAACGGAACAATCATTACAGGAAAAACCTCTGATTTATTAGGAGCTTCTGCTGCACTTATGTTAAATACATTAAAAGAGCTTGCAAACATTCCTCATAAAGAACATGTTATTTCTCCTGCAGCAATTGAGCCAATTCAAAAACTAAAAACAGAATATTTAGGAAGCCAAAACCCACGTCTCCATACAGATGAAGTATTAATCGCACTTTCCAGCACAGCTGCTACCAGTGATCTTGCCAAACTAGCATTAGCACAACTTCCTAAATTAAAAGGCTGTCAGGTACACTCCTCGGTTATGCTTTCTGCCGTAGATAAAAAAGTATTCAAAAAATTAGGGGTTCAACTAACATGTGAAGCCATTTATGAACACAAAAAACTATATTAAAAACTATTTTATAGTAAAAAAAGAGTCAGCAAGCACTGACTCTTTTCTTTTACTATTTATTCTTCGTAACCATTTGGATTGTTAGACTGCCATCTCCATGAATCTTCACACATTTCTTTAACGCCAAATTCTGCTTTCCAACCTAACTCTTCTTCTGCCTTTTTAGCACTGGAGTAGCAAGCAGCAATATCACCTGCACGGCGTGGTTTAATAACATAAGGTACTTTTACACCTGTAGCTTCTTCAAAATTCTTTACAAGATCCAGAACACTATATCCTACTCCTGTGCCAAGGTTGTAAATTTTAAGACCGGCCTTCTCTTCGATTTTCTTTAATGCTTTTACATGACCTTTTGCAAGATCTACAACATGGATATAATCTCTTACACCTGTACCATCATGTGTATCATAGTCATTTCCGAATACACCCAGTTCTTTTAATTTTCCTACAGCAACCTGAGTAATATATGGCATCAGATTATTTGGAATACCATTTGGATTTTCTCCAATAGTTCCACTCTTATGTGCTCCAATTGGATTGAAATATCTTAAAAGAACAACATTCCATTCATGATCAGCTTTCTGAATATCTGATAAAATCTGCTCTAACATGGATTTTGTCCATCCATAAGGATTTGTACACTCTCCTTTTGGGCATTCTTCTGTAATTGGAATAATTGCAGGATCTCCATATACAGTAGCAGAAGATGAAAAGATGATATTTTTCACATTATGCTTTCTCATAACATCTACTAAAGTAAGAGTACCAGCAATATTATTTTCATAATACTCCCATGGTTTTTCTACAGATTCACCTACTGCCTTTAATCCTGCAAAATGAATACAGGAATCAATCTCTTCTTTTTCAAAAATGTCATTTAACGCATCTCTGTCTAAAATATCTGCTTTGTAAAATTTAACTGGCTTTCCTGTAATCTTTTCCACTCTTTCCAAAGATTTTTCGCTGGAATTTGAAAGATTATCTACCACTACTACGTCATAACCTGCACCCTGAAGTTCTACTACTGTATGGCTACCGATATATCCGGCACCACCTGTTACTAATATTGCCATTTTTATTCCTCCTTTGAGAAAAGCACTATTTTTCATGTTCCAAAACATTTTTTATGTTTGTTTATACTCTACCACTTTCTTACTGAAAATTCAAGTAAAGCTTAGCGATATTTATTTACAATTTCATTCATACACTCTAACTTATCTTCCATATCTTTCACTAACTTAAACTGTGTACGACAACGGTCCAGATTATGACCTTCTCTATGTACTTTAAAATAATGATCTCCCTCTAAATAATCTGTAAGGAAACGCATACCACATTCATAAGTCATTGTCATTGCACCAATTGGAAGCATATCCAGTTCTTCTTTTGTAAGGCTTCCATTACATCCTTCAATGAAACCTTTTGTATACAGATCAAACAATTCCATACTACAAGACACTTTAGACAAATCTCTTTCGTCTTCTTCTCCTGTACTTGCACCAAAACGAATAGAATCACCAAAATCATTTACTGCAAGTCCTGGCATAACTGTATCTAAATCAATAACACAAATAGCTTTACGTGTTTGATCATCTATCATAATATTATTTAACTTTGTATCATTATGTGTTACTCTTAAAGGAATTTTTTTCTCAGCCTGCATATCACATAAAACATGTGCAAGATTTTCTCTTTCTAATACAAAATTAATTTCTTCCTGTACATCTTTTGCTCTGTCGCATGCATCTTCTTCTACTGCCTTTTTAAACTTCGCAAAACGATCTACTGTATTATGAAAATTCACAATGGTTTCATGTAATGTTTCTGCTGGATACTCTGCAAGGAGTCCTTGAAAATGTCCAAATGCAACGGCGCTTTGATAAAAATCTTCTTTATTTTGAACTAAATCATAAGTCGTTGCTCCTTCAATAAACAGATACGCTCTCCAATATTCCCCTTCGTCATCTACATAAAAAGATTTTTCTTCTTTTGTTGGAACAATATTTAAAGTTTCCCTTTCTATGTCTCCACCATTTTCCTGAATTTTTTTACGTAGCCAAGAAGTAACTCCTACTACATTTTCCATAAGTTCTTCCGGATTTAAGAAAATATTTTTATTCATTCTCTGTAAAATATATCTTCTAGTCGTTCCATTATCCTCACAAGTAACTCGAAAGGTATCATTAATATGACCACTACCGTAAGGAATACATTCTACGCAAGTTCCCTGAAATTGAAAGTTTTCAATTGTTGCTGTTTTTACTTCTGCCATTTCTATTTTTCCTCCCAAAGTTTTTCAGGATATAATCCACTGTCTTTTAAACTCTGAATTGCTGCTACAACTACCGGTTTATCTTCTTTATAAGTTACACCATACCATTTATCAAGTGATTTTAATACCTGAACGGTAGCTTTATCTTCATTTAATAATTCATCTACTACAAATGGAAGAAAATATTCACATTTTAATGGATTCTTTTCCAGATTTTCATCTAAGAATTTAGAGAAGCGAGCTTTTAACTCTGCCAAAATACTTGGTGTGAATCCCCACATATTCATAGACACTGTACTTCCTTCTGGGATTACATGCCATGTCTGTCCATCATCTTCTGTATATGCTGTACCATTTTCTCTCTTTTCAATATGTGTTCTTTCATTAATCTTCTGAAGATATCCATTTTCATCTGTTACACAAACACCTCTTGCAACGTGTCCATTTTCTGTCAATGTATTTTCCAGTACATATCCAACCATTGTATAACGATATTTTTCATCATCTCCATGTGTTGTAAGATAGTCATAAATCATCTTAAATGCATGACTTCCATAGTAATCATCTGCATTAATAACTGCAAATGGTGCATCTATAACATCCAAACAACTTAAAATTGCATGACCAGTTCCCCATGGTTTTACACGCTCTGCTGGCACTTCATATCCTTCCGGAATATTCTGCAAATCCTGAAATACATATTCTACATCAATAACTTTACTTAAACGATCACCAATTGCTGATTTAAAATCCGCTTCATTTGCTTTTTTAATAATAAATACCACTTTTTCAAATCCTGCTTTTACAGCATCATAGATAGAAAAGTCCATAATAATATGTCCCTGTGCGTCTACAGGATCAATTTGTTTTAATCCACCATAACGACTTCCCATTCCGGCTGCCATAACTACTAATACTGGTTTTTTCATAACTATTTCTCCTTTTCCTGTCAAACTATGTACCTAACTTCTTTAATCTTATTGTACCAAAAATCTCTTTGAATTCCTTTGCACAAATTGACTTCTTTTTGTCATTTTTATGTAAATTT
>JARIAQ010000027.1 GCA_029257775.1 Blautia sp. | reverse complement strand
TTGCGTTTGTTATTAGATAAGGTTGTGTGGGATGGAGAAACTGCTCATATTTTTCTCTATGGCAGCCATTGATTCATTAAAAATGGAAGCAAATCGGTGGTTGCCAGCCAATTTGTTTCCGTTACTGACACATCGCATTGCCACAGCCTGAAGGTCCTACAATAGCGACAAATTCCCCTTGAGAGATTGAAAAGGATATATGGGAAAGTGCAGGAGTTTCTCCTGTTTTGGTATGATAAGAGTAACTTACATCTTTTACTTCTAAAAGTACTTGATTCATAAAATTCTCCTTTTAATCTAGGAATAGGATATTCCGTATGTTATTATATAATATGAGAAGATTTTAAGAGGGTACTTGACAAATATCCTATAATTTATTATAGTAAAGAGGAAACAGATTGTGAATTATTTAACAGGAGGATGGTAACTATGAAAATTTTATTTTTTGATACAAAAAACTATGACAAAGATTCATTTGAAAAGCAGATTGAGAATTATCCAGAAATTGAAATTGATTACTTAAAAACAGACCTTTCTCCCAAGACAGCTCCTCTGGCAAAAGGGTATGATGCAGTGTGTGCGTTTGTAAACTCAGATATAAGTGCAGATACGATGACGGTTCTTTATGAAGCTGGTATAAAGCTGATTTTAATGCGTTGTGCAGGTTTTAATAATGTTGATCTGGATAAAGCAAAAGAATATGGTATCCGTATTATGCGTGTACCAGGATATTCACCAGAGGCAGTAGCGGAGCATGCTATGGCCTTAGCATTAGAAGTAAATAGACGTCTTCATAAAGCTTATGTAAAAGTAAGAGAAAATGATTTCAGCCTGGGTGGTTTGATGGGATTTAATTTTTATCAGAAGACAGCAGGTATTGTAGGAACAGGAAAAATCGGTGCGGCTATGGCAAAAATTTGCCGTGGATTTGGTATGAAAGTAATTGCTTATGATGTATATCATAATCCGGATTTAGCAGATTTTGTTGAATATGTATCTTTAGATGAATTATTAGCAAAAAGTGATTTAATTTCTTTGCATTGTCCATTAATGGATAGTACTTATCATTTAGTTAATAAAGACACTATTTCAAAAATGAAAGATGGAGTTATTCTTGTAAATACATCAAGAGGCGGTTTGGTAAAAACCAATGATTTGATTGATGGAATCCGTGCTAGAAAGTTCTTTGGTGTAGGTCTTGATGTATATGAAGAAGAAACAAAAAATGTATTTGAGAATCGTTCAGATGAAATTTTAGAGCATTCTACAACAGCTAGATTGCTTTCTTTCCCTAATGTAATGATTACTTCTCATCAGGGATTCTTTACAGAAGAAGCATTGGCTGCAATCTCTCATACAACACTTGATAATGCGATGACGTTCTTAAAAGGTGAAGCAAGTGAAAATGAGGTAAGATAAGCCAGAAAGGATAGTCATTTAATAATGAATAGAAATTATCAGAAAGAGTTGGAAAAAATTATTGAGAAGAATAAAATAGAGAAAAAAGTTCCGAGTCTCTTTCTGCATAGCTGCTGTGCACCTTGCAGCAGCTATGTATTAGAATATCTTTCTCAATATTTTGAAATAACAGATTTTTTCTATAATCCTAATATTTCTCCAAAGGAAGAATACGAAAAAAGAATAGAAGAAATGAGACATCTCATTGATGGGATGTCTTTTGTGTATAAGCCAAAGTTTGTCGAAGGAGAATATTGTCCAGAGCGTTTTTATGAAATGGCAAAGGGATTAGAGAGAGTACCAGAGGGTGGTGAGCGATGTTTTAAATGTTTCCGTATGCGTATGGAGGAAGCAGCTCGCTTGGCAGCAGAAGGTGGATACGATTATTTTACTACGAGTTTGACGATTAGCCCGTTAAAAAATGCACAAAAGATTAATGAAATAGGGGAGGAGCTGGCAGAAATTTATAATGTTAAGCACCTTCCCTCTGATTTTAAAAAGAAAAACGGGTATAAACGTTCTATAGAATTGTCAAAAAAATATCAATTATATCGTCAGGACTATTGTGGTTGTGTGTTTTCTAAAATAGAAAGGGAAGAACAAAAGAAAAAATCTTGCATTTAATACTATAAAGTGATAAAATTTTGCTCAAAGCATTGACTAAATGAAGAGAAAGAAGTGAGAGCAGAATTATGGCACAATTGTGGGGAGGACGTTTCACTAAAGAAACAGACCAGTTGGTTTATAACTTTAATGCTTCCTTAAGTTTTGATCAGAAACTTTATAAGCAGGATATTCAGGGAAGTATGGCACATGTTAAAATGCTTGCAAAGCAGGAGATTTTAACAGAACAAGAAAAAGATGAAATTCTCGGAGGGCTGGCAGAAATTCTTCAAGATATTGAAGATAAAAAACTGGAATTTTCTCCGGAATATGAAGATATTCATAGTTTTGTAGAGGCAAATCTGATTAAAAGAACCGGTGATGTAGGAAAAAAACTTCATACTGGAAGAAGTCGTAATGATCAGGTTGCTCTGGATATGAAGCTTTATGTCAGAGATGATATTCAGGAAACAGATATGCTTTTAAAAGAGATTCTTGAAACACTTTTAAAATTAATGGAAGATCATTTGCATACTTATATGCCTGGATTTACACATTTACAGAAGGCGCAGCCTATTACAGCGGCTCACCATTTTGGGGCATACTTTGAAATGTTCAAAAGGGATCGAAGTCGTTTGGCAGATACAAAAAAGAGATTGAATTATTGCCCTTTGGGAAGTGGTGCTTTGGCAGGAACTACCTATCCATTAGATAGAGAATATACAGCAGAATTGTTAGGATTTGCAGGTCCAACTTTGAACAGTATGGATTCCGTATCAGATCGCGATTATTTAATTGAATATTTATCAGATTTATCTGTTATTATGATGCATTTGAGTCGTTTTTGTGAAGAAATTATTTTGTGGAATTCTAATGAGTACCAATTTATTGAAATTGATGATGGATACAGTACAGGCAGCAGTATTATGCCTCAAAAGAAAAATCCGGATATTGCAGAACTAGTAAGAGGAAAGACAGGGCGTGTTTATGGTGCTTTAATGTCACTTCTTACGACGATGAAAGGAATTCCTCTGGCATACAATAAGGATATGCAGGAGGATAAAGAGCTTGCTTTTGATGCGATGGATACAGTAAAAAGTTGTATCGCATTGTTTAATGGTATGTTGGAAACCATGGAATTTAAAAAAGAAAATATGGAAAAAAGTGCGAAAAATGGATTTACAAATGCCACAGATGCAGCAGATTATCTTGTGAAAAAAGGAGTTCCTTTTAGAGATGCACATAGCATTGTAGGAGAGTTGGTGTTATTTTGCGTGAAGCATCAGATTTCTCTTGATGAAATGTCTTTAGAGGAATATCAGAAAATTAGTTCAGTATTCCAATCAGATATTTACGAAGCAATCAGTATGAAAACTTGCGTGGAAACTAGAAATACCATTGGTGCTCCAGGGGAAAAGGCAATGCGAAAAGTTCTGAAAATACAGAAAGAATATTTGGAAGATTTTGAAAAGCATTGACATTTTAATAGAATTTGCTATAGTAAATAAAACAAGACAGAGGAGATAAGCAGATGAATGAGAAATTGAGAGTCGGAATTTTAGGTGCAACAGGAATGGTAGGTCAGAGATTTATTTCTTTGTTAGAAAATCATCCATGGTTTGAAGTAGTAACTGTTGCAGCAAGTGAAAGAAGTGCAGGAAAAACTTATGAAGAAGCGGTAGGAGCTCGCTGGAAAATGACAACTCCTATGCCAGAAGCGGTAAAGAAGTTAGTGGTTATGAATGTTGCTGATGTAGAAAAAGTTGCTTCCACTGTAGATTTTGTGTTTTCGGCAGTAGATATGTCAAAAGAAGAGATTAAAGCTATTGAAGAAGAGTATGCAAAGACAGAAACTCCTGTAGTTTCTAATAATAGTGCGCATAGATGGACACCAGATGTACCTATGGTTGTTCCAGAAATTAACCCACAGCATTTTGATGTTATTGAATTTCAGAAAAAACGTCTGGGCACAACAAGAGGTTTTGTTGCAGTAAAACCAAACTGTTCTATTCAGAGTTATGCTCCAGTGTTGACAGCATGGAAAGAATTTGAGCCTTATGAAGTGGTTGCTACTACATATCAGGCAATTTCAGGAGCAGGAAAAACTTTTAAAGATTGGCCAGAGATGGTAGAGAATATCATTCCTTATATTGGAGGGGAAGAAGAAAAGAGTGAGATGGAACCATTGCGTCTTTGGGGTAAAATTGAAGATGGAGTGATTGTTCCTGCAAAAGAACCTGTGATTACTTGTCAATGTGTACGTGTTCCTGTTTTAAATGGACATACAGCAGCAGTATTTGTAAAATTTAGAAAGAAACCTACAAAAGAACAGTTGATTGAAAAGTTGGTGGCATTTAAGGGAGTTCCACAGGAATTAGAGTTGCCAAGTGCACCAAAACAGTTTATCCGCTATATGGAGGAAGCAGATAGACCTCAGGTACAGGCTGATGTAGATTACGAAAATGGTATGGGTGTAAGCATTGGTCGGTTAAGAGAAGATAAAGTATATGATTTTAAATTCATTGGTCTATCTCATAATACAGTTCGCGGTGCAGCAGGTGGTGCGGTACTTTGTGCAGAAACTTTAAAAGCAAAAGGATATATTACAAAAAAATAAATGTGACGTTTTTAACAGAGGTGGCAATCTATGGGAAGTAGATGCCACCTTTTACGTTTGACGCTTTTTAAAAGATGTGATAGCATAGAGAATACGGAATTTTGAAAGGAAAGAGAGCTTTCATGAATAAATCATTATTTATAGCAGAAAAACCTAGTGTTGCACAGGAATTTGCAAAGGCGTTAAAAGTAAATACTTCAAGGAAAGATGGATATTTGGAATCTGAAAATACGATTATTACGTGGTGCGTAGGACATCTTGTAACGATGAGTTATCCAGAAGCTTATGACCCTACATTGAAAAAATGGAGTTTGCAAACACTTCCTTTTCTTCCTAAGGAGTTTAAATATGAAGTTATTCCTTCTGTGAAAAAACAATTTCAAATTGTAAGTGGACTTTTAAATCGTCAAGATGTAGAAACTATTTATGTATGTACAGACTCTGGGCGTGAAGGAGAATATATTTATCGCCTTGTTGCAATGATGGCTGGTGTAAAAGATAAGAAACAAAAAAGGGTTTGGATTGATTCTCAAACAGAAGAAGAAATTATTCGTGGTATAAGAGAAGCAAAAGATATTAGTGAATATAATAATCTTTCTGCATCTGCATATCTTAGGGCAAAAGAAGATTACCTCATGGGAATTAATTTTTCCAGATTGCTTTCTTTAAAATATGGAAATACAGTATCAAATTATTTGGGAAGTCGTTATCAGGCAATTTCTGTGGGAAGAGTAATGACTTGTGTTCTGGGAATGGTGGTTCGTAGAGAAAGGGAAATTAGAGAATTTGTTAAGACACCTTTTTATAGAGTTATTGGTAATTTTAAGCAGAATGAACATACTTTTGAGGGAGAATGGAGGGCAGTAGAAGGTAGTAGATATTTTGCCTCCCCTCTTTTGTATAAAGAAAATGGATTTAAAAAGAGAGAAACGGCCATAAAGTTAAAGGAAATTCTTTCTGCCAATCCGCCTTTTGAATCGGTGGTAGAAAAAATCGAGAAGAAAAAAGAAAATAAAAATCCGCCACTGTTGTTTAATTTGGCAGAGCTTCAGAATGAATGTTCTAGATTGTTTAAATTAAGTCCAGATGAAACACTTAAAATAGTGCAAGAATTATATGAGAAAAAACTTGTTACGTATCCGAGAACAGATGCTAGGGTTCTTTCCAGTGCAGTTGCAAAGGAAATTTATAAAAATATCAGTGGGCTAAAAAATTATGAACACGGAAGTGTTTATGCATCAGAAATTTTGGAAGCGGGTACATATAAAAATCTTATAAAAACAAGATATGTTAATGACCAACAAATTACGGATCACTATGCTATCATTCCTACAGGACAGGGTATTGGTGCTTTGCGTAGTATTTCTGTTCAGGGAAGTAAGGTTTATGAAGTAATTGTACGAAGATTTTTAAGTATTTTTTATCCTCCGGCAGTGTATCAAAAAATTAATTTGATATCAATGATTGAAAAAGAGAGGTTATTTTCTTCCTTTAAAATTTTAGTATCTGAAGGATATTTAAAAGTTACATCTAATTCCTTTGGAAAGAAAAAGATAAGTTCGGCAAAAGAAGAAGAGCAACTTTCTAAAGATAGTGATTTTTTTAATTGGATTTCAGGCATTCGAAAAGGTAGTATACTTTCAATTGAAGATTTTTGTATAAAAGAAGGTGAAACATCACCGCCAAAGCGCTATACATCAGGATCTATGATTTTAGCAATGGAAAATGCAGGACAACTTATTGAAGATGAAGAGTTGCGTGCACAGATTAAGGGAAGTGGTATTGGAACCAGTGCCACTAGGGCAGAAATTTTAAAGAAATTAGTAACCATCAAATATTTGGAATTGAGCAAAAAAACACAGGTAATAACACCAACACTTTTAGGTGAAATGATTTTTGATGTAGTAAATTGCTCTATTCGTTCACTTTTAAATCCAGAGCTTACTGCTAGTTGGGAAAAAGGGCTTACATATGTGGCAGAAGGAAGTATTACTTCCGAAGAATATATGTTTAAGTTAGAAAATTTTATTAAGTCTAGGACAGAAGGTGTATTAGAACTTAGAAATCAATTAATGCTAAAGCAGTTTTTTGATGCCGCTTCTAAGTTTTACAATAAGTCTACTCGAAAAAGGTTGGAAAAGCCAGCGAAGAGTAGTAAAATAGAAAAAAATAATTGATAAGAAGGTAGGAAGAAAAATGCAACAGTTAAAGATTAAAGAGTTATATCACAATCTAGATAAAACTCTTGCAAAAGAGCTTTTAGAAGAAAAAATTTATCCCTGGGAGGTTCTTCCATATATCGGTGATTACATTATGAAATTAGGGGAAACTTTAGATGAGGCAGAATATGAGAAAAAAGGTAATAATGTATGGATTGCCAAAACAGCTAAGGTAGCACCTACAGCATATATTAATGGTCCTGCTATTATTGGAAAAGATGCAGAAATTCGTCATTGTGCTTTTATCAGAGGGAATGCTCTTGTAGGAGAAGGTGCAGTTGTAGGGAACTCTACAGAATTGAAGAATGTTATTTTATTCGATAAAGTGCAGGTTCCTCATTATAATTATGTAGGTGATTCCGTTTTAGGTTATAAGTCCCATATGGGGGCAGGTTCCATTACATCGAATGTAAAATCTGACAAAAAATTGGTAGTAGTAAAAGGAAAAAACACAAAGATTGAAACGGGATTGAAAAAATTCGGTGCCATGTTAGGTGATGAAGTAGAAGTTGGCTGCGGTTCTGTACTAAATCCAGGAACAGTCGTAGGAAGTAACAGTAATATTTATCCGCTTTCTTCTGTAAGAGGTGTTATTCCATCTGACAGCATCTATAAAAAAGATAACGAAATTGTGGAAAAGAAATAGAGTATGTATTATAGAAAACCGCATTATTATGAAAAATTTTCCTGTACAGCAAGCAAATGTCCGGATACATGCTGTGCAGGATGGCAGATTGTAATTGATGAAAATTCTTTAGAGCGATATAGTAATATTTCTGGTGATTTCGGTATTCGCCTTTTGAATTCTGTTGACTGGGCAGAGGGCGTTTTTGAACAGTACGAGAAAAGATGTAGTTTTTTGAATTCAGAAAATCTTTGTGATATTTATAAAGAGTTAGGAGCAGAAGCTTTATGTGATACCTGTCGTTTATACCCCAGACATATAGAAGAATTCGAGAATTTAAGAGAATTTTCTTTGTCGCTATCTTGTCCTGTAGCTGCAAAAATGATTTTAGAGTGTAGAGAACCAGTAAAATTTCTGGAAGAACAGGATGAAAAAGAGGAGTGCGAAGAAGATTTTGAAGACTTTGATTTCCTTTTATTTGACTGCCTTTTGGAAGTGAGAGAAAAATTATTTTCCATTGTTCAGGACAGGACTATTTCTATAGAACAAAGGATGTGCTATATCTTGGGAATAGCTAAAAATATGCAAGAAGCACTTGATTGTGGGGAATTTTTTGAGAGGGATTTTATAGAACAGGTATATACAGAGAAATGTGAAAGCAGTCTTTTTGAAGTTGTTCAGGTGATTAGAAAAGATTTGTTAAGGCTTGAGACACTTCGAGAAGAATGGAAAGCAAATTTAAAAGCAGCAGATAAACTTTTTTTAAATGGTGAAGCATGGTACATAGAAAAACGAAAAAAATATAAAGCTGAAGTAAAAAATGATATTGGACAAGAACAATGGGATATTTACAAAGAGCAGCTTTTGATGTTTTTCTTATACACTTATTTTTGTGGTGCAGTTTACGATGATAGAATTTATTCGAAAGTTGTTTTATCTGTGATATCCGTTTTTTGGATAGAGGAAATTACTTTTTGGAACTGGGAAATGGATGGGGACAGAATAAAAGAAGACAATCTATTGGAAACAGCCTATCGTTATGCAAGAGAAATTGAACATTCTGATGAAAATTTAAACTTGTTGGAGGAAATTTTTGATTCAGATAAATGGTATAAACCGGAATTTTTAATGAGTATTTTAGTTAATGAGAGGAAATCATATGAGTAAAGAAAAGGAAGAAAAACAGGAAAAGCCATATTGGGAGGGAAAAGAGTATTCTTTTTATAACCATAAAAAATGTGAATTTTTTCCTTGCCATGAAACTACAGATCCAGAAAATTTCAACTGTTTATTTTGTTATTGTCCTTTGTATGCTTTAGGGAGCAAATGCGGAGGCAACTTTAAATATACAGAACAAGGAGTAAAAGATTGTAGTGCTTGTAAGTTGCCTCATAAAAGGAAAAATTATGGTTATATTATGAGTAAATATCAAGAAATTATGGAGTTGGCAAAGAAAAATCGATAGTATGTATAAGAGTAGGAATATCGGTTAAATCTTTACATACATAATCACAAAAAGAGGCTAAAACAGGGCTGTAGGGGGTTAAATCTGGTATCATACAGGAAAGTCCTCCTGCAGCTTTTGCAGCTTTTAAGCCATTGATGCTATCTTCTACAATGATGCAAGAATTAATAGGAACATGGAGTTTTTCAGCAGTTTTTAGAAAGATTTCTGGATTTGGTTTACTTTTTGTAACCTCATTTCCACATACAGAAGCTGAAACATCCTTATAAATATTTGCTAATTTCCAATAATGTTCCGCTTGTTTTCTGTCAGTAGAAGTGGCAATTCCCCATGGTATATTTGCATCTTTTAAAAAGGAGAGTAATTCATAAAGTCCTTTTTTGGGAGGAATAGAATACTTTTCTACATAAGCATTTAAATAATCACTGCGAATTTTTCGAGCCTGTTGATAGTCAATGGTATCATTGTACCATTTTTTGAAAAGAGCACAGTTTCTTTCTCTTGAACCTCCTCTTAGTAGTTTTAATTGGTCTTCTGTAATAGAAAAATTTAGTAATTCAGCAGCTTTTTCCCAACCTTTTTTCATGATTTTTTCTGTATCAAATAAAACACCATCCATATCAAAAATGATTGCTTTAACCATAATTATCCCTCGTTACGTTTTTTTATAGAATAGCAGAAGTTTGAAAATGTAGCAAGAAAAAATATTGGCAGGTTCTTTTTTGCATGATAGAATATAGAGGAAAAATATCTAAATGGAGGTTTTAAATGATGAAAGAAGAAATTAGAGAAATTATAGATTATTATAGTAAACAAAGAAATCCAAAAGAACAAGAAAATATAGTTGCCATGCTTAGGGAAATACAAGAAATAGAAGGATGTATTTCTACAAAAGTTCAAGAAGAGGCAGCAAAAGCATTGGAAGTAAAGCCGTCAGTTTTATCTTGTATTATTAAACGTTATCCTAGTTTAAAAGAGGCGGAATATTTTCATGAAGTGGTTTTATGTACAGGAAGAAGTTGCCAAAGTAAGGGTAGTATGGAAATCTTAGAACTAGTAAAGCAAAAATTTGGAATTACAAAAGATGGTGTATCAGCGGATGGAAGTTTTCATTTAACTACAAGAAACTGCTTAAAACAATGCAGAACTTCTCCCAATATGCTTTTAGATGGAGAATTATATACAAATTTAACGAAAGAAAAAGTATTATCATTATTAGAAAAAAGGAGATAGAAAATTGGAGTATAAGGCATTACTATTTGATTTAGATGGAACTTTAACTGCATCAGGAGAAGGTATTACAAAATGTGTACAGTATGCTTTAGAAAAATTGAATAAAGGAGAATTAGCACAGGATTTAAAGAGCTTGGAAGTGTTTGTGGGTCCCCCACTATTAGAACAATTTATGGCTTATGCAGGACTTTCAGAAGAAGAAGCTAAAAAAGCAGTACAATATTATAGAGAACGTTATTTACCTATAGGGATATTTGAAAATAAGCCCTATGAAGGAATTGAAGAAGTATTAAAAAAAATGAAAGAAAAGGGATATGTTCTCGCAGTAGCATCTTCTAAACCAGACTCTATGGTAAAAACAGTTCTAGATTATTTTTCTTTGACATCCTATTTTCAGGTTGTGAAAGGGAGTGATATTACAAAACCTAAAATGACAAAAGCAGAGGTTATTGAAGAGGTTTTGGAAGAATTGGGATTTTCTGAAAAAAGAGAGTGTGCGATTATGATAGGAGATCGATACCATGACGTTTTAGGAGCAAAGAGTGCAGGGCTTGAGTGTATAGGTGTTACGTATGGCTATGGGGATTTCCAAGAGTTAAAACAGGCAGGAGCAGTAAAAATTGTAAATAGCACACAAGAATTAGGAAAAATATTATGTTAAATTGCTTTGCAATAAGTAATAAAAAATCTCCAGAAACGATATACATCGAATCTGGAGATTTTTTATTACTCTAATGTTTTATGGTATTCCTGTAAAGATTTCAAAGATTGTGATTCTTTATTTAAAATAGCTTTTACACCAGTGGCACTTGCCAGAGCTGCCGACATAGTCGTAATGTAAGGGATTTTTTTGTTAATTGCTGTTTTTCTTAAATAGGAATCATCATATTTACTTTGTTTTCCAGCAGGAGTATTAATTACTAAATCAATTTCGCTATTTACCATAGCATCATAAACATTTGGACTGCCTTCTTGCAGTTTTTTCAATGTTTTACATTCTACTCCGTTTTCATTGAAGAATTTTGCACATCCTTCTGTGGACACAATCTTAAATCCAAGATCTTTAAATTGTTTCGCAACTTCCAGTGCCTGGGTACGATCATTTTTATTTACACTGATTAGAGCAGTTCCATTAAGTGGAAGTTTTGCTCCAGCAGCTTCCTGCGCTTTATAATAAGCAGTTCCAAAGGATTCACTTAAACCAAGAACTTCACCTGTAGAACGCATTTCAGGTCCTAAAAGTGGATCAACTTCAGGGAACATATTAAATGGAAAGACAGCTTCTTTTACACCGTAATAAGGGTGAGCTTTTTCTTTAAATGTAGTTACATCAGGACGTTCATTTGTTAATTCATAGGTCATAAGTTTGGTAGCAATGTTTGCCATATTAATGTTACATACTTTAGAAACCAGTGGAACAGTACGAGATGCACGTGGATTTGCCTCTAATACATAAACCTTGTCTTCACAGATTGCATACTGCATATTCATAAGACCTACAACACCCATTTCACAGGCGATAGCAGTTGTATATTTTCTGATAAGTTCCTTGTTCTTTTCGGAAATTTCAACAGAAGGAATTACACATGCAGAGTCACCGGAGTGGATACCAGCTTGTTCAATATGCTGCATAACAGTTGGTACGAATGCGTGTGTACCATCAGAGATAGCATCTGTTTCACATTCCAGAGCGTTTTGTAAAAATTTATCCATTAAAATTGGGCGTTCTGGAGTAACATCAATAGCGGCAGCCATGTAGTCTTTTAACATATTGTCATCGTAAACTACTTCCATTCCTCGTCCGCCTAATACATAAGAAGGACGAACCATCATTGGGTAGCCAATACGGTGAGCAATTTCCAGAGCTTCTTCAATATTAACAGCCATTCCTGACTCAGGCATTGGAATCTCTAATTTGTGCATCATTGCATTGAATAAATCTCTATCTTCTGCCATATCAATAACAGCAGGAGAAGTACCAAGAATATGGGCACCACGTTTTTCCAGTTCTGCCGCAATGTTTAGAGGAGTCTGTCCACCAAATTGAACAATGATACCCAAAGGTTTTTCTTTGTTGTAAATAGACATAACATCTTCTACAGTCAGAGGTTCAAAGTATAATTTGTCAGAAGTATCATAGTCTGTGGAAACTGTTTCTGGATTACAGTTTACCATAATGGTTTCGAAACCTAACTCACGCAGAGTAAAAGCAGCATGAACACAGCAGTAATCGAATTCAATACCTTGTCCAATACGGTTTGGTCCGCCACCAAGTACCATAACTTTTCTTCCATTTGATACAGGTGCTTTATCTTCACCATTGTATGTAGAGTAATAGTAAGCTGCTGGTTCTTTTACGCCACTTACTGGTACAGCATCCCAACGCTCTCCCATACCAAGGGATTCTCTGTGTTTGAATAATTCCCATTCGTCTGTGTCTAAAAGCATAGCCAGGTATTTGTCAGAGAAACCATCTTTTTTTGCCTGAATAAGAAGTTCATCAGGAATAGTTTTGTTTTTATAAGTTAGAATTTCTTCTTCTAAATCGACTAGTTCTTTCATCTGTTCTAAGAACCAGAGTTTGATATGAGTCATATTGTGAAGTTTTTCCAAAGAGGCACCTTTACGAATCGCCTCATAAAGAATAAACTGTCGTTGGCTAGTCGGCTTTTCTAATTTGGCATATAATTCTTCTAAACTAAGTTCGTTAAAGTCTTTTACAAATCCAAGACCATAGCAACCTCTTTCTAGTGAACGAATAGCTTTTTGTAAGGCTTCTTTATATGTTTTACCAATAGACATGACTTCGCCTACGGCTTTCATCTGTGTGCCCAGCTTATCTTGTGAGCTTTTGAATTTTTCAAATGCCCAACGAGCAAATTTTACAACTACATAATCTCCAGACGGTTTATAGTTTGCCAGAGAACCTTCTTTCCAATATGGGATTTCGTCAAGGGTAAGTCCTGCTGCCAGCAATGCAGATACATAAGCTATTGGGAAACCAGTTGCTTTACTTGCAAGAGCAGAGGAGCGAGATGTTCTTGGATTGATTTCGATAATGATGATACGATCTGATTTTGGATCATGCGCAAACTGTACATTTGTACCACCGATTACACCGATAGATTCTACAATTGCATGAGCTTGTTTTTCCAGACGTTCTTGTAATTCTTTGGAAATAGTTAGCATTGGGGCAGAACAGAAAGAGTCACCAGTGTGTACGCCCATTGGATCAATATTTTCAATAAAACAAATAGAGATTTTTTTACCGGTTTTGTCGCGAACAACTTCAACTTCAAGCTCTTCCCAACCGATTACAGATTCTTCCACAAGAATTTGATTTACCATAGAAGCGGCAATGCCTCGTGCAGCAACCTTTTTCAATTCTTCTTCATTATAAACAATACCTCCACCTGTACCACCCATAGTATATGCAGGACGGATAACACATGGATATCCTAATTCTTCGGCAATTTTAAGAGCTTCTTCTACAGAATAGGCAGGTGCACTTTTGGCCATTTCAATTCCTAGTTTGTCCATGGCGTTTTTAAATTCAATACGGTCTTCACCACGGCTAATGGCATCTACTTGAACACCAATAACTTCTACATTGTATTTGTCTAGAACACCAGCATGATAGAGTTCTTCACAAAGGTTTAATCCAGACTGTCCACCTAAGTTTGGAAGCAGAGCATCAGGTTTTTCCTTTGCAATAATTTCGGTCAGGCGATCCACATTTAAAGGTTCGATGTAAGTAACATCTGCTGTGGAAGGATCAGTCATGATAGTAGCCGGATTGGAGTTTACCAGTACAATTTCGTAGCCAAGGTTACGTAAAGCTTTACATGCTTGTGTACCGGAATAGTCAAATTCACACGCCTGTCCAATGATAATTGGACCGGAACCAATAATAAGAATTTTGTGTATATCATTTCTCTTTGGCATAAAGAACCTCCATTTATATATATTTTTTATGACTTTACATACGTAGTAAAGTATAGCATAAAGAATGATTGTTAAGCAAGGAAATAATAAGAAATTCTTTATTCTAAAAATTTTTGCGCTATACTAAAATATTTATTGTATGGAGGGAAGGTACATGATAGAAATTGGAAATTTAACAAAAACATATACTCTGTTGGAGCAACTTGCTGTAAAGGATGTTTCATTCTGTCAAACTCCCGTGGAAATATTTTCTAGTTCGATAGAATAAAATGTCAGTATTGACGATTTTACAATATTTCTTTATGCTATTGGAATAGTCAGTAATGATTCTTGTAGCTTGTCAGGAAATGATGAATGGAAGAGAAATATAGAAGGGAATGAAAGAAATGTTGGGATCAAAAGAAGAAATTAAAATTCAGCAGGCAGTGGTACATATTTTAGATTCTACACTGGGACTTCCAGTACTATCTGATACACTATTGGACTGTGGTTCGGACTTTTCCGATTTTTTAAAAAGTCATATATTTAAAATTGATAGTAGTGATGAAATAAAAAATTGTAGTTTTGTAGAAGAGTCCTCTATTTTTTCATTAATTGAAGAATGGAATCCTGAAAATTTTTTGGGAGTTTCACAAAAGATAGCAGAAGAACTTTATAATCTTATGAATCAAAATATTGACATTCCTGCGGCTGATTTACTGGTAGTGGAATATCAGGTAGACCAGCATAGTTATCTGGCGCTTTTAAAAATGAATTATAAGACATCTTATACACACCTAACAAATTCAGATCCATGGGGAAATAATAATGATATTATCAAACAAAAAGCGATTCTTCCAGGAGAAACACAGAAACTTACAGAAGCTGCATTGATTGATCTTATGGCACCTCAATATGTGCGTTTGGTGGAAAAGAAATATGAGGTAAATGGTGTAAAAACAAATTATTTTTCTCAGCATTTTTTAAAATGTAAAGGTTCTTTGTCATCGAAAACAAAACTTTCTATTGTGAATAAAGCTGTGACAGAGGTACAAAAAAAGTATTTTCACGATTCAGAACAGTTTGAAGTGCAAATGGAGACCAAGAGTATTTTGAATAAAGAGTTTTCTGAACAGGGAAGTGTGGAAGTTCCTGTGATCATAGACAAAATTTTTAAAGAACATCCTCAAATGAAAGAAGAGGTTCAGGAGAAATTAGAAAAATATAACCTTACAGAGGCAACTATAGAGCCTCAAAATCCTCTGACAACTAAAAAGTTCACAAAACAGCATTTGATGACAGATACGGGAATCGAACTAAAAATACCTATGGAGGAATATAATAATAAAGATAAAATTGAATTTATTACAAATCCAGATGGAACAATTTCTGTTTTAATTAAAAATATTGGAAGTATTGAAAGCAAGTAAAAACCATGTTATAATTACCTGAAAAAAATCATCTCTGTAAAGTCGTTGCGCATCAACGCTTTGGTGAGATAAAGAAAAAAGAGGTATAAAATTATGGAAAGAGAAAAATTTTCCTCGCGAATTGGCTTTATCCTGATTTCTGCAGGTTGTGCCATTGGACTTGGAAACGTATGGAGATTTCCTTATATCACAGGAAAATATGGTGGTGCAGCATTTGTGCTAATTTATTTATTCTTTTTGCTTGTTTTAGGGCTTCCCATTATGGTAATGGAGTTTTCCGTAGGAAGAGCAAGTCAAAAAAGTATTGCAACATCTTTTAATGTTCTTGAAAAAGAAGGAACAAAATGGCATATTTACCGCTATTTTGGCATGGCTGGTAATTATCTTTTAATGATGTTCTATACGACGATTGGCGGTTGGATGCTGGCATATTTTCTGAAAATGGTCAAAGGTGATTTTGTGGGACTTGATACTCAAGGGGTAGGTGCAGAGTTTACAGAACTTACTACAGATATGCCAACAATGATTTTTTGGATGGCAATCATTGTTATTATTGGATTTTTTGTATGTTCTATGGGCTTGCAAAGTGGTGTGGAGCGTATTAATAAAATTATGATGGTAGTTCTGTTGGGATTGATGGTTGTATTGGCAATTAATTCTTGTCTACTTCCTGGCGGCTTAGAGGGATTAAAATTTTATTTACTTCCTGATTTCGGAAAACTAATTGAGGTAGGGCTTTCAGAAGTGATTTTTGCTGCTATGGGACAAGCGTTTTTTACTTTGAGTTTAGGCATTGGAGCATTAGCCATTTTTGGTAGTTATATTGGGAAAGAGAGAAAACTTACAGGAGAGGCAATTAATATTACTATTTTAGATACAGGAGTAGCTTTGATTGCCGGTTTGATTATATTTCCTGCTTGTTTTGCTTTTGATATTAATCCAGGTGAAGGACCGGGGCTTGTATTTGTTACTCTTCCAAACGTATTTAATGAAATGAAGGGTGGAAGACTTTGGGGATCTTTATTTTTCTTATTTATGACTTTTGCTGCCCTATCTACAATTATTGCGGTATTTCAGAATCTTATTTCTTTTGCACAGGATTTGTGGAATTGGAGTTTAAAAAAAGCTGTTTTGATTAATGGGATAGCTGTTTTTGTTTTATCTTTACCTTGTATTCTGGGAATGACAATCTGGAGTGATTTTACGATTTTAGGAAAACAGATTATGGATCTGGAAGACTTTTTGGTAAGTAATAATATGTTGCCGTTAGGATCATTAGTTTATTTGCTGTTTTGTGTTAATAAGTATGGCTGGGGTTGGGAAAACTTTCTGAAAGAAGCGAATACAGGAGAGGGTATTTCTTTTCCTAGAAAAATGAGAGTATATCTTACATTTGTTTTGCCCATTGTAGTCTTTTATATTTTTATTCAGGGATATTGGAGCCTTTTTGCGGGATTAAAATAAAGGAAGAGAAAGTTTCACAAAAATTTCTTGAAATCAGAGTGTTTTATAGGTATACTTAAGGAAAAGCGGTGCTTTATGCCGTTACGGGAATTAAGAGATAAAGGAGTTTATACAATGAAACGAATTTTACTGAAATTAAGTGGAGAAGCTTTAGCGGGATCAAAAAAAACAGGTTTTGATGAAGCTACCGTTATGGAAGTTGCAAAACAGGTAAAGGTACTTGTTGAGGAGGGTATTCAAGTTGGTATTGTAATCGGAGGAGGAAACTTCTGGAGAGGACGTACTAGTGAGAATATAGACAGAACAAAAGCAGACCAGATTGGTATGTTGGCAACCGTTATGAACTGTATTTATGTTTCTGAAATTTTTCGCGCAGCGGGAATGAAGACGAGTGTACTGACGCCATTTGAATGTGGTTCTTTTACAAAATTATTTTCTAAAGACCGTGCAAATAAATATTTTGAAAAAGGTATGGTTGTATTTATGGCAGGTGGAACAGGACATCCTTATTTTTCAACAGATACAGCTACAGTGCTTCGTGCTATTGAGATTGAAGCAGAAACTATTTTTCTTGCAAAGGCTGTTGATGGTGTCTATGATAGTGATCCGAAGACAAATCCAAATGCAAAAAAATATGATGAAGTTCATATCCAGGAAGTTATTGATAAAAAATTGGCAGTCGTAGATATGACAGCTTCTATTATGTGTATGGAGAATAAAATGCCGATGCTGGTGTTTGGTTTAAATGAAGAAAATAGTATTGTTAATACTGCCCATGGTAAATTTACAGGTACTAAGGTACTTGTATAATTGCAACTTAAAATTAGGAGGAAGAAAAATGGCAACAGATGATAGAATTCAAGTATATGAACATAAAATGACAAAGACAATGGAAAGTCTTACAAAGGAATTGATTACCATCCGTGCAGGACGTGCAAATCCGCATATTTTAGATAAACTTACCGTAGACTATTATGGAACACCTACACCACTTCAGCAAGTGGCAAATATTACGGTTCCAGAAGCAAGAATGATTCAAATTCAGCCTTGGGAAGCATCTTTGATTAAAGAGATTAGTAAAGCTATTTTGGCTTCTGATTTAAATTTAAATCCAAATAGTGATGGCAAAATCATTCGTTTGGTACTGCCAGAGTTAACAGAGGAGCGCAGAAAAGAGTTAGTAAAGGATGTTAAGAAAAAAGGCGAAGCAGCTAAAGTAGCAGTTCGTAATGTACGTCGTGATGCTAATGATGCTTTTAAAAAGTTAGCAAAGCAGGATGTATCTGAAGATGAAATTAAAGAATTAGAAGATAAAATCCAGAAAATTACAGATAAATTTGTGAAAGAAATTGAAAAGGCAGTGGATGAAAAGTCAAAAGAAATTTTGACTGTATAGGAAAATAAACATAGGAAGGGGCACATACAAATTCCGTATTGTGCCTCTTTTATGCGTAGGAGGAAAGAATATGACAATTCCCAAACATGTGGCAATTATTTTAGATGGAAACGGAAGATGGGCAAAAGCAAAGGGAATGCCTAGAACATATGGACATATTAAAGGCTGTGAAAATCTGGAAAAAATATGTAGTATCGCAAAGGACTTAGGAGTAAAATATCTGACGGTATATGCATTTTCTACAGAAAATTGGAAACGCTCAAAAGAAGAAGTAGATGGACTTATGAAGTTGTTTCGCAATTATATGAAACGTTGTATTCAAATTTCAAAAGATAATAAAATGTGTGTACGTGTTATTGGTGATCCAACTATGTTTGATTTAGATTTGCAACAGAAAATAAAGGAATTAGAAGAATATTCCAGCCAGTTTGATGAACTACATTTTCAAATTGCTTTAAATTATGGAAGTAGAGATGAAATGAAAAGAGCAGTGGTAAAAATAGCAGAAGATGTGCAGAAAGGGACACTTTTACCACAGCAGATTACGGAAGATGTGATTTCTGATTATCTAGACACCAAAGGAATTCCAGATCCAGATTTGTTGATTCGAACAAGTGGAGAAGAAAGGCTTTCGAATTTTCTAATGTGGCAACTTGCCTACACAGAGTTTTATTTTACAGACGTGGCATGGCCGGATTTTGACAAAAAAGAATTTCAAAAGGCCATTGATAAGTTTAATCACAGAGAACGTAGATATGGTGGCGTAAAGGAGGAGTAAGATGTTTAAGACAAGACTTTTAAGTGGAATTGTGCTTGTAGCAATCGCAATTGCATCTGTTGCCGCAGGAGGTCCCATACTATTTGCTGTGCTTTTGGCGATTTCTTTGATTGGAGTGAGTGAATTGTATTCTGCAATGGGAGTACATCAAAAAGGTTTTACTTCATTAGAAATTGTAGGGTATATCGGTACAGTTTTATATTATTTGTCGTTACTTTGGATAAAAACAGATAAATTTTCTATGATGATTTTATTGTTTACGCTGGTATTGATTATGAGCGTATATGTGTTTACTTATCCTAAATATAGGGCAGAGCAGATTATGGCGGCTTTATTTGGCGTTATATATGTTGCTGTCATGTTATCTTATATTTATAAAACAAGAATGTTAGATGGCGGTGCATGGTTAGTGGGATTAATCTTTTTAAGTTCTTGGGGAAGTGATACCTGTGCATATTGTGTAGGTATGTTAATAGGAAAGCATAAGATGGCACCAGTATTGAGCCCTAAAAAATCTATTGAAGGTGGAATTGGTGGCTTTTTAGGTGCAGCACTTTTAGGTGCCTTGTATGCACTTTTGATTTCAAGTATTAACCATGCAGACGGTCATACTCCATTGATGTATGCGGTCATTTGTGCAGTGGGGGCATTAATTTCCATGATAGGAGATTTAGCGGCATCTGCCATTAAGAGAAATAAGGGAATAAAAGACTATGGAAAACTTATTCCAGGACATGGCGGTATTTTAGATCGTTTCGATAGTGTTATTTTTACTGCACCGTTTATTTATTTTCTATCTAGTATTTTAATATAAAGAGGAAAGCATATGAAGAAAATTGCAATTTTAGGTTCAACAGGTTCTATAGGAACACAAACTCTCGATATTGTTAGTAAAAATGATGATTTACAGGTAGTTGGAATTGCTGCGGGAAGAAATATTGATTTGCTGGAAATGCAGATTCGTAGATTTTCTCCAAAACTTGCAGCTGTGGGTGATGAAGAAAAAGCAGAGGAATTAAAGCTTAGAGTAAAAGATACTAATTGTAAGGTTGTAGGGGGAATGGAGGGGCTTATTGAATTAGCAGTTATGCAGGAAGCAGAAATGATAGTGACAGCTATTGTGGGAATGATTGGAATTCGCCCTACTGTTGCTGCCATTTGTGCTGGAAAGAATATCGCACTTGCAAATAAAGAAACTCTTGTAACCGCAGGACATATTATTATGCCGTTAGCAAAAGAGCATAATGTAAAAATTTTTCCTGTAGATAGTGAGCACAGCGCTATTTTTCAAGCATTAAACGGAGAAAATCCTAAAACAATTGAGAAACTTTTAATTACAGCTTCTGGTGGACCTTTCCGTGGAAAAAAAACAGAGGAATTAAAAAACATGCAGGTAGAAGATGCATTAAAGCATCCAAATTGGGCCATGGGACAGAAGATCACCATTGATTCTGCGACTTTAGTGAATAAAGGACTAGAAGTTATGGAAGCTAAATGGTTATTCAACGTGGATTTGGATAAAATAGAAGTAGTCGTACAACCGCAAAGTGTTATTCATTCTATGATTGAATTTCAAGATGGAAGTGTTATGGCGCAGCTTGGTACTCCGGATATGCGTTTGCCAATTCAGTATGCATTGTATGAAGGTAAAAGGAAATATTTGGATGGTGAACGGTTAGATTTTTCAAAGTTGGCATCTATTACCTTCGAAAAGCCTGATATGGAAACTTTTAAAGGGCTGTCTCTAGCAATGCAGGCATCTAAAATAGGAGAATCCATGCCCACAGTTTTTAATGCTGCTAATGAAAAAGCAGTAGCATTATTTTTAAGTCGAAAAATTGGATTTTTAGATATTTATAAAATTATTGAAGATACCATGAATGAGCACGATTTAATTTTGAATCCTACTGTGGAAGAAATATTAAATATTGAGCAAGACGTATATCAGAGAATTGAAGGCAGGTGGTAAATTGAAAATTTTAATAGCAATTGTGATATTCTCTGTCATTATTATTTTCCATGAATTAGGACATTTTCTTTTGGCTAAGAGAAATGGGATTAAAGTTACAGAATTTTCTTTAGGTATGGGTCCTAGACTTTTGTCTGTACAAAAGGGAGAAACTCGTTATTCTTTAAAGATATTTCCCATAGGTGGATCCTGCATGATGGTAGGTGAGGATGATGATGACGATAGTGAAGGCTCTTTTAATAAGGCATCTGTTTGGGCGAGAATATCTGTTGTAGCAGCAGGTCCTATATTTAATTTTATTTTAGCTTTTATTTTTGCCATGATTATTACAAGTGTGGCAGGATACGATCCAGCTCGAGTATTACAGGTGGAAGAAAATTCTCCGGCGGCTAAAGCAGGGCTTCAGAAAGGGGATCTTATTACAGAATTTCAAGGTAGAAGTATTGTTTTAGGAAGAGATTTGGATTCTTATATGATGCTTCATGGTTTAAAAGATGAAGATATTACCTTGACGTTCAACCGAAATGGTGAGAAAAAGAAGGTTTCTTTTGAAGCATCTAGTCAAGAAAAATATATGCTAGGGTTTTCCTATGTATCCATACCAGACAATGAGCCGGAAATTACACAGGTTGTTTTGAATGGTGCCATGATGGAAGCGGGAGTACAGGCTGGAGATATTATTCGAGAAATTAATGGAGAATCAATCAAGACAAGTCAGGAACTTCAGGAATATTTAGAAAAAAATCCACTAAATGGTTCGGAAATTACCCTTGGAATTGAAAGAAATGAAGAAATTCAAAGGATTTCCTTAAAGCCGCAGATGACTAAACAGATCGATACAGGATTTATTTATAATTTATATCGAGAAAAGACGAACTTTTTTGGCGTGTTAAGATATAGTGTTTCTGAGGTGAGGTATTGGATTTCTAATACAATAGAAAGTCTTATGATGTTGATTAAAGGACAGTTTACTGTAAAAGATCTTTCTGGTCCTGTAGGAATCATTGATGTGATTGGGGATTCTTATGAGGAAGCCAAATCAGAAGGGGCAGTTATGATATGGCTACAAATGTTGTATTGGGCCATTTTACTTTCGGCTAATTTAGGTGTTATGAATTTACTACCTATTCCAGCTTTAGATGGAGGAAGACTTGTTTTTCTGATTATAGAAGCTGTACGAAAGAAAAAGCTAAATCCAAATGTAGAAGGAATGGTACACTTTGCAGGATTTGTTTTATTAATGCTATTAATGGTATTTGTAATGTTTAATGATTTTAGAAGATTATAATATTGAGAAACCTCCAAAAGTCTAGGAACTGGATTTTTGAAGGTTTCTTTTTGTTTTTAAGATTATACTAATTCTGCAATTCTAGTTACACCTACATAAATTTCTTGAATTTCATACCAAGTGGAAAAATCTACAATTCCTGTAGCTGGGAGACCAAAAATTTGCTGAAATTTTTTAACAGCACTTTGTGTATTTTCTCCAAAAACACCATCTACAGAAATTTTTGAGAGGGCTGGATATGCATTTGCGATGGCATTAAGTTGTTCTTGTATTTGGCGGACTTTGCTTCCAGAGGAACCGATATCTAAAGGCTGCCCTGGCCATGAAGCGGGAATTCCAGAAATTTCCTCGGCAGTGTTGATGTATATGTTATCGCCATAAAAGTTTCGTAAGATTTCAATAGCAGAATATCCTTGATCACCGAGATATTTGGAACCCCATTGCGTCA
>JARIAQ010000022.1 GCA_029257775.1 Blautia sp. | reverse complement strand
GGAAATTGAAATGAATGACACAAAATATAGAGGACAATCTATCCTTCATATTGTAGAAAATATGAAACAGGATTGTATTGAACGCATGATTTCTGATTTTTGTGTTACATGGTATGCTTCTAAAGCTGATGTGATGTATGCGGCAACACATTATCAGAACGGAGAAATTCTTAATGAAAGTGCAATTAAAACGACTGTAGATTATACAAGTTATAAATTATCCCAAGAAAAAGCACTTCCTAAGTTTAAATATTATACAAAAATGATGGCAGAGTTAAGAAAATTGCTAGATGAAGAAATAAAACCACTTTTAATGCCTGCTTAATTTGAAAGCTGATTTTTAATCGTTTATATCAGCGTAAGTATTTCGGAAAGCGAGGGAGCTTATGCTTAATGATATGAACAAAACATCGTTATTTTATGAGTATTATGCTCAGTGGATTGAAGTATATAAAAAGGGTGCAATAAGGGAGGCGACCTTAGCCAAGTATTTGATGACGCAAAAATGGGTGGAAAAATTGATACCGGAAGTGAAAGTGTCTGAGTTGACGAGAACCGTATATCAACAGTTATTAAATGAATATGCGAAGGAACATGAAAGGCAGACAACGCTGGATTTTCATCATCAATTGAAAGGCGCAATTCTTGATGCGGTTGACGAGGGATTACTTTCAAGAGATCCAACAAGAAAGGCAATTATTAAAGGGAAGGCACCAAAAACAAAGAAAATCAAATATTTAAATCAATTTGAATTACATACATTGATTGCGGATCTTGATATTAAAGATACACCAAATTGGGATTGGTTTATTCTCTTAGTTGCAAAAACGGGGATGCGTTTTTCGGAGGCATTGGCAATTACACCGGAAGATTTTGATTTTGCAAGGCAGACTTTGTCTATCAGCAAGACATGGGATTATAAAGGAGATGGGGGCTTTTTGCCGACAAAAAATAAATCATCGGTCAGGAAAATTCAGATTGATTGGCAGATTGTAGTAAAATTTTCTGTTTTGACTAAAGAGCTTCCACCGGATAAACCTATTTTTATAGGAAAATCAAAAATATATAATTCAACAGTAAATGATGTGCTTATTAGACATTGCAAAGCCTGCGGAATTTCTGAAATTTCAATTCATGGTTTGCGACATACACATGCCTCATTGTTACTGTTTGCAGGAGTATCAATTGCAAGTGTAGCCAGAAGACTTGGACATGCGAGTATGACAACTACGCAGAAAACATATTTGCACATTATACAGGAACTTGAAAATAAAGATGTAGATTTGGTAATGAGAACATTATCAGGATTATAGAAATTAAAGTGTAATAGAAATACTTACGTTGATTACAATTTCATGAGTGCGGCTCTATTTAGGTGTTATTATGGGGCAATTATTGTATATGTATATTTAGTGTAATTTTGTAGAGAAAAATAGAATATGGTTTTACAGGGCATCTGATAAAAATCGGATGCTCTTATTTTATCCGTAGAATTGATGAAAATTGCTAATTTCTTAAAAATATTCAGCAAGGATTGCGAAAGAAAGTAATATGGAGTAAAGTATAAAAACAGTATTTATTTTTTATATAATAAGCAAGTTCCTCCTACAAGGTATATTGAATAAACAGAAGACATAAACTGTAAAAACAGCGTCTTCGGAGGCTTATCCTTGAAAGAATATATTGAAGAGAGGGCAATTGAAATAGCAACGTATATTATTGAACATCAGGCTACAGTAAGACAGACGGCAAAAGAGTTTGGAGTATCTAAAAGTACTGTACATAAGGATTGTACAGAGCGTTTACTTCAGATTAACCCCATATTGGCACATAAAGCAAGGGAAGTGTTGGATGTGAATAAATTAGAAAGACACATTCGTGGAGGTCTTGCCACCAGAGAAAAATATTTACATCAGCAGAAAAAAAAGAAAAACAGGAAGGATGTCCGGTAACATTAGGACAAGAAAGATAATGAGGAAAAGGGAATTAAAAGAACCAATTATACCAAAGGAATTGAGTCCTGTGGTAGACGCTAAACATGTTTTTGAAGAAAGTACAGAGCAGGAATATGAGATTATAAATCGATCATTTAAAAATATTTTTCTGACGAAAATTCATGCTTCACATTTAGATGTGAAACAAACTGTATTTTCAGGGTGTAGATTTACGGGATGTGATTTTTCGGAAGCTTCTTTTGTGAATGTTCGGTTTATAGATTGCGATTTCACCAATTCAAATTTCAGTGATACTTATTTTAAATGTTGTTCTTTTCAGAAATGTAAAGCAATAGGTGCAGATTTTTATGGTAGCAGAATAAATCACGTGACATTTTTAGAATGTAATTTTTCGGAAACAGGATTTGATGCTGCATATATTAGTTTTGGAAGAATAGAAAATACAGATTTTACCGAAGCGGGATTTAGTAAATGTCGTTTGGCAAATTTCTGTGTGGATGGTACATGTTTTAGTAAAGTGAATTTTTTTAAAACTTCATTAAAAGATATAGATTTTTCTACATGTAACATAGAAGAAATTATTGTTTCAGATACCATGGAAGAGTTAAAAGGAATAAAAGTTCATTTAGCACAAGCGGTCAGTTTGGTGAAGAGATTTGGAATTGTGGTAAAAGAGACAGAAAATCTTTTGTAGAATTTGTTAGAGAGGAACTTGATAAAATAAGATGGATTTGCTACACTAAGAATGCGTAAATGCAAATAAAAGTCAAAGGAGAAGATAAGAATGGAAAATAAAATTACATTTGACTATTCAAAAGCGGTCAACGTTGTTGGTGAAGAAGAAGTAACAGCAATGGAAAAGATGGTAGAGGCAGCAAAAGAGGTTCTTGTATCTAAAACCGGATTAGGAAATGATTTCCTTGGTTGGATTGATCTTCCTGTTAATTATGATAAAGAAGAATTTGATAGAATTAAAAAGGCAGCAGAGAAAATTAAAAATGACTCCGATGTACTTCTTGTAATTGGTATTGGAGGTTCCTATTTAGGAGCAAGAGCTGCAATTGACTTTTTAGGACACCCATTTTATAACAATTTGAAAAAAGAAAACAGAAAAACACCTGAGATTTATTATGTGGGAAATAACATCAGTGGAGCTTATGTAAAAGGACTGGCAGAAGTTATTGGTGACAGAGATTTCTCTATTAATGTTATTTCAAAATCAGGAACAACTACAGAGCCTGCGATTGCTTTCCGTATTTTTAAAGAAATGATTGAAGCAAAATATGGAAAAGAAGAAGCAGCAAAGAGAATCTATGCAACGACAGATAAAGAAAGAGGAGCACTTAAAACTCTGGCAACAGAAGAAGGATATGAAACATTTGTAGTTCCTGATGATGTAGGTGGACGTTTTTCTGTACTTACAGCAGTAGGACTTTTACCAATTGCAGTAAGTGGTGTTTCTATTGATGCACTTATGGAAGGTGCTGCGTCAGGAAGAGAATTAGCATTAACTAAGCCTTATGCAGAAAATGACACATTAAAGTATGCAGCAGTTCGTAATATTCTTCACAGAAAAGGAAAAGCAGTAGAAATTCTTGTGAATTATGAACCAACCTTACATTATGTAGCAGAATGGTGGAAACAGTTGTACGGAGAAAGTGAAGGAAAAGATCAGAAAGGTATTTATCCTTCATCTGTAGATTTTACTACAGACTTACATTCTATGGGACAGTTCATTCAGGATGGTTCCAGAATTATGTTTGAAACAGTTTTGGAAATTAAAGAACCAAAAGAAGATGTGATTATTAAAGAAGCTGAAAATGATTTGGATGGATTAAATTATTTGGCAGGAAAGGGTATGGATTTTGTAAATAAAAGTGCTATGAATGGAACGATTCTTGCACATACAGATGGAAATGTACCAAATCTTATCGTGAATATTCCACAGCAGAATGAGTTTTATTTAGGACAGTTATTCTATTTCTTTGAATTTGCTTGTGGTATTAGTGGTTATCTGTCAGGAGTAAATCCTTTTGATCAGCCAGGTGTAGAAAATTATAAGAAAAATATGTTTGCTCTCCTTGGAAAACCAGGATATGAAGAAAGAAGAAAAGAATTATTAGAAAGATTATAATTTAAAAGAAAAGGGATTGCCGTACGAAACAGAAATGGATGCGGCAATCCCTATTTTTATAGAAAAATTAAGTTTCTTCGATAATCTGAATTTCAAAATAATCAAAATCTAGAATTTCAATAAAATTATCCTGAGAAAAACGAACCTTAGAAAATCTCTGAAAGTCCTTGATATTGGAATCTAACCATATTGGAGATGGTAAATCAAATTTATGGCAGATACTGTCTAAACAATGAAATACTTTATGTGTGCGGCTACTATTCGTGTCGTCACATATTACAGTACTTTTTAGTATATGTGTATCTTTATAAATACTTCCCATTAATCGAAACATGTGATTATCCTTTCTGTGTTCATTTTATATAGCCATTATTATAAGTAAGAGAAAGGTTTGTGTAAAGAGTGCTTTATATGAAATTGTGCAGATTGCTTATATAATTCGATAAAATATGTCAAAATGCTAGTAATGGCATTGGCATTGTGTAGCCTCACAAAGAGTTGGAAAAAACTTTGGGCATTTGAACTATGGAAAAAAAGTGAAGATAGCTGTATACTAAACACAGTTCAAAAAAGCAAAAAAACGGATATGATATATCGTTTAGGAGGAAAATAAGAAATGGCAAGTTTATCATTACAGCATATTAACAAAACTTATCCAAATGGATTTGAAGCAGTAAAAGATTTTAATCTTGAAATCGCTGATAAAGAATTTATCATCTTTGTAGGTCCTTCAGGTTGTGGTAAATCTACAACACTTCGTATGATTGCAGGTCTGGAAGAAATTTCAGGCGGTACATTAAAAATTGGTGATAAAGTTGTAAATGATGTGGAACCAAAAGACAGAGATATTGCGATGGTATTCCAGAACTACGCTCTGTATCCACACATGACAGTTTATGATAATATGGCTTTTGGTCTTAAGTTAAGAAAAGTTCCAAAAGATCAGATTGATAAAATGGTTAAAGAAGCAGCTAAAATTCTTGACCTTGAAAAATTATTAGATCGTAAACCAAAAGCTCTTTCCGGTGGTCAGAGACAGCGTGTTGCTATGGGACGTGCTATTGTACGTGAACCTAAAGTATTCTTAATGGATGAACCTCTGTCAAACTTGGATGCAAAACTTCGTGTTCAGATGCGTACTGAAATTTCTAAATTACATGAAAGATTAGGCGCTACAATCATCTATGTAACACATGACCAGACAGAAGCTATGACATTAGGTACAAGAATTGTTGTTATGAAAGATGGTGTTGTACAGCAGGTAGATACACCTCAGACATTATATAATTCACCATGTAACTTATTCGTTGCTGGATTTATTGGTTCTCCTCAGATGAACTTCTTAGATGCAACTGTAAAAGTAAATGGTAACGATGTAAATTTACAGATTGGAAATACAGTACTTCAGGTACCAGCTTCTAAGAAAAAAGCATTGATTGACGGTGGATACGATGGAAAAACAGTTGTTATGGGTATTCGTCCAGAACATGTATATGATGATGAAGCTCGTATTCAGGCATTTCCAAATAGTATCGTAGAAGGTAAAATTACTGTATACGAATTATTAGGTGCTGAAGTATATCTGTACTTTGATACAGAAGGATTCCCAATGACAGCAAGAGTTAACCCACGTACAACAGCAAGAACAGGTGATACTGTTAAATTTGCTCTTGATATGGAAAAAGTTCACGTATTCGATAAAGAAACAGAACAGGTTATCACAAACTAAGAATAAAGATTATATTTCCCGCCTGGTATTCCAGGCGGGATTTCTTCTTTCATAGAAAAGTATGTACTGCAAAATGTTCTGGGCCTACATTAAGAGACAGGGAATTATGTTGATAATTTAAAAAAAATCAGTTATTATTATTTTAGAAAATCTCGGATGAACATCAAAAGGAGAATGATTATGATATCAAGTCAGATAATACAAAAAACATTAGACGAACTTAGAGCAATTACTAGAATTGATTTGTGTGTTATGGATATAGATGGAAAAGTAAATTCTACTACATTTCCAGTAGAAAATGAAGAATTCGGAGATATAAGAAGTTTTGCTGAATCTATGGCGGATAGCCAGGTGATGAAAGGTTATCATTTCTTTAAGATTTACGATAATCAGACTGTAGAATATGTGTTAATTGCAAAAGGTGGAAATGAAGATGCCTATATGATTGGACGTGTTGCAGTAGCACAAATACAGAATTTAATTGTAGCGTATAAAGAACGTTTTGATAAATCCAACTTTATACAAAATTTGATTTTAGACAATTTACTTTTGGTTGATGTATATAATAGAGCAAAAAAACTCCATATTGCAGTAGAAGCAAAGCGAGTTGTACTTTTAGTTGAAACAAAGAATGAAAAAGATCAAGATTCTATGGAGATTCTGAAAAATTTATTCATTTCTCGAAATAATGATTTTATAACAGCTATTGATGAAAAAAATATTATTATTGTTCGTAGTCTGGAAGAAAATGATGGATATGCAGAAATCGAAAGCATTGCCAAAATGATTGTAGATATGCTTAATGCGGAAGCTATGTCACAGGTGCGTGTATCTTATGGAAATATTATTCATGAAATAAAGGACGTATCTCGTTCTTATAAAGAAGCAAAAATGGCTCTTGATGTAGGTAAAATTTTCTATGTAGAGAAAAATATTGTTGGATATAACAATTTAGGAATTGGTCGTTTGATATATCAGCTTCCAATGCCTCTTTGTGAGATGTTTATGAAGGAAGTATTTGGTGGAAAACTCCCAGATTCTTTAGATGATGAGACGTTGAATACAATTAATAAGTTTTTTGATAATAATCTAAATATTTCAGAAACATCAAGACAGCTTTTCTTGCACAGAAATACATTGGTTTACAGATTAGAGAAAATTCAGAAAAGTACGGGACTTGATATTCGTGTGTTTGATGATGCCCTGACTTTTAAAATTGCATTGATGGTTTCCAGTTATATGGATTTTATGAAGAAACAGGATTAGTAATAAAAAAGAACAATGCTCTGATAATGAGGCGAAAGGAACTTGTTATCGGGGCATTTTTTTGATTTTATTAAATTATCACGATAAAGTGCTTGCGTTTTACTATGATAAAATTTATAATGGAAAGAAATTTACGATGTATAGAATGGAGGAACTGCTATGATTAAATTATATGAGAGTGGTGCATGGCTGGTAAAAGGGCAGGAACCTATAAGTGATGAAGTGGGATTAGAAAAAAAATTTCATATTGATAAGCAGGAAGCAAGAAAAAATACCATTACATATTCTATTCTACAAAATCATAACACTTCTGGAGATATAGATTTTTTAAAATTAAAATTTGATAAACTAACATCTCACGATATTACCTTTGTAGGAATTATACAGACAGCTCGAGCTTCGGGGTTAGAAAAATTCCCTATGCCTTATGTATTGACCAATTGTCATAATTCTTTATGCGCAGTTGGTGGTACTATTAATGAGGACGATCATGTTTTTGGGTTAAGTTGTGCAAAAAAATATGGTGGGGTTTATGTGCCACCTCATCAAGCGGTTATTCACCAATATGCAAGAGAGATGTTGGCAGAAGGTGGTAAAATAATATTAGGTTCAGACAGTCATACCAGATATGGTGCATTGGGAACTATGGCTATAGGAGAGGGGGGGCCGGAGCTTGTAAAGCAGCTTTTGGGTAAAACATACGATATCCCCTATCCGGATGTAATTGGTGTTTATCTAACAGGAGAACCTGTTTTAGGAGTAGGACCTCAGGATATTGCGTTAGCAATTATTAAAGCTGTATTTGCTTCTGGTTATGTAAAAAATAAAGTAATGGAATTTGTAGGTCCGGGAGTAGAAAAGTTAAGTGTGGATTATCGAATCGGCGTTGATGTGATGACTACAGAAACTACCTGCTTATCTTCAATCTGGCAAACAGATAAGAAAGTAAAAGAATTTTACGAAATACATGGTAGAGAGTATGCATATAAGGAACTTCAGCCAAAAGATGTGGCTTATTATGATGGAATGGTTTATGTAGACTTATCTTTAATCCGCCCAATGATTGCTATGCCTTTTCATCCTGCAAACACTTATGCCATTGATGAGCTGAATGAAAATTTAATGGACATTTTAGAAGAAGTGGAGCGAAAAGCTAAAGTAAGTCTGGGAGAAAATGTTTCTTATACCTTAAAAGATAAAGTAAGAGAAGGAAAATTCTATGTAGATCAAGGGATTATTGCCGGCTGTGCCGGTGGAGGATTTGAGAATATTTGTGATGCAGCGGATATTTTGAGAGGGAGAAGCATTGGTGCAGATAAATTTTCATTGAGTATTTATCCTGCGAGTACACCGATTTATATGGAATTGGCCAAGAATGGTGTTTTAGCTGATTTGATGCAAACAGGTGCAATAGTAAAAACAGCATTTTGCGGCCCTTGCTTTGGAGCAGGAGATATACCATCTAATCGTGGGTTTAGTATTCGCCACTCTACCAGAAATTTCCCTAATAGAGAGGGTTCGAAACTTCAAGAGGGGCAAATTTCTTCTGTAGCATTAATGGATGCACGATCTATTGCGGCTACGGCAGTAAATAAGGGACGTTTGACAGCAGCGACAGAATATGAGGGTACTTACAGAAAACCAACATACTTTTTTGATAGTTCTATTTATGCGAATAGAGTATTTGACAGTAAAGGTAAGGGTGACCCTAGTGTTGAAATTCAATTTGGACCGAATATTAAAGATTGGCCTAAGATGCCAGAACTTCCAGAAAACTTATTGCTTCAAGTGACAGCAGAAATTCATGATCCTGTTACAACAACAGATGAGTTGATTCCTTCGGGCGAAACATCTTCCTATCGTTCTAATCCTATGAGATTAGCAGAATTTACCTTATCCAGAAAAGTACCGGATTATGTAGATATGGCAAAGAAAATACAGAAAGGAGAATTGGTTCGAGAACAAGGAGGGATTCCGGAAAGTGAAGTTCAGGAACTTCAGAAAATAAGAGAGCAAATACAAAGAGAATTTAAAAATATGAATTGGGAAAATACAGGGATCGGAAGTACAATTTTTGCGGAAAAACCAGGGGATGGTTCTGCTAGAGAACAGGCCGCATCTTCTCAGAGAGTTTTGGGAGGCTGGGCTAATATTGCTAGAGAATATGCCACAAAAAGATATCGTTCCAATTTAATAAATTGGGGAATGATTCCTTTCATATTTACAGATAAGAATATGGTATTTGGAAAGGGAGATTATATCTATATCCCTAATATACAGGAAACTGTAAAAAAAGGAAAAACAAATATGTCAGCTTATGTTGTGAAAGAAGAACTTCAGCAAATTTCTTTGCAGTTAGGAGAAATGACAGAAGATGAAAAAGATATTCTGCTTTCTGGTTGTTTGATTAACTATTATAAATTGCATATATAATTCTGAATTTTAAATACAATTTACAGTTTAAATAAAATAAAAATTGATGTTATAAAAAAGATAAAAAAATTTTAAAAAATATATTGACAAATTGTCGAGGAAGTAGTATTATAAAATCAACAAAAAACAAAACATCTTTTACAAAACATTATTTCATATCCATTTCAAATGCGAGACGAGAAATCGAATTTGAAGTTGGCTACAAGGTACAAAAGAGAAATCATTATAAAAGTTTTAAGTGTACGGAGAGTACAAGATAAATTGAATATAATGATAATGTACTAAGGAAAAGGTAATGATTAAAAGATGTAAGGTTGAAAGGGATAAGGAGGTTTAGTCCAATGGAAAGTACTGAATCAAATTATCAATATGAGAGCGGTAAGGCATAGATCCCTATGAAAGACCTGAAATAAGAAAATAAAAATCTTCCTCGACAATATAAGATAGTAGGAAAAACATTTTAGGTAAATATCAAAAATGTCCTCATATTGAATATTTACTGCAAAAGTAATAAAAAGATTTTAAGTTGTGTGTAAAGAAACATAATTTAAAAGAATAAAGTATCTATATATCATTTTAAAGTATAACAAGAATAATAATATGATGAGTTTTATTTGTTGGAACAAACTTGTGGTATTTGATAGATAGAAAAAAGTGGTTATATTAAAAAGAAATATATAGAGAAATATTTTGAAAGTAAATAGCTGGAACTGCTTGCTCGAAACTTTTTATTATACTACATAGATTGATATAAACTTTCAATAAATCTTAATAAGATTTATAAAATAGGGTATAATTGGATAACGTAAAAACAAGAAAGGAATAAAAAAATTGAATATTGAAGAACATTAGAACAACCGTTATATCTAATTGTGAGATGTAGCGGTTGTTCATTTTTTGTGCTATAATTGGGAAAAATTAAAAAGATAGGAATATATGAGGTTGCTATGAATATTATAAATATAGAAAATACTATTTTATATGAAGATAAATATATTTTAGTTTGCCGAAAAGAGGCGGGATTCCCAGTTCAAAGTAAGAGACTTGGAACTCTGGACATGGAATGTGCATTAAGAAATTACTTGGCGAAAAAGGGACAAGAACCTTATGTGGCAGTTGTTCATAGGTTAGATCAGCCGGTGCAGGGTGTTTTGGTGTTTGCAAAGGATCGAAAGAGTGCAGCGAAGCTCAGTGGGCAAATGCAACAAGGAAAATTTGAAAAAACTTATTTAGCGTATGTTCAGGGATATACAGAGAAAAAAGAAGATGTTTTAGTTAATGAGATGGAAAAAGATGGAAAAACAAATACATCAAAGGTGGTTTTGAAGAAAACTTCAAATAGTAAAAGGGCAGAGCTTTCTTATAAAGTTTTAAAGGAAACAGAAAAGGGAAGTCTGTTGGAGATTTCTTTGAGAACAGGAAGGCATCATCAAATAAGAGTACAGTTGGCACATGCAGGTTTGCCGATTTTTGGTGATGCAAAATATAATCCAAAGTGTACAAAGGAAGATGCTGAGCAGGGTATTTCTTTATGTGCATACAAATTGTCTTTTTTACATCCGGTAGAAAGGAGAAAAATGGAATTTGAGGTAATGCCGGTTGGAAATTTTCCAATAGTATAGGAAAGAATTGTTTCACCATACTAAGAGTAAAGGATAAAAGGTATGGGGGAACAAGCCATGAATTGGAAAAAGGCAGGGGTTATAGCGGGAGTGAGCGCAGGAGTATTTCTTGGAATGAAATATGTATTTCCTGTAATACTTCCGTTTTTTTTAGGATGGATTTTGGCAGAGGCGGTATATAAACCGGCAAACTGGATATGTAAAAAAACAATAAGTCAAAGAATACACTTATCAAAAAGTATTTTAGCAACGATTTTTATTATTTTTGGTGTATCGGTATTGGTTGTGGGAATGTCTTTAGTGTTTCAGTATGTAGCAGGAAAGCTATGTGAATGTGTCAAATATTATCCAGAGTTTCAGCAAGGAGCACAGGATATTCTTCAGAAGTTTTGTCAAAGCGTGGAAAAAGTTACAGGAATATCTGCAGATAAAAGTTGCGTTTATATTTGCCAGCAGATAGATCTTTTTTTGGGAAAAGTTTTTTCCGGAAAAAATAGTATGAATACAGCGATTGTTTCAGTAAAAGGCTGTGCTAGTTTTGTGGGAATATTTGTAATAGCAATTATATTTTCTATTTTGTTCTTACAAGAACGAGACCGTGTGTATGTGTTTTTTAGTCGGTGGAAAATATTTGGTAATATTACCCATATACTTAAGGAAATGACAGTGGGAATAAAGGCTTATTTAAAGGCACAATTTAAAATTGTTATAACGGTTTGCCTATTGTGTGTTGGAGGGCTTTGGATACTTAAAGTTAGACACTATGTAAGTATGGGGATGGCTATTGGAATTTTTGATGCTTTTCCTGTTTTAGGAACGGGAACTTTTCTTATTCCTGCTGCAGTTATTATGTTTATTCAGGGAAAAGGAAAGATGGGTTTTGGATTATTTATAATATATCTTTTTACTACTGCAGTAAGACAATTTTTAGAGCCCAGATTGGTAGGGAATCATATAGGTATTTCACCACTTTTGGTGTTTCTATCTGTTTATCTTGGGATTATTTTGTATGGAGGTTTTGGTTTCCTTTTAGGTCCTGTCTCTATTTTTTTAATTCATATAATTTTAAAAGAATGTGACTTTTTTTGATGAAATAAGGAATTTATGGTATTTCGAAAAATTTTATAAATAAAGAGGGAAGGTATGGACTATTAAAAACTTTCGTGTATAATGAAAAAGTGATAAAACTTTTAGAGAAAATGAGCAAAAGGCAGGTAAGATTATGAAGAAAGTGCTGGTGGGTTTACTGTGCTGCATGTTAGCGGTCGGAGTTATCAGTGGCTGTGGCTCAAAGGAAAAGCCAAAATCTAATAAAAGCCAAAATCATACAGAGGAACAACAAGAGCAGTCCAATATTACAGATAAAAAACCTTCCAAGGAACCAGAAGAAAAAGATATGACAAACGATTTGACAATGCAAGTTTTAAAAGATCAAGCTGGAACCTGGGATTATACTTCACTAGAGGAATTAAATCCTGAACCAGGTAGTCGTATTGCGGTAGTGGTAAAGAATATAAAATCAAGTTTTTGGGCTAGTGTAAAAAAAGGAATGGAACAGGCAGTTAAAGACTTAAATCAGAAAATGGGATACAAGGGCGATGATAAAATAAAGATATCTTTCGAAGGACCTTCAGAAGAAATGGATGTAGAAAGTCAGATTAACATTATTGATGCAGTGCTTTCTGAAAATCCTTCTGTACTTTGCCTAGCTGCCATTGATATGGAGTCTTGTGAGGCACAGCTGGAAGCCGCCATGGAGAATGACATTCCTGTTATTGTTCTGGATTCAGGAGTAGAAAGCAGTTTAGTCAATGCTGTATGTGCTACAGATAATTATGCATTGGGCTCTGCAGCTGCGGAAAGGCTGGCAGAAGCCGTTGGAGGTCAAGGACAGATTGCAGTGATGACCCATGTGTCTACATCTCAAACTAGTAGAGATAGAGAGGCTGGTTTTACAGAAACAATTGCCAATAATTATCCCGAAATTGAAATTGTAAACGTTTCCCATGAAAATCAAGAAACGAGTATGACCGAAATGGCAGAAGCAGTATTAAAGCTATATCCAGAGGTAAAAGGATACTTTGGGACAAATGAACATGCTACCAATGCTGTTTTAGATGCAATAAGTGTATCGGGAAGAGAAATTATGGTACTGGGTATTGATGCCGGAAAGAAACAAATAGATGCAGTAAAGAAAGGTTTGGAAATTGGAACTTTTGTTCAGAATTCTTATGGCATGGGATATGCTACTATTGTGGCGGCAATACGTGCAGATTTGAAATTGGAAAATGATGCGTTTATTAATTGTGGGTATCAGTGGATAGACGGAAATAATGTTACACTTCCAGAGTACGCTAACTATTTATATGAGTAAAGTGATAATGTAAAAACGAATAAAAATATCAGTTCAACACAGTGATAATTAGATAAAATACACAAAAGATAAAAGGGAAATTGCATAAAGTTGTGCAGTTTCCCTTTTGTGCATGGAAAAGAAAGTGAAAATAGGATGAATTGGTGAAAAAAATAAGAAAAAACTGTTAATAAATTGACAAAATACATAATTCATAGTAATATCAAATTATGTGAAGGTGGTGATACTGTGGTAGAAAAGACAATCAAGGAAATCCGGGAAACAGAGCAAAAAGCAGATGATATCATTGCTGAAGCTAAGAAACAAAGTGAGCAGCTTCTTGAGAATGCAAAGAAAGAAGCGCATAATCTGGAATCCGGAATGATTGAAAAGGCGCAGGAGACAGCTAAAAAGACATGTGAAGCTGCGCTGGATGCTGGTAAAAAGAAGCTTGAGGAGGCTTTAAAAGATGCCGGCGAAGAGATTGCAGAAATAAAGAAAACTGCAAAATCTCGGGAAAAAGAAGCAGTAGACGCAATTATTGAGAATTTAGTATAGGCGTACTGCAAAGTAGAACTACGAAAAAGGAGGAATGCGGATATGGCAGTATTGCAGATGCAAAAGGTAAGTATCTGCGCACTGAAGAAAGACAGAAAAGCAATTCTGGAAAAAATTCAGTCCATGGGCGTTATGGAGATTTCTGAAGTTCAGGATGATGGCTCAGGGTTTGAGCGAATGAATACACAGAATGAGAGAAGCAAGTTTGAAAAAAATGCTTCGTTGGCTGATATGGCTTTGGAGATTCTTCAGGAATACGTGCCGGAAAAGGTGTCTATGTTCTCGAGCTTGGAAGGCAAAAAGCTGGTAGAACGGCAAGAGTTTGAACGAGTGGCAGAACATAAAAAGCAAATTATGAATGTTGCTTCGGAGATAATAGTCAATCATAAAAAGATTGCAGAACACCGTGCCAATATTCAAAAATTTGAAAATCAGATAGAAGTACTTACTCCATGGATGGCGTTGGATGTTCCGATGACCTGGAAAGGAACCAAAAGTACAGAGTTCATGGTTGGAACAATGCCAGGGCAGATAACCCTAGAGGGTATGTATGGTCTGATTGAAGAAAATGCACCGGAAATTTCCGGAGTAGATATTACTGTTCTTTCTTCTGGACAGGACGCAGTTTATATTGCAGTGCTGTGTATGAAAGACGATGCGGGAAAGGTCGAAGAGGTTTTAAGGCAGGGTGGCTTTGCCAGACCGTCACAGCTGGTATCCCAGACACCTGCAAATGAGAAAGAAAATTTAAAAATGCAGATTAAAGATTTGCAGAAAGAAATTTTAGATTGTCAGGAAAACATTAGAAAACAGCAGTCCGAAAGAATGGATTTAAGGCTGGCATCCGATTATTTTCGTGCCAGAGCAGAAAAGTACGATGTACTTGGACAGCTTCCTCAATCTCAAAAGACTTTTATTATAAGTGGATATGTACCACAAAAAGCAGTTCCTGCATTGGAAAAGGCACTGACTAAAAAGTATACTTTAAGTATGGATATTGAAGACCTTGCAGAAGATGAAGAAGGTCCAGTTCTTCTTAGTAACAATGGATTTTCGGAATCGGTGGAAGGAGTTTTGGAATCCTATGGTCTGCCGAAAAAAGGAGAAATTGATCCAACAACAATTATGTCTTTCTTCTATGTTTTTTTATTTGGATTAATGTTATCCGATGCGGCGTATGGTTTTATTATTTTTCTTGGTTGTTTTCTTGTACTTAGAAAGTTTCCGAGAATGGAAAAGTCTTTAAGAAAAGCCATTAAGATGTTTATGTATTGTGGCATTTCTACTTTGGTATGGGGAGTTCTTTTTGGAGGATATTTTGGAGATGCCATTGATGTGGTGGCTAGAACTTTTTTCCATGTAGATGTTCCAGAAGGTGGACTTGTAAAGGCCCTTTGGTTTGTACCTTTGAATAATCCAATGAAAATGTTAATTTATTCCATGGCATTTGGTGTTATTCACTTATTTACAGGATTAGGAATTAAGGGCTATATGCTGTTAAAGGAGAAAAAAGTATTAGATTTCTTCTGTGATGTTGTTCTTTGGTATATATTTTTAATTGGTTTGTTATTGATGTTGCTTCCAAGTGAAATTTTTGCATCTATTGCACAAATTGACCCAAGTATTTTTCCACCGGCAGTATCGGGAACAGGAAAAGTGCTTTCTATTATTGGCGTAATTGGGATTATTTTAATGTCAGGACGTGCTAATAAAAATCCAGGACTTCGTTTGGCATTGGGATTGTATGACGTATACAATGTTACAGGCTGGCTTAGTGATGTCTTATCTTATTCGAGACTTTTAGCACTGGGTCTGGCAACAGGAGTTATTGCATCTGTTATTAATCAGATGGGTAGCATGTTAGGAGATGGAATCTTTGGCGCCATTGTGTTTATTGTAGTATTTGTATTTGGTCATGCCTTTAATATGGCAATTAATGTGCTGGGAGCTTATGTTCACACAAACCGTCTTCAGTTTGTTGAATTTTTTGGTAAATTTTATGAGGGTGGAGGAAAAGCTTTTCACCCATTTAAATCTAGTACAAAATATGTAGATGTTAAGGAGGAAACGTATTTATGAGTCATTTAGGAATTGTTTATGCATTATTAGGTGCAGCAGTAGCAGTATTTTTATCAGGTGCAGGTTCTGCAATCGGTGTTGGTATTGCAGGTCAGGCAGCGTCCGGAGTTGTTTCAGAAGATCCTTCCAAGTTCGCAAAAGTATTGATTATGCAGTTACTTCCAGGTACACAGGGTATTTATGGTTTGCTGGTTGGTTTTATTACTTTATCAAAAATCGGACTGTTAGGTGGCGGAATGCTTGAATTGACACCACAGCAGGGGCTATTAGTATTAGCAGCATGCCTTCCTATTGGTATTGTTGGTTTGATTTCTGGTAAATATCAGGGAATGACTTCAGCTGCAGCAATTGGTATTGTTGCAAAGAAACCAGAACAGTTTGGTAAAGCAATGCTTTTCCCTGCAATGGTTGAAACTTATGCAATTTTAGCACTTCTTATTTCTATTCTGTCTGTAACAAATCTTCAGTTCTAAAAGAACATAATAGTATTTAAAATGATGGAATAAGTAAAGGAGAGCGAAGAATGACTGGATTAGAGAAAATGAAAAGCCAGATTCTTGAAGAGGCCCATACTTGTGCAGAGAAGATTCTCGAAGATGCGAGAAAAGAGGCAGATACTATTCTAGCAGAAGCAAAAAAAAGAGCTGAGGCAGAATGTATCCGGATTTCTCAAAATACTGAGGACGAAGTGAAAAGCCTTGGAGAAAGGGCTGAGTCTTCCGGTGCATTACAGAGAAGAAAAGTTCTTTTAGAGGCAAAACAGGAAATTATTTCAGAAGTGCTTGAAAAGGCTTATGAAACTTTAGTCAGCGCAGATGAAACCACATATTTTGGAATGCTTCGAAAAATGCTCTACAAATATGTTCTTCCAGAAAAAGGGGAAATTTGTTTTTCTAAAGATGATTTAGAAAAAATGACACCGGGCTTTGAAGAGGAAATAAAAGGTATTGCAAAGGAAAAGGGTGGGGAACTTATCATTTCCCAAGAAACCAGAAATGTAAAAGGCGGATTTGTTCTTGTGTATGGAGGCGTTGAGGAGAATTGTACGTTTAAGGCAATGTTCCATTCTCAAAAGGACGAACTTTCTGATAAGGTTCACAATTTATTATTTTCATAGCATAACCGCAAAAAGGAGGAATTGATTTGTTTAATACAAAATATACCTATGCGGTTGCGCGAATACGTGCGTTGGAAACATCATTATTTACTTCTCAGATTATTGATCAATTGATTGCCTGTGAGACAGAGGAACAGTGTATTCAGATTTTACAGGAAAAAGGCTGGGGAGATAATGATACGGCAGCCAATGCAGAAGCAATTTTAGAAAGAGAAACAGAGAAAATATGGGAAACGATGAAGGAATTAGGTGTGGATATGTCTGTTTTTGATGTTCTTTCCTATCCTAATCTGTTTCACAATCTGAAGGCAGCGATGAAAGATGCCTGCTCTGGGAATGATAATCAGCATCTGAATATTTATTATGAAGATACACAAATTAGTCCTAAGGAAATGTTGGATATTATTAAAAATAAGGAATTTTCCAGATTTCCGGAAAACATGTCGGGTGCAGCAAAAGAGGCATATGAAACCTTGTTGCATACAGGAGACGGACAGTTATGTGATGTGATTATAGACAGAGCGGCTTTAGATGCTATTTATGCAGCTGGTAAAGCGGCTGAAGATAGTATTATTAAAGAATATGCTGAGTCTGTTGTTGCTATTGCAGATATTAAAATTGCAGTGCGTTCACAAAAGACCGCAAAGACCATTGATTTTATGAAACGAGCAATGGCTCCATGTAAATCTATAAATGTAGAGCAGTTGTCAAAGGCAGCTGTAGCAGGTATGGAGGCAGTTGTGGAATATTTATCTGGAACTGCCTATGCAGAAGGAGGGCAAGCAATTGCAGAATCTTCTTCCGCATTTGAAAGATGGTGCGATAATCGTATGATGCAGGCAATGCAGCCGCAGAAATATGAAGCATTTTCAGTAGGTCCCTTGGTGGCTTATGTGCTGGCAAGGGAAAATGAAATAAAAACAGTGCGGATTATTTTGTCAGGAAAACAAAATGGTTTTTCTGAAGAATCCATTCGGGAAAGGGTAAGGGATATGTATGTATAAGATTGCAGTGGTAGGTGATTATGACAGTATATACGGATTTGCTGCATTAGGTCTTGATACATTCCCTGTGGCCGACCGTAAAGAGGCAGAAGAAAAAATAGAGACACTTGCCAGCCATGAATATGGAATTATCTATATTACAGAAGCATTGGCTGCTGAGTGCAAAAATATAATAGAGAAATATCAGGAACGAATTTTGCCGGCAATTATCCAAATTCCTGGGGTATCAGGGAATACTGGTGCAGGTGTGCAAGGTGTAAAAAATTCTGTAGAACAGGCAGTGGGTTCTGATATTCTGTTCAGTAATAATTAGAAAGCAGGTGATGCGTGGCCATGAGCAAAGGTATAATAAAAAAAGTAGCAGGTCCGCTGGTTATTGCAGAGGGCATGCGTGATGCAAATATGTTTGACGTTGTTCGTGTTAGTAATCAGCGTTTGATTGGTGAAATCATTGAAATGCATGGAGATGAAGCATCCATTCAGGTATATGAGGAAACTTCAGGTCTTGGTCCGGGAGAACCGGTAGAATCAACAGAAGCTCCACTGTCTGTTGAATTAGGGCCAGGTTTGATTACGAGTATTTATGATGGTATTCAGCGTCCGCTGGATGATATTATGAAAGTTTGTGGAACAAACTTAAAAAGAGGTGTGGAAGTTCCTTCTTTGAAAAGAAATTTGAAGTGGAATTTCGTTCCAACCGTTAAAGTTGGAGACCATGTGGAAAATGGAGATATTATTGGTACTGTTCAAGAAACCATTGTGGTTAATCATAAAATTATGGTTCCTTATGGAATGAATGGTGTTGTGAAAGAAATTAAAGCTGGAGAGTTTACTGTAGAGGATATTGTTGCTGTTATTACAACAGAGCAGGGAGACAAAGAATTGACCATGATGCAGAAATGGCCAGTTCGTAGAGGTCGTCCATATCTGAAAAAACTGCCTCCAGAAATGCCACTTGTAACAGGACAGCGTGTAGTGGATACATTCTTCCCTATTGCAAAGGGCGGTGTTGCTGCTGTTCCGGGACCTTTTGGAAGTGGAAAAACAGTAATTCAGCATCAGTTGGCAAAATGGGCAGAGGCGGACATTGTAGTATATATTGGCTGCGGTGAACGTGGAAATGAGATGACAGACGTATTAAATGAGTTCCCTGAATTGAAAGACCCTAAGACGGGACAGTCTTTGATGGAAAGAACAGTGCTTATTGCCAATACTTCTGATATGCCAGTTGCAGCCCGTGAGGCATCTATTTATACTGGTATTACTATTGCAGAATATTTCCGTGATATGGGTTATTCAGTTGCACTTATGGCAGACTCTACTTCTCGTTGGGCAGAGGCGCTTCGAGAGATGTCAGGACGTTTGGAAGAAATGCCTGGTGAAGAAGGATATCCAGCATATTTGGGCTCTCGTTTAGCGCAGTTCTATGAAAGAGCCGGACATGTTATTTCTCTTGGAAAAGATAAGAGAGAAGGAGCATTGTCTGTAATTGGTGCAGTATCTCCTCCAGGTGGTGATATTTCCGAACCAGTATCTCAGGCAACACTTCGTATTGTAAAGGTATTCTGGGGATTGGATTCCTCTCTTGCTTATAAGAGACACTTTCCTGCAATTAACTGGTTAACCAGTTATTCACTCTATCTTGACAATATGGAGAAATGGTTTAATGAGAAGGTTGCTCCAGATTGGATGAGAGGGCGCCAGAAGATGATGAGCCTTTTACAGGACGAAGCAGAGTTGGAAGAAATTGTTAAAATGGTTGGTATGGATGCCTTATCAGCAGGAGATCGTCTGAAAATGGAAGCAGCTCGTTCTATTCGTGAAGACTTCCTTCACCAGAACTCTTTCCATGAAGTAGATACTTACAGTTCTTTAAAGAAGCAGTATCTGTTAATGAAACTGGTAGTTGCGTACTATGAACAGGGATCAGAAGCTTTAGAACAAGGTGCCAATATTCAAGATTTAGTAAAACTTGATGTACGCGAAAAAATCGGCCGTTTTAAATATGTGTTAGAAGAAAAATTGGATGAAGAATATAATGCTGTATTAGAACAGCTCGCAAAAGAAATCTCCAATGTAACAGGGAAGGAGGACTTCTAATGCCAAAGGAATATAGAACAATACAGGAAGTTGCTGGACCTCTTATGTTGGTTCGTGGTGTTGAGAATGTTCATTTTGATGAATTAGGTGAAATTGAATTGGCAAATGGTGAAACACGTCGTTGCCGTGTGTTGGAAATTGATGGAAGCAATGCTTTGGTACAGCTTTTTGAAAGCTCTACCGGTATTAATCTTTCTAACAGTAAAGTTCGTTTTTTAGGAAGAAGTATGGAACTTGGTGTGTCTGAGGATATGCTTGGACGTGTTTTTGATGGCTTGGGCCGTCCTATTGATGATGGGCCGGAAATTTTACCGGATGCCAGAATGGATATCAATGGTTTGCCTATGAATCCAGCAGCAAGAAGTTATCCAGAAGAGTTTATTCAGACGGGTGTTTCTGCTATTGACGGTTTGAATACACTGGTTCGTGGACAGAAATTACCTATTTTCTCAGCATCAGGTCTACCTCATGCGCAACTTGCAGCACAGATTGCAAGACAGGCAAAAGTACGCGGATCAGGAGAAAATTTTGCCGTTGTATTTGCTGCTATGGGTATTACTTTCGAAGAAGCCAACTTCTTTACAGAAAGTTTTAAAGAAACAGGTGCCATTGACCGAACCGTATTATTTATTAATCTGGCAAATGACCCAGCTGTTGAGCGTATTGCAACACCAAAAATGGCTCTTACTGCAGCAGAATATCTTGCTTTTGAAAAGGATATGCATGTATTAGTTATCCTTACAGATATTACAAACTATGCAGATGCGCTTCGTGAGGTATCTGCAGCCCGTAAGGAAGTACCAGGACGTAGAGGATATCCAGGTTATATGTATACAGACCTTGCAACAATGTATGAAAGAGCTGGTCGTCAGAAAGGTAAAAAAGGAAGCATTACCATGATACCAATTCTGACTATGCCAGAAGATGATAAAACACATCCTATTCCTGACTTAACAGGATATATTACGGAAGGGCAGATTATTCTAAGCCGTGAGTTATACCGTAAAGGAGTTACTCCTCCGATTGATGTATTGCCTTCTCTGTCTCGTTTGAAAGATAAAGGTATCGGCGAAGGAAAAACAAGAGCAGATCATTCTAATACAATGAACCAGCTTTTTGCGGCTTATGCTCGAGGTAAGGAAGCAAAAGAGCTTATGGTTATTTTAGGTGAAGCAGCACTTTCTGATATTGATATTATTTATGCAAAATTCGCAGATGCGTTTGAGCAGGAATATGTTTCCCAGGGTTACATGGCTAACCGTGATATTGAAGAAACTTTGAGAATTGGCTGGAAGTTACTTTCTATTTTGCCAAGAAGTGAGCTGAAACGTATTGATGATAAGTTCTTAGATGAATATTACGGAAAGTTTTAAAAAGAATTCTGTAATAAGGAGAAAGAGGTGATATTTTGGCATCTACGCAGGTAACACCTACCAGAATGGAACTTACCCGATTGAAAAAAAAGTTGGTAACAGCAGTAAAGGGGCATAAGCTTCTAAAAGATAAACGTGATGAGCTTATGAGACAGTTTCTTGATTTGGTAAGGGAAAATATGGCGTTGCGCCAGAAGGTAGAGGCAGGGATTTTGTCCGCAAATAAGAACTTTGTCATTGCAAAAGCAGGTATGTCTGAACAGATATTGAATACAGCTTTGATGTCTCCTAAGCAGGAAGTTTATCTGGAAGCAGGGAAGAAAAATGTCATGAGTGTGGATATTCCAGTTTTTGAAACAAAGACCAGAACCGCAGACGCAAATGATATTTATTCTTATGGTTTTGCATTTACCTCAGGGGATTTAGATGGAGCAGTGAAATCTCTGGCAGATATTTTGCCAGATATGTTAAGGCTTGCGGAAGTGGAGAAGTCTTGCCAGTTAATGGCTTCTGAAATTGAGAAAACGCGACGCAGAGTAAATGCGCTGGAACATGTAATTATTCCAGAAACACAGCAGAATATTAAGTATATTACCATGAAGCTTGATGAAAATGAGAGAAGTACACAAATTCGTCTGATGAAGGTAAAAGATATGATGCTGGAAGAAGCGCATCATTATA